>JAAYEA010000496.1 GCA_012689325.1 Chloroflexota bacterium
CCCTCAACCCGCCCGCGTCGCCAGCAACACCTTGAAGCGCCGGTCCTCGTAGGCCACCCGCACCGCGCCAAAGGCGGCCTGCACGCACGCCTCGTAGGGCAGAAAGCGGTTGGCCACCAGGTAGAGCCGCCCGCCGGGACGCAGAGCCGCCGCCGCCTCGCGGATGAACCGGGGGGCCACGTCGTATTCGGTCGCCGCGCCCTGGTGAAAGGGTGGGTTCGTGACCACCACGTCAAAGGCCGTCCCCCGCACCGCCGCGGCCCCGTCGCTGAGCAGCACCCGGCAATTCGCTAGCCCGTTGGCCGCCACCGTCCGCTCGGCGGCGCGCACCGCCCGGATGTCGGCGTCCACCAGCCAGGCCTCGCCCTGTGGGGCCAGCCGCGCCGCCGCCACGCCCGCGATGCCATAGCCGCAGCCGATGTCCAGCACCCGGTCCTCCGGCCCGATCTCCATCGTGTCGATCAGCGCCCGGCTCCCCTCATCGAGCCGGTCCCAGCAAAAGACGCCCGGCCGCGAGCGGATCGCGTAGGTCGCGCCGCGCACCTGGACGTCGAAAGCATGGTAGCGGGCATGGTCGAGCCAGGGCTCCCGAAAGGCCGCCGGCAGCTCTGGCGGGCGCTCCGGCTTGACGCACCGCCCAACCCGGCACCCCCGCCGGTAAGCCAAGAGCGTTTCGTCGCCAAAGAGCGCCGCGGCGTGGGCCAGGTAAGTCTTGATCCCCTCGTCGTTGGCCCCGGCCAGGTAGAAACGCCCCCCGGGCGGCAGCGCCCCAAAGGCGTCCCAGATCACCTGCAGCGCCGGGAGCTTGCCCTTGGGCAATCGCGCCAGGACGACATCGGCGGGCGGGACGTCCGGCAGCTCCGCCGCGCCATCGCTGACGCGGACCTCCGCGTTGGCGATGCCGTTGGCGGCCAGGGTCCGCCGCGCCGCCTCCACCGCGGCGACGTGGACATCGGCCAGCCAAACGCGCCCCGGGCTGGCCCGCCGGGCCGCCGCCGCCCCCTCCCAGCCGGGCCCGCACCCCAGGCTCAGCACCCGCTCGCCCGCCGCCACCTCGGCGCGCTCGGCCAGCAACTCGGCGGCGGGGTCGTTGGGCGCGCCGTGGGCCAGCCCCGGCTTCCAGCAGAGCCGCAGCGGCTGCCCTGCCGCCTCCACCTCGCGGACTTGCCAGCCTGCCCCATCCTGCGCCCCTTCCCGTCGCTCGCTCATCGCGCCCCCCGCCTCCATATTTCCATTCTGGAAGAAAACCGGTATAATACAAAAGCTGCTATTCTGCACCAAGAGAGATGCAAGAGATGAAGATTGTCACCGACTGCGCCGCGGACCTCACCCCCGCCGAGGCGGCCGCGCTGGGTATAGCCGTCGCCCCCCTGTTCATCCAATTTCCCGGCGAAGAGGTCAACGCCTGGGAGATGACCCCCGACGCCTTTTATGACCGGCTGACCGGCATGTGGCCGCATATCCCCAGCACCGCCCAGCCCTCCGCCGGGCTCTTTGCCGAGCTCTACTCCAAGCTGGGCGCCGACGAGCCGCTCCTCTCCATCCACATCTCGTCCGGCCTGAGCGGCACCATCGGGTCCGCCCGACTGGGCGCCGAGGACGCCCGCAACGTGACCCTGGTGGACAGCATGACGCTGGCCAGCGGGGAGCGCTTCCAGGTGCTGGCAGCCGCTCGCGCCGCCCGCGCCGGCTGGGCGCTGCCCGATATCCTGGCACGCCTGACGGCCATCCGCGACGCCGCCGAGGTGGTCTATACCCTGGAGACCCTCGCCTACCTGGCCAAAGGCGGGCGCATCGGCCGGGTCTCCGCCCTCGCGGGCAGCCTGCTGCACATCAAGCCCGTCATCCACGTGGACCACGCCGACGGCAAGTACAGCAACGTCGGCAAGGGGCGATCCATGCCGCGGGCCATGGAGATCATCGCCGATCACCTCAAGGCCAAGTATGCCAACCAGGCGCTCTGGATCACCGTGCAGCACGGACAGCGCCCCGAATTGGCCGAGACCATGGCGGGGATGCTCCGCGCCGCGCTCAACGTCGGCTTCCTGGAGACGATCCGCGTCTCGCCCGTGCTGGGCGTGCACACCGGCCCCGGCATCGTCGGCGTGGGCGCCGTGCCGATGGCTCTCATGGCGGACCTGGGCTAACGAGCCCCTACCTCTGCAACAGCGGTAGAGCGCTGGCCCAAAAAACCGCCTCGCAGGCGCCCATATCCACGAGCGGCGGCGCGCCCGCGCCGGCGTCCGGCCGGCCGGGGACGTCGACGCGCCGCGCCTGCCCCCACAGGTCGTAGGGGACCGGCTCGGCCAGGTCGCCATCGCCGTCCAGGTCGGCGAGGTCGGCGGCGATCAGGGCGTTGCTGCCCGCGTCGATGGCCGGCGAGTCCGGGTGCAGGCGCGGGTCATCGTCCGCCGTCCCCGGGGCACCATCCCGGCCTGCCAGCCCGAAAAAGCGCGGGTCGGCGCTCAGGTTGCCCGCCCCCGCATAGCCCCCCTGTACCAGGCTGTAGCTGACCTGCGCGCTGCCAAGGATGGCCTGGTCGCTGTTGCCCCAGAACAGCGAGTTCCTGATGATGATGTTGCCATAGCCGGTCACGATGGCGCCCCCGGCGTTGGCCGTGTTGTTGGCAAAGGTGCAGTTGGCCACCTCCGGTGCGCCCCAAGAACTGTACAGCGCCCCGCCCGAGGAGGCCCTGTTGCCGATGAAGGCGCAGTTGGCCAACGACAGGCCGCTATCCTGGGGGTCGGAATAGATCGCCCCTCCGGAGTTCGACTCGTTGTCGATAAAGACCGTGTTGACCACGCGCAACGTCCCGCCATAGCGGCTGACGGCGCCCCCGTTATGCAGGCTCGAGTTGTCGACAAAGGCGCAGTTGACGACCAGCGTGTTCCCCTGCGCCACATAGAGCCCGCCGCCATTCCCCCGGGGATAGCTCCCGTTGGCATAGCTGCCGGTGATCCGGAAGCCATCCAGCCGCGCGGGGAGGCTGGAGGGGCTGGCGGTGACCACGTGATAGACATTGTCGCCGAGGCCGCCCTGCACGCCGATTTCGCCGCTGAGGATCGTCGGGTTGAGCCGCCAATCGCGCTGCTCCCGGCTGGTCTCGCCGCCGCGAAAGCCGCCATAGAGCGCGACCTGGCCCACCAGAGGGAAAGAGGCCTCGCGATCCGCGGTGGTCGTCGGGCGATAGGTCCCTGCGGCCACCCAGATCTCGTCATAGGCCACCGCGTCGCCCAGGGCGTCTTGCAGGTCACGGAAGGCAGTGGCCCACGAGCTGCCGTCTCCGCCCGCCGGGGCGTCCGCATCCACGTACATCACGCCGGCCACCACCGTGTCCACCGCGCTGCGGTTGTCGTTGCCGTCCAGGTCGGGGGCCGGCGCGCTGATGGTGGCGGGGTCGATCAGGTGCAGGCGCTGCGCCACCGCAGGGCTGATCCGCCCCCTGATGCGAATGACGCCCTGCTGGTGCGGGCCGAGCTCGGCCACCCGCCAGGAGTAGGCCGTTCCAGCCACCGGTGCGGCCACCACCCCCTCATAGGACAAGCTTCGCTCCACCAGGACCGCGGGGATCAGGTCAGTGATAGTGATGTCGCTGAACGACTGCCCGCTGTTGTTGCCAAAGGCGATGACGATCTCCAGCGGGTCCCCGGGCCTGACGCCGGGCGCGGGGATAGCTATCTTGTGCACATAGAGGCCTGTCTGCCCGCCCTCGAAGGCGCCGATGTCCACCACGGGCGGGCCGCCGGCGCCGGTATCGGGCTTGACCTGAACATCAAAGAGGCGGGCGCTACGGCCCACGTCCCAGGAGGTCGGCTCGCTGCGGTTGCCGTCGCCATCCAGGTCGGCCAGGTCGGCGGGCAAGGCGGCGTTGTGGCCGGCGTCCACGACCGAGGAGAGCGGGTGCGGCCGCAGGTCGTCGTCGTAAGTCCCGGCGATATTGTCCGGCCCGTCGGCGTCCAGGAAGCGCGGTTCGCCAGAGATGTTGTGATCGCCTGCTATCCCCCCCTGCACCAGGCAATAGCTGATCTGCGGGTCCTGATCATTGTAGCGCGGGACGAGCTGGCCGCCGCGATTGCCCCAGAAGAGCGAGTTGATCACCACCGCTCCGTGGGCAATGAAATAGTAGCCGCCCCCCTCCGGCGCGGCGTTGCCCACAAAGGTGCAGTTGATCACCACCGGCGCGCTGGGCGCCTCGGCGAACACCCCGCCTCCTTGGCGCCGAGCCGAGTTTCCAGTGAAGACGCAGTTGACCACCTGAGGCGCGCTGTTCTCATAGACATAGATGCCGCCGCCCCAGGAGCTCGCCACGTTCCCGGCCAGGCGGCAGTTGACGATCAGCGGGCTCCCGCCATAGATAGCCACTCCCCCGCCGCTCATGGCCAAGTTGTCGCGCAGGACGCAATTGGCGATGATGGGAGAAGCCTGGTAGATCCACAGCCCGCCGCCGTGGGCGATGTGAAAGCCGTCGAGGATCGCCGTAGCGTCAACTTGCCGCGCCGTCACCACATGGGACGAGTTGTCATAGGGATCGCCGGGCTCGCCAATCTCGCCGCTGAGCAGGGTCATGTTGGCGCGCCAGTTGCGCTGGGCCCGGGCGGTCTCGACGCCGCGAAAGCCGCCATAGACCGCCACCCCGCTCTTGAGCGCGAAGGAAGCCTCCCAGTCGTTGGCGGCGGGCTTGTAGGTCCCGGCGGCCACCCAGAGCTCCTCGCCGGGATAGGCCGCCGCCAGGGCCGCGGTCAGGTCGTTGAAGGCAGCAGCCCAGGAGGTGCCATCGCCGCCAGCGGGAGCCGCCGCGTTGACATAGATGATTCCGCCGATGACCAGGCGCACGGTGGCGCGGTTGTCCGAAGGGTCGGGGTCAGCGGTGGCGCTGCCGATGAGCGCGGTGTTGGCCAGCCAGGTGCGGCTCGTGATCGCTGGGTTGACGCGCCCGGCGATGCTGATGGTCCCGGCCTGGTCGGGGCCGAGGCTGGCGATCCGCCAGGCATAGCTCGCGCCGGGCACGGGCGTCATGGCGACCCCGCTGGTGCGGAAGCGCAGGTCCAGCAGGGGCGCGGGCACCAGGTCGGTGATCACCACGTTGGCGGCGGCCTGGGTGTTGTTGTTGCCAAACGAGAGGGTGTAGGTCAGCCACTGGCCGGGGAGGACGCAGGCGGCGGGCTGGGCTGCTTTGCTGAGATACAGGCCGCTGAGGACCAGCTCGTAGGCGCCGATATCCACCACAGGCGGCGTGCCGAGGCCGGTGTCCGGGTTGGCGGCATCGAAGCGGCGAGCGTGGCCGCCCAGGTCGAGCGGCGTCGGCTCGCTGGTGTTGCCGTCGCCATCGAGGTCGGCCAGGTCGGCCGCCACCGCCGCATTGTCCCCCGCGTCGATGGCTGGCGAGATCGGGCGCAGGCGCAGGTCGTCGTCCAGCGTGCCCGTGATATTGTCCGCGCCGTCGGCGTCCACGAACTGCGGGTCGGCCTCCATCGTCTGCATGCAGGGGTACTGCTTCCGGGCGATGCAGCGCGAGAGGGTCGTGGGGCCGCAGGCCGGGTACAACTCGGATTCGCCGTTCTCCCAGAGGATCGAGTTGGTCAGGGTGGAAGGCGCCCAATCGAGGAAAAAGATGGCGCCGCCCTGGCGTCCAGCGGCGTTGCGGCTGAAGGTGCAGTTGGCCACCTGCGCGCCGTAATAGATGGCCCCGCCATCCTCGCCGGCGGTGTTGCCGCTGAAAACCGAGTTGACCACCACCCCGGCGTTCACGATTGCGCCGCCGAACCGCACCGCCGAGTTGCCCACAAAGAGGCTGTTGACGATGAACGGGCTGCTGAAATCGGTATAGATGGCGCCGCCCCACTGGGCCTCGTTGCCGTGGAAGGTGCAGCCGACCACCTTGGGGCTGCTGGAGACGACCCCCATCCCAGCGCCCGAGTAGGCGGCGTTGTCGCGGAAGGTGCAGCGGCGCACCGTGACGTCGCCCTCCAGGATGAACAGGCCGCCGCCCCGCAGCGACATCTCGTAGAGGGACGAATAGGCGTGGGCGATGGTAAAGCCGTCCAGGGTAGCGGTCACGCCGGAACAAGTGACTATATGGTACGAGTTGTCCTCTCGCACGCCGGGCGCGCCGATGTCGCCGCTGAGCAGGGAGACGTTGGCGCGCGGGTCGCGCTGCTCCCGGCTGGTTTCGTCGCCGCGAAAGCCGCCATAGAGCGCCACGCCGTTGGGGAGCCCAAAGCTGGCCTCGCGGTCGCTGCCCTGGTGCGGCTTGTAGGTGCCCGCTGCCACCCAGATCTCGTCTCCGGCCACCGCCTCCGCCAGCGCAGGTTCTAGTTGACGAAAAGCCGCCGCCCAGGAGCTGCCATTCCCCCCTGGCGCGGCGTCGGCGTCCACATAGATAATCCGCCCATCTGCGAAGGCCCAGCCGCCGCAGCGCGTACCCCACAGCAGGGCCGCCCCGAGGAGAGCCGCGGCCCACTGTCTCCTTGCTTGAGTAGAACCCATGATCGGCGTCTCCTTTCCCGCTACCCTTGGCGCCCTGACGAACAGGCTCACCTACTTGGCGCAACGGTGCATCGTCGCGCCCTTTGGCCACCGCACCGTGACCCAGCCCTCCTCGCCGCGCGCGGGGGGCAGCGCCCCCGGCCCAGCAGGTTTGGCCAGGAAATGCTCCCAGTAGCCGATGGGCGCGGGGACCACCCCGTTCAGGATGGGGTCACCCGTCTCGCGCAGCCGGCGGTCCAGCCTCGCGGATAGGTCCGCCTCCACCGCCGCCAGCGCCGGGTCGCCCGCCCGGTTACGGCGCTCCAGCGGGTCCGCGGCCAGGTCGTAGAGCTCCACGGGCGGACGCGGCCAGCCCCGCAGCGTCTCCCGCATCACGTCCACCGTCGGCGAGGGGAGGATGTCCGCGGCGATCTGCACGCCCCGCCCCGTCTCATAGTTGCGGATCAGCTTGTAGCGCGGCGTGCGGATGGCGCGGATCGGCTCGTAGAAATCGTGCCAGGTCTGCTCGGGATAGACCGCGTCATGCCCCACCGACTCGCCCTGGGCCAGGTAGGGCCACAGGCTGCGCCCGTCCAGCCCCGCGGGGATCCGCGCCGCCTCTCGGGCGCCCTCCAGCAGCGTGGGCAGCAGATCGACGTTCCAGGCCAGCGCGTCGCAGCGCCGCCCCCCGGCGATCTGTCCCGGCCAGCGGACCACCAGCGCGATCTTGATCCCTGGGTCGTAGAGCGTCCCCTTGGCCAGCGGCATGGCGATGCCGTGGTCCGCGGTGAAAACCACCAGCGTGCTCTCTCGCAGCCCATGGTCATCCACATGCCGCAGCAGCGCGCCCGCCGCGGCATCCATGCGCCCCACGTCGGCGTAGAACTGGCGCATCTCTTCCGCGATCTCGGGCGCGTCGGGGAGATAGCCGGGCCCCGCCGCCCGCTCCGGCTTCCAGGGGAGCGACGCCGGGTCGCCCCAGGCGCGGTGCGGCTCGCGAAAGCCCACCATCAGGAAAAACGGCCTCCCCGCCGGGCGCTGATCCATGAAACGCATAGCCCGCTCCGCCAGCGCCTCGCACGGCCCCTCTTGCGTTCCCTGCTCCACGCCGTATTCGGCGAAATCCGCGCTGATGTGCCAGGTGCCAAAGCTGGCCGTGGCATACCCCGCCTCGCGGAAGAGCCGCGGCAGCGTGGGGACTTGCGGGCTGACCTCCCAATGCCCGCCGCTGGCCAGCGCCATCAGCCCGTTGCGGTGCGGCGACAGCCCGGTGAGCATGGCCCCGCGGCTGGGGCTGCACGTCGGCGAGGCGGCATAGTACTGCTCGAACACCACCCCCTCCGCCGCGAACCGGTCCAGGTTGGGCGTGCGCGCCTCGTTGCCCGGGTAACAGCCGATCAGGTCGCCCAGATCGTGGCAGTGGATGAGTAGAACGTTGGGTTTCATGTCTCCTCCCGTTGCGAGTCGTGACCTGACCGGTCCCAGACGGGCGGCGCTTCAGCAGCGGCCCGGCTTCTGCGCCGAGGAATCGGTTTGCGAGAGGATCTGCTGGGACCTGTCAGGTCTTGGTCCATGCTCCATTCTAGCGTTCTCGGCGGGATGTGGCAAGCCACGCCACTTGCCCCTCCTCCCCAAACAGGCTACAATGGTAGCCATCGTTGGTCCTGATCCGTGCCCATCTGCGTTCATCTGCGTCCAGCTCTCCCAGGAGGTCCGCCATGGCCGAGAACCTGAACCCGCGCTGGCCCGTGCTCAACCGCTACGACGCCGACCACCTCGCCCGCATCGCCCTGCCCATCGGCGGGCTCGGCACCGGCACCATCTCGCTCGGCGGCCGCGGCGATCTCCACGACTGGGAGGTGGTCAACCGCCCGGCCAAAGGTTTCACCCCTAACATCGGGCGGCAGAACGGCCCCTTTTTTGCCGTGCACGCCCAGCCCCACGGCAGCCCGGCCTTCACGCGCCTGCTGGAAGGGCCGCTCCCGCTGGAGGCGTATGAGGCCTCCCACGGCAGCCGCGCGCTCAACCACGGCCTGCCGCGTTTTCGCCGCTGCGAGTTCGCCGCCGCCTACCCCTTCGGCCAGGTCTTGCTCTCCGATCCTGACCTCCCCCTGGGGGCGCGGCTGGAGGCCTGGAACCCCTTCATCCCCGGCGACGCCGACTCGAGCGGCATCCCCGTGGCGGCGCTCCGCTACGTCCTGACCAACCGCGGCGCCGCCTCGCTGACGGCCTCCATCTGCGGCACGCTGCCCAATTTCATCGGCCAGGACGGCCACAGCCCCAACCTCGACTGGCTCGGCCAGCCCGACTTTGCCGTGGGGCAGCAGGCCAACCGCAACGCCTACCGCGAGGCCGACGGCCTGCGCGGGATGTTCCTTTGGTCCGAGGGGGTGGACCCGGCGGCAGAGACCTGGGGCACGCTGGCGCTGACCGTGCTGGAGGCCGAGGCGCGCCTCTCCCATCGCGCCGCCTGGGCCGAGCTGAGCTGGGGCGACTCGCTGCTGGACTTTTGGGACGATTTCTGCGCCGACGGGCAGTTGGACCCGCAACCTGTGGGCAAATCCGAGGGGCCCGTCGCCTCGCTGTGCGCCCAGGTAGAGATCCCCGCGGGCGAGTCCCGCGCGCTGACCTTCCTGCTGGCTTGGCATTTCCCCAACCGGCGCACCTGGCACCCGCGCCGGAGCGCCTCGGCCTGTTGCTGCGGCGAGCCCGACCTGGAGCGCGTCGGCAACTATTACGCCACCCAATACGCCGACGCCTGGGACGTGGCCGCCAAGACCGCGCCGCGCCTCCCCGCGCTGGAGGAGGAGACGCTGCGCTTCGTGACGGCCTTTTGCGACTGCGACCTCCCCGACGTGATCAAGGAGGCGGCGCTGGATAACGCCAGCACCCTGCGCACCCAGACCTGTTTCCGCACCGAGGACGGGCGCTTTTACGGCTGGGAGGGGAGCTGCGACACCGCCGGCTGCTGCTTTGGCTCCTGCACCCACGTCTGGAACTATGAGGCGACCACCCCGTTCCTCTTTGCCGACCTGGCTCGCTCCATGCGCGAGGTCGAGTTCGCCCACGCCACCGACGCGCGCGGGCTGATGAGCTTTCGCGTCCACTTGCCGCTGCACCGCGCCCAGGAGCACGGCCGCGCCGCCGCCGACGGCCAAATGGGCTGCCTGATCAAGCTCTATCGCGAATGGCAGCTCTCCGGCGACGACGAGTGGCTGCGCGCGCTGTGGCCCCACGCCCGCCGCGCCCTCGAGTTCTGCTGGATCGAGGGCGGCTGGGACGCCGACCAGGACGGCGTCATGGAGGGCTGCCAGCACAACACCATGGACGTCGAGTATTACGGCCCCAACCCGCAGATGGGGAGCTGGTACCTGGGCGCGCTCTGCGCCGCCGAGGCGATGGCCCGCTACCTGGGCGAGGATGCCTTCGCCGCCAAATGCCATGACCTCTGCCAGCGAGGCCGCGCCTGGCTGGACGAGAACCTCTTTAACGGCGAATACTATGAGCACGAGGTCCGCCCGCCCCGCGACGAGTCGGCCATCGCGCCAGGGCTGCGCGTGGGCATGGGCTCGGCGGACCTGGCCGACCCGGCGCTGCAACTGGGCGCCGGCTGCTTGGTGGACCAGCTCGCGGGGCAATACCTGGCCCATGTCTGCGGCCTCGGCTACCTGCTGGACCCCGACAACGTCCAGCGCACCCTGCAGAGCGTCATGCGCTACAACTGGCGGGAGAGCTTTCACGACCACTTTAACCACCTGCGCTCCTTCGTCCTGGGCGACGAGTCGGCGCTCTTGATGGCGACCTACCCGCGGGGCCGGCGGCCGGTCCGCCCCTTCCCCTATTATAACGAGGTGATGACCGGCTTCGAGTATTGCGCCGCCGTGGGGATGCTCTACGAGGGGCTCACCGAGGACGGCCTCAAGGTAATCGAGGCGATCCGCGACCGTTACGACGGGCGCAAGCGCAGCCCCTTCGACGAGGCCGAGTGCGGCCACCACTATGCCCGGGCCATGGCCGCCTGGGCGGCGGTGCTGGCCTGGACCGGCTTTCAGTACTCGGCAGTGAACAAGACCATGACCTTCGCGCCGGTGGATGGGACCTGGTTCTGGTCCAACGGCGCGGCCTGGGGCACCGTGCAGCTCAAATGCGGCGTGGAGGGGGTCAAGGCGCGGCTGACCGTGCTGCACGGCGCGCTGGCGCTACAGCGGCTGGTGATCACCGGCGTGGGCGCGGCCATCGCCGATGCGCCGAGGACCATCCGCGCGGGCAAGAGCGCGCATTGGCAGGTGAAGGCGATATGAGCACTCGATGTCCATTCCACGTGTTGCTTGTAGCCTTGGTGGTCGTCGCCATCGGCACCCAGGCTGGCTTGGCGCAGCCCGCTTTGTCTGGCGCCGTCCTCCTCGGGCAGGTCCATCTGCAGGCTCGCACGAGCTACGGTGGCGTGCTGGTCGCCGTCGGTGGGCAATCTATCACCACCAACGCCGACGGCAGCTTCGTCCTCCTCGACGCACCGACAGGCAACCTGGTGGTAAGGGCCTCGGCCCCGGGGTTTCTCTCCGCTGAGGGGATGCTGGATGTCGCCGCCAGCCAGACCTCTACCCTCGCTGCCATCACCCTTCCGGGCGGCGACATCAACGGCGATGGAGTGATCCAGCTGCTGGACCTGGTTGCCCTGGGTGTCGCTTTTGGCCAGTGTCCTCCCCAGGACGCCATCCTGGACCTGAACGCGGACGGATGCCTGAACATCTTTGACTTGGTCATCCTTGGCGGCAACTATGGCCGATCGGGCCCGCTGCCCTGGGGACCGGGTTCGGCTCCCACGCCGACCATCATCCCCACCGTTGCGCCGTCTGATACGCCGACGACCACATCAACCCTGGTGGCCAACGAGGTCCTCTGCACGCGGGTGATCGACGGCGATACCATTGAGCTTGTCACGGGCCATCACGTCCGCCTCATCGGCATCGACACGCCCGAGCTCCGCACGGCGGAGTGCTATGCGGTCGAGGCAACTCTCAAGACCACCGAGCTGGTACTGGGCAAGATGGTGCGCCTGGAGAAGGACATCTCGGAGACGGACCTCTATGGTCGGCTCTTGCGCTATGTCTATGTCGGAGAGACTTTTGTTAACGCCGAGCTGGTTGGCCAGGGCTATGCCCAGGTCCACACCTACACGCCCGATGTGCGATATGCCGACGAGTTCCTGCGGTTGCAGCAAGAGGCCAGGGACGCCAACCGCGGCCTGTGGAGCGCGTGTCTCGACGAGACCCCTACGGTCACCGAGACGCCCATACACACGCCAGCCTTGACCGAGACGCCTACGGTAACAGCGACCCTTTCGGTTACGCCGTTTGACACCGCCACTCCAACGCCCACATTCACGCCAGTGCAGGGGCAGTGTTCATGTTCCGGGAACCTGTACAACTGCGGTGACTTTGCCACCCATGCACAGGCGCAGGCCTGCTATGATCACTGCATGATGGAGCGGGGGTTCGACGTGCACAATCTGGATGCGGATGATGACGGGCAGGCGTGCGAACTGCTGCCGTGAGCCCATACCATCGCTTGCCTTCAGTGAGACCCGGACAGAGCCCTTTTGTGGCTGCAAGGAGAACGAGACCATGTGGACCATCAGTGAAACCGTTTCCTTTGACAAGCGGGCGCGGATGTGGGTGCGCTACGATAACACCCTCGTCGGCGCGGTGAACATGGGCGACCTGCGCGCCTACGTCTTTCCCCTCTACACCCCCGGCGGCCGCCTGGTGATCCAGGAGAGCCCCGTGGACCACCCCCACCACCAGGGGCTCTTTGTCGGCGCGGCGGTGAACGGTCACGATATGTGGAATGCCGGCTCCTTCGGCAACCCTCGTTGCCGTCAGGTCCCTGCCAGCGGCCTCTGCCACGTCGAGGCCGACGCCGCCAGCGCCCGCTTTTACCTGACGCTGGACTGGTGCACCGAGGACGGCCAGCCACAGCTCCGCGAGGCGCGCCGCATCGCCTTTTCCGCCGCGCCCTATGGCCATATCGTGGATATCCGCTCGCGCTTCCTGGCCGCCTATGGCGCCATCCGCTTCGGCGAGACCAAGGAGGCTGGCATCGCCATGCGCATCCCGCCCGAATGGACCACCTTTAACGGCGGGGTCATGCTGGACGCGGCGGGGCACGTGGGCGAATCGGGCATTTGGGACACCACCAGCGACTGGATGGACGTCAGCGGGGAGGGGCCGCGGGGCTACCACGCCGGGATCACCTTGATGCCCCATCGCGGCTCGCCGCGCGCGCCGTGGATGGTGCGCGACTATGGCCTGCACGAGTACAACCCCTGGCGCTTCGCCCAGATCACCGTCCCCGCCGATGGCGCGCGCGAGCTGGGAGCGCGGTTTATCGCCCACGACGGCGCCGGGACGGTGGCCGAGATCGCCGGCTGGTATCAGGACTGCCCCTAGCGGGCCGAGCAAGCCGGGACCCGGGCGGAACGCCCTGCCCGGCCATCCGGCCTTCCTGATCCGTCCGATCCCGCGAATCCGCGTACCAATCCGGAGGCGACATGCACCGCATCTTTTGGGCTGACCTGCACAACCACAACGAGATCGGCTACGGCCAGGGCTCACTGGCGCGGACCTACCGCCTGGCCCGCAACACCCTGGACATCTGCGCCTTTACCGCGCACGGCTTTTGGCCCGACCCGCCCGCCACCGACCCGCAGATGGTGGATTACCACCTCCAGGCCTTCGACCGGATCAGCGCCCAGTTCCCCCAGGCCGTCAACGAGGCCAACATCCAGTATATCCCCCACCAGTTCGTCACCTTTATCGGGTACGAGTGGCATTCCACCGCCTGGGGTGATTTCGTCGTCCTCTTTCCCGGCGCCGAGGGCGAGCTCTATCGCGGCGAGTCCTACTCCGACCTCCGCGATTATGTCGCCTCCCGCGGCGGGATGCTCATCCCCCACCACGTCGCCTACCGCTACGGCTGGCGCGGTCCCGATTGGCGCAGCGTCGAGCCCGCCATCTCTCCCCTGGTGGAGCTCTTTTCCGAGCACGCCGATTCCTTCGAGCGCGAGACCATCTGGCCGATGATCCTGCACTCCATGGGCGGCAGCACCGCCTCCCAGACCGTGGCGCACCAGCTCCGCCGCGGCGCCCACCTTGGTTTCACCGCCGGAACCGATAACCACCACGGCTACCCCGCCACCTATGGCGAGGGGATCACCGGCGTCATCGCGCCGGCCCTCACCCGCGAGGCGGTCTGGCAGGCGCTCTGGGCGCGCCACACCCTGGCCTGCACCGGCGACCGCATCGGCGTTTCCCTCGCCTCGGGCCGCGGCATCATGGGCGACGTTCTGCCCGCCTCGGCGCCGCGCCTCTTTGAGGTGGAGGTGCAGCCCCTGGCGCCCATCGAGTTCGTCGCGCTCCTCAAGAACGGCGAGCTGGCCCAGATGTGGCCCGGCCCCACCCTCCCCACCACGGTGGACGACGGGCGCTTTCTCACGCGGGTGGA
>JAAYEA010000064.1 GCA_012689325.1 Chloroflexota bacterium
CACCGCGCCCGATGGAATCGGGCTTCCGGGGCCTCCGCGGCGTGGAATCCGAAGCCTGATTTCATCAGGCGCAGCCCCGGCATTCCATGCCGCCGTAGCTCGGCGAGTTCATCGCCGAGCGCGACTTGGCACAAGCCCTGTGAGCGCGCCCCTCCCTCTTGACGTCCGGCCCCCACTGGCGTATAATACCCTATAGAACATCTGAGCGAATAGGAGGACGGCCATGGCGGACCTTCTGCGCCTCTTTGTCAGCATCGGGCCCGACCTGGAGCTGGAGCGCGAGTACATCGGCCAGGCGGTGGCGCGGCTGCCCGGCTCGTTGGCCTGGCAGATCACCTACACCCCCGCCCCCGGCGAGCCCCGGCTTCCCGATCCCCAGCCGCTGCAAGGCAGCGCCTTCTACCTCATCATCCTGGGCCGGGACATCACCGCGCCCATGGGCTGGGAGCTGCTGAGCGCGCGCCGCGCCGGAAAGCAGCCGCTGGCCTTCGCCAAGGACGTCACCCGCACCCTGGCCGCCATGGACTTTGCGTCTCGCTCCGAGCTGGCCTGGACCGAGTACCAGGAGGCCGGCGAGCTGCTGCACCTCGTGCAGGAGGCGCTGGCCAAGGCGCTGGTGGCCGAGCCCGCGCGCTACGGCCTGGGCATGGCCGAGTGGCAACTTTTGTCCAAGCGTCTGGAGGAGCTCAAAGCAGCGGGCAACCACGAGGCAGCGGCGGATCGCTCCGGGGGCGCCGGGAAGGGCGCGGTGATCCTCTCGCCCGACCAGGCCGCCTCCTCGGGCGGCGGCGTGCTGGTCGGCAAGAGATAGGAGCCTGCGATGGATGCGTTCATACCGCCGGTGCGCGAGTGGTTCCATAAGGCCCTGGGCGAGCCGACGCCGCCCCAGGCGCTGGGCTGGCCGCCCATCCAGCGCGGCAAGAACGTCCTCATCCTCTCGCCCACCGGCTCGGGCAAGACGCTGGCCGCCTTTCTCTGCGGCATCAATGACATCTATGCCCGGCTGGCCGACGGCGATGCCGAGAGCGGCGTGCAGCTCCTCTACGTCTCGCCGCTCAAGGCGCTGAACAACGACATCGAGCGCAACCTGCGCACCCCCTTGGCGGGCATCCGCGAGGAGGCCGAGGCCCAGGGGACGCCGCTCCCGCCGCTGCGCGTCGCCGTGCGCACCGGCGATACGCCCACCTCGGCCCGCGCCTCCATGGTGCGCCGCCCACCGCATATCCTGATCACCACGCCCGAGTCGCTCTACCTGATCCTTACGAGCCCGGTGGCGCGCGAGATGCTGCGCACCGTCCGCGCGCTCATCATCGACGAGATCCACACCCTCTGCGGGAACAAGCGCGGCGCGCACCTGGCGCTCTCCGTGGAGCGGCTGGAGCGCCTGACCGGGCGCCCCCTCCAGCGCATCGGCCTCTCCGCCACGCAGCGCCCCTTGGAAGAGGTGGCACGCTTCCTCGGCGGCCTGGAGCCGGCGGGCGAGGGAGGAGACCATGCGCCCCGCCCGGTCACCATCGTGGACGCGGGCCGCCAAAAGCCTCTGGACCTCCAGGTGATCACGCCGGTGCACAACCTCCGCCAGGTCCCCGGCGGCTCCATCTGGTCCTCGGTGATCCCGCAGGTGCTGAACCTGATCCGGGAGCACCGCACGACGCTGGTCTTTGCCAACGGCCGCCGCGGCGCGGAACGCTGCGCCGACCGGCTGAACGAGCAGTATGCCGCCGAGGGCGAGAACGAGGATGCCCCCCAGCTTGCCGCCCTCGGCGTGATTGACACCTCCGCCCTCTCGCCCGACGGCGTGCCCAAGGGGATCGGCATGTTCGGCACCGGCGCGCCCGCCGGCCCGTTCCGCGCCCACCACGGCTCGATCTCCAAGGCGGTCCGCCTGCAACTGGAGCGCGACCTCAAGGAGGGCCGCCTCCCCGCCCTGGTCGGCACCAGCTCACTGGAGCTGGGCATCGATATCGGCGCCATCGACCTGGTGGTGCAGTTGCAGTCGCCCAAGAGCGTCTCGCGCGGCCTGCAGCGGGTGGGCCGCTCCGGCCACCTGGTCGGCCAGACCAGCGTCGGGCGCATCTATCCCACCCACCCCGAGGACCTGCTGGAGGCGGCGGCGGTGGCAGGGGGCATGCTCTGCGGCGAGGTGGAGGCCACCCACACCCCGCAGAACTGCCTCGACGTGCTGGCGCAGCAGATCGTCGCCATGGTCTCGGTGGACGAGTGGGACGTGGACGAGCTCTATGCCCTGGTGCGGCGGGCCTACCCCTATCACCGGCTCACCCCTGGCGTCTACCGGGGCGTGCTGGACATGCTCTCCGGCAAGTACCCCAGCGCCGCCTTTCGCGAGCTGCGCCCGCGGCTGGCCTGGGACCGCGTCCACGGGCGGCTGGCCCCGCTGCCGGGCAGCAACCTGACGGCGCTGCGCAACAGCGGCACCATCCCCGACCGCGGCTATTATGGCGTCTATCTCCCCGACCGCGAGACGCGCCTGGGCGAACTGGACGAGGAATTCGTCTTTGAGACCCACCCCGGCGATGTCTTCGCCCTGGGCAGCCAGACCTGGCGCGTCGTCGAGATGGACGAGGACCGCGTCATCGTCTCGGACGCCGCGGGCCATATCCCGCGCATGCCCTTCTGGCGCGGCGATAGCATCTATCGCGACTATGAGCTGGGGCTGCGCCTGGGCGAGCTGCGCCAGCAACTGGCCGAGCGCGTGGCTGCCCTCCCGCCCGCACCCGAGGACGGCGGCGACCTCTGGACCAACCCGGCGGCGGAGACCATGCGCTGGCTTCAGGAGGGCTTTGCCCTGGACGCCAGCTCGGCGCGCAACGCCATCCAGTACGTGCAGGGGCAGATCGAGAGCCTGGGCGCCATCTCGTCGGACCGCACGGTCATCCTGGAGACCTTTACCGATGCGCTGGGCGATAGCCGCCTAGTCATCCACTCCTGCTTGGGCGGGCGGGTCAATAGCGCCTGGGCCCTGGTGCTGGCCCACGCCTTCCGGGAGCGGCTGGGCAGCTCACTAGAGGTGCAGAGCGACGACGACGGCATCCTTTTTCGCTTCCCCAACGTCGACCGCGAGCTGCCGCTGGACCTCGTCTCCAGCATCGGTCCCGCCGAGGCCCGCGAGCGGCTGCTGGCCGAGCTGCCGGGTTCGGCGCTCTTTGGCGCGCACTTTCGCATGAACGCCGCGCGGGCCATGATGCTCCCCGGCGTGCGGGGCAACCGCCGCACTCCCTTCTGGCTGCAGCGCCTCCGCGCCAAGGATCTGCTGGCCGTGGCGACCAAGTTCGAGGATTTCCCCATCATTGCCGAGACCTACCGCGACTGCCTGCGCGACGTGCTGGACGTGGACCACCTGCAAGAGCTGCTGGAGGGCATCCAGTCGGGCCGGGTGCGCGTGCTCCGCGCCGAGACGCTGGCCCCCTCGCCCGTGGCGGCGGGGCTGCTCTTCCGCTTCACCGAGACGGGCATGTACGGCGACGACACCCCGCGCGCGGAACGGCAGATGCAGAGCCTGATCGTCAACCGCAGCCTGCTGGCCGAGCTGCTGGACGAGGACGAGCTGGCCAATCTGATCCGGCCGGAGGCGGTGAGCCAGGTAGAGGGCGAGCTGTCGCACGCCGCGGAGGGCTACCAGGCCCGCACGTTGGACGAGCTGGCGGTGTTCCTCGAGCAGGCCGGCGACCTGACCGCCGCCGAGGCCGCTGCCCGCGTGGTCGCCAGCGGCGAGGGCTGGCTGGGCGAGTTGGCCGCCGGCTCGCGCGCGCTCGAGATCGCGCTGAACGGCCAGCCCCATTGGATCGCCTCCGATCATTATGTCACTTATCGCGCCGCCTTTGGCCTGCCCGAGCGGCCGTCTGTCCCGCTGCCGGACGCGCTGCTGGCTGCCCGGCCCGACGCCGACGAGGCCCGGCTGGACGTCTTGCGCCGCCACATCCGCCAGCGCGGGCCCCTGTATGTCGGCGAGCTCGCCGCGCGCTATCCTTTCCCCGCTGAGTGGCTCCAGGAGACGCTGGCCCGCCTGGAGCGCAGCGGCGAGATCGTGGTTGGCCGCCTCACCGCCGCGCCGCCCCCGCCGGGGCTCGCCGAGCCGGGCCGGCAGCTCTGCGACCGCCACGTGCTGGAACGCATCCACCAGCGCACCCTCATCCTCCTGCGCAAGGAGGTGCAGCCGGTCTCGCTCTACCAGTACGCCGATTTCCTGGCGCGCTGGCACCACCTGCACCCGCAGGAGCGGCTGGCGGGCGAGTCCGCCTTGGAGCAGGCGCTGCGGCAACTGCGCGGGGTGGCCGCGCCGGGGCTGGTCTGGGAACGCGACCTGCTTCCTGGGCGGCTGGCCCGTTACGCCCCCGCCGAGCTCGACCGGCTCTGCGCCAGCGGCGAGCTGGTCTGGGTCGCCTCCGGCAAGGAGCCCCGGCGCAGCCACGTGCGCTTTTTCTTCCGCGGCGAGGGCTCGCTCTTCCTGGAGCCCCTCTCCGACGACGCCCTCGCCGGTCTATCCGAGGCGGCGACCTCGGCGTGGCGCGTGCTCAAGGACGAGGGGGCCTGTTTCTACGCCGACCTGGCGCAGGGGACGGGCTTGGACCATGCCGCCCTCAGCGACGCCCTGGTGGAGCTGGCGCTGGCAGGCCTCGTCACCAACGACTCGGCCCAGGCGCTGCGCGAGGTGCTGAGCTACGCGCCGACAGCGGAGCGGGAGCCCCTCAGCACCCTCGAGGCCGAGTTATCGGCCTGGCGGGAAGCCCGTGGCCCCATGCGCGCCCGCCTGACCCCCGAGCGCTACCACCGCGCCAAGCGCGAGGCGGCCAAGGTCGCCGCGCAGGCGGTGCGCGCGCCAGCCCGCTGGCCGGGGCGCTGGTCGCTGGTGCATCGGCTCGGCGTGTGGGGCCGAGATCAGGCTCCCGATGACCGCGCGTTGCAGCAGGCCCGGCAACTGCTGGCCCGCCACGGCGTGGTCACCCGCGCCAGCCTGGAGCGCGAGGAGGGGCCCTGGGACTGGGCCGCCATCAACCGGCAGTTGACCTTGATGGAGATGCGCGGCGAGGTGCGGCGCGGCTATTTCGTGGCCGGGCTGCCAGGCGTGCAATACGCCAGCCCGGCGGCGCTGGAGGCGCTGCGCCGCGGCGGCCAGCCTGCCAGCCAGGAGAGCCCGGAGGCCGAGCTGACCCTGGTCAACGCCTGCGACCCCGCCAACGTCTATGCGGCCGGGATCGAGTCGGCGGAGCTGGCCCGCGCGCGCCTGGCCCAGTTGCCGGGCAACTATGCCGTCTGGCGGCGCGGACAGCCGATCCTCACCGCCGAGGGCGGCGGGGAGCGGATCACCACCGCGCCCGACGCGCCCGCCGACTGGATCGCCGCCGCCATGCGTCTGCTCATGGAGCGGGCCAGGGAGGCGCGGGGCCTGGCCACCGGCACCCACCACCTTGCCATCGCCACGTGGGACGGCGCGCCGGTGCTGGGCGGGCCGGGTGAGCCGCTGCTAGAGGCGCTGGGCTTCCGCCGCGAGCCCCCGCTGATGGTCTGGGAGGGAATGGTGTAGGTCACTGGACACGGATTCACGCAGATGAACGCAGATTCCGGATTGGCCTTCTGCTGGTCCGTGCGATCCACGAGATCGGTGTCCCAGTCAGGGGTAGTGATGATCATGCCGATTCGCATGGAAGTGGACCCGCAACAGATCGAGACGTTTTGTCACAAGTGGGGCATCAAAGAGATGTCCATGTTCGGCTCGGTGCTTCGGGATGATTTCGGCCCGGACAGCGACGTCGACATCCTCGTCGAACTCGAACCCGATCACAGCCTGAACCACTCCGCCACCCGCGCGCTCTATGGGACGCGCCGCACCCCCTAGGCGCCGGTTCGGCCCTCGGGCCCACACGGCCTACAACCTTTGGACGATCTTTGCCGCAAAAGGGAACCCCGCACGCGCCCTCCTCGTCTATTGGGTGAATACTCCACTAGACAAGGGGACCTACCATGAAGACACGAATCGGCCTTTTCCTGTTGCTGACGCTCGCCCTGGCGCTCTGCGCGAGTTGCGTCCAACCCACCCCCGAGGCTGCGACGGCCACCATCGTCCCCACGGCGACCGCGACCAGCGCGCCCACCGAGACGCCGCTGCCCACCGATACGCCGGAGGTGGAAGAGATCCCCGAGGGCGTGGGCCTGGCCCGCCTGGCCGCGCTTCGTCACGTCCGCGAGCAGTATCCGACGCACGCGCCCACCAGCGACCTGGTCGGCGAGGTGGCCAACGTCACGCCGCCCCAGATCTTGGGCAGCAGCACCTACCAATACCACACGGGCGACTGGACCATGGACGTCCAGTTCCCCATCGTCGCGCCGAACATGGTCATCTACCACGTGACCCTGGCCAACGCCCTCACCGGCTTTCGCTGGGAAGGCGAGGTCAAGCCCAATGGCGCCGTGCGCGAGGTGGAGACCCGCGTGCCGGTGACCGTCGAGGCCACCAAGGTCGCGCCCACGCCGGGCGCCGAGACGGTGCCCGCCCTGGTCGGCGGCTGGACCGGGCAGATCATCCAGTTGCCCGCGGGCAACCAGTTCGGCAGCTATTTCCTGCGCGAGAACGGCGAGCAGTACGGCATCGCCTCCGAGGATAGCGCGATCGCGGCGCAGCTCGCCGAGTTGCGCGGCAGCGAGCAGCGGGTCCGCGTCTGGGGCAAGCTGCACACGGGCGTCCCCGCCACCGAGGCGCGCCAGATCCTCGTGGAGCGGCTCGAGGTCGTGAAGGAGGGCACCGACGTGGACGGCTGGATCGGCACGCTGGTCAAGCTGCCCGCCGGCAACCAGTTCGGCGGTTATTTCGAGCGCGAGGATGGCGAGCGGTACGATATCGGCTCCGCGGATGACGCCATCCAGGCGCAGATCGCCGAGTACCAGCGCTCCGGCGCCAAGGTGCAGGTCTGGGGCGCCCTCTTTGTCGGCGTCCCGGCCACCGAGGCCCGCCACATCGAGGTCAGCCGCATCGCCGACCTCTCCGGCCCGGCCGCGGAGGAGCGCGACCTCTCCTCCTTCGCCACGGCCAGCGCCTCCAGCCACCTGCCCTCCGATAACCTGGGCAGCTATCACGCCGCCTCGGCCGTCGACGGCTCGCTGAGCACGCCGTGGGCCGAGGGCGTCACTGGCCCGGGCCTCGGCGAGTGGCTCAAGCTCGAGTTCCCGCAGCCGGTGGAGATCACCCGGCTCCTGGTGGACATCGGCTATGACCGCGACCCGGACGATAGCGCGCACAGCGCCGAGCTCTTTGCGTACAACAACCGCGTCCAGCGCGTCAGGCTCGCCTTTTCCGGCGGCGAGGAGGTCGCCTGGACCTTCCGCGATGAGCGGGGCCTGCAAGAGGTCTCGCTGAGCGACAAGATCGTCAGCAGCTACGTCAAGCTGACCATCGAGCAAGTCTATCCGGGAAGCCAATACGACGACACCTGCCTGGCCGAAGTCCAGGTCTGGGGCGTCATGAAGTAGCCTCTCCTATCGCCCATCGGAGGCCTGAGGGGGCCTCCGGTGGGCTTCCCCCAGAAACCGCTCCACCTCATCCCAGGTGGGGATCCCTGGCCGGCCACCGCCGGGGCGCGTGGCCTTGATTGCCGCCGTCGCCGAGGCGAAGCGGATGCTCTCCGCCACCCCCAGCCCGCACGCGATGCAGGCCGCGTAAGCGCCATGAAACACGTCGCCGCAGCCGGTGGTGTCCACCGCCGCGACGGGGAAGGCCGGCTGGTGCTGCACCGGCCCCCCGTGGACCGCGAACCAGCACCCGCGTTCCCCCGCCGTCGCCGCGGTGCAGGGGCGCTCCGGCGACGCCAGCCGGGCCACCGCCTCCGCCGTCGTCGCCGCGCCGGTCAGCTCGAGCGCAAAGTGCTCCGGGATGATCAGGTGCTGGATGCGGGCAAAGAGCTCCTCCGCGCGCTGGTACTGCTTCCACTCGATGTCGGCCACCACCGGCACCCCCACCGCCGCGGCCGCCGCCGCCATGTGGCAGGCCACGTCCAGGTCCAGGTGATCGACGAACAGGACGCGGCAGCGCCGCACCAGCTCGGGCGTCACCTCCTCCGGCCGCGGGGTCATCACCCCCTCCCGCGAGAAAAAGACGTTGCGGCTGCCCGTATCCCGCCCGACGATGACCGTGGAGTGGCAGGGGCGCGCCTCCGGGCGGCGCAGCATCGGCGAGCAATCCACCCCCTCCCGCTCCAACTCGGCAATGGCGACCAGCGAGAGCTCGTCATAGCCCAGCACGCCGCCAAAGGCCGCCCGCGCCCCCAGCCGCGCCGCCGCCACCAGCGCCGTCCCGGTCAGGCCGCCCCCTTGGCGGTCCCGCCCCAGGATGCGCGCCTTGGTATTGGCCGGCGGATAGGTCGCCAGGTACACCAGGTCATCCACACTCACCACGCCGCAGCCCAACACGTCCCACGTTGCCTGCATCTGGCCCATCGCGCGCTCCTCACCGTCGTCGTCCGCCATAGCTTAGGCCGATCCAGCGCCCTGTCAACCGGCGCCCGCCAGCCGCCGCTTGCCGCCAGCTTTGGGTGGGGTTATACTGGTGTCCAGCCTGGGCTCGCCACATCGCCCCTGCTCGCACACCTTTGAGGAGAAGACGGCATGGAGAACAAGGTCGCTATCGTCACCGGCGCCGGGACCGGCATCGGCCGGGGCATCGCCCTGGCGTTGGCCCGCCGCGGCGCGCGGGTGGTCGTGCACTATAACCGTCACCGCGAGGGCGCGGACGAGACGGTCCGCCAGATTATCGCGTCAGGGGGGCAGGCCATGGCCCTCGGCGCCGACCTGGAGGAGGTCGCCGCTTGCCAGCGCCTCATCGCTGAGGCGGTCGAGGCCTGCGGCGCGGTGGACATCCTGGTCAACAACGCCGCCATCAGCAGCGAGGCGCGCTTCCTGGAGGTCTCGCCGGCCGCGTGGGACCAGACCATCAACGTCAACCTGCGCGCGCCCTTTTTCTGCGCCCAGGCCGCCGTGCCGCAGATGATCCAGCGCGGCGGCGGCCGGATCATCAACATCAGCTCGGTGCACGGCCTCGTCTCCGCCCCCGTCTTTGCCGCTTACGCCGCCGCCAAGGGCGGGCTCAACATGCTGACCCGGCAACTGGCCGTCGAGTTGGCCCCGCACCGCATCACGGTCAACTGCGTGGCGCCCGGCGCCATCGAGGTAGAGCGCTACTATACCCAGTTCCCCGCCTTCGACCCCGCCGCGTCGGCCCGCAAGATTCCCCTCGGGCGCATGGGCCAGCCGGAGGATATCGGCGCGATGGTGGCCTTTCTCTGTTCGGAGGAGGCCAGCTTTGTGACCGGTCAGGTCGTCGTCGTGGATGGCGGGCAGATCAGCCTGCTAGCGCTCAGCCGCCCCGGCGATGACGCCTATCCCTACGCCTCCCAGGTCAAGTAAAGGAGCCTGCCATGCGCATCGCCATCGGTGGCCTCGCTCAGGAATCGCAGAGCTTCTCCCCCGTCCCCGGCGGCTGGGAGCACTTTGGCCCCCATGACGTCCTGCGCGGGACCGAGATCGTGGCCGAGGCCGCGGGAACCCGCAGCGAGCCCGCCGGCGCGCTGGACGTGGCGCGGGCGGAGGGCGTCGAGATCGTCCCCACCTTTTACGCGCGGGCCAACGCCTCCGCTGGCCCCTTGCGCCAGGAGGTCTATGACGCGCTCCTCGCCGAGCTGCTGGAGCGCCTGCGGGCCGCCGGGCCAGTGGATGGCGTCCTCCTGTTCCTGCACGGCGCGCTGGTGACCGAGCGGCTGGATGATGGCACGGGCGAGGTGCTGCGCGCCGTCCGCGCCCAGGTCGGTCCCGATGTCCCGCTGGCGGGCACGCTCGACCTGCACGCCAACTGCACCCAGCTCATGGCCGACCAGGCCACCATCCTGGCGGGCTACCACACCGCGCCACACGTGGACCTCTACGAGACCGGCCAACGCGCCATGTCGCTGCTGATCCGCGCCGCCCGCGGCGAGGTGCGGCCCGTGCTGGCGCTGCGCCGCTTGCCCATGCTCCTCCCCGGCGAGACGGCGCGCACCACCGACGGCCCCCTTTCCGAGGTGCTGGCCGAGGCGCTGGCGCCCCAGCCCGGCCTGCTGGACGTCTCCGTCTTTTCCGTGCAGCCCTGGCTCGACGTCCCTGAAGTGGGTTGCAGCGTCCTGGTCGTCGCCGATGCAAACGGCCCGAAGGGGGGCCGCGCCCTGGCCGAGTCCACCGCCCAGCGGCTGGCCGAGCGCTTCTGGTCCCGCCGCCACGAGTTCGAGGTGGATCTCTCCCCCACCGAAGCCACCCTCCGCGAGGCGCTGGCCAGCGACCGCGGCCCCTGGGTCCTGGCGGATTCGGCCGACGCCCCCAGCTCGGGCGCGCCGGGGGATAGCACCGCCGTCCTGGCCGCCCTGCTGCGCCTTGCCCCCGAGCACGACTGCCTCTTGAAGCAAGTCTGCTTGCTGAAGCAAGTCTGCTTGCTCAATATCGTGGACCCGCCCGCCGTGGCGCGCCTGATCGCGGCGGGGGTGGGCCAAGAGGTGACGCTCCCGCTCGGTGGGGGTTTTGCCCCAACGTTCTATGCGCCGGTCGAGGTGACCGGTTATGTCAAACTGATCGCGGACGGGGATTTCGTGCAAAAGGGCCCCGGCTTTCGCGGCGCCATCTGCCACCGCGGGCGCACCGTCGTGCTGCGCGTCGGCCAGATCCACGTGGTGGTGATGGAGCGGCCCTGCCGCCAGTGGGATCCCGAGCTCTACCGCTCGGTGGGGCTGGAGCCGACGGACGCCCGCATCGTGGTGGTCAAGTCGCCAGCGGCCTTCCGCGCCGCCTATGAGCCGCTCGCCGCCGAGGTGCGCATCCTCGACGCGCCGGGGCCTTGCAGCCCGCTGCTGCGCGCGCTCCCCTTCCGCCGCGTCCGCCGCCCCCTCTTTCCGCTGGACCGAATCTAGTACGCAGATCGACA
>JAAYEA010000497.1 GCA_012689325.1 Chloroflexota bacterium
ATTGCCCTCAATCTGCTCAAACAGGAAAAGACGGCCCAAGTCGGCCTCCACAACAAGCGTCTCATGGCTGGCTGGGACAACGTCTACCTGCTCAAGGTCCTGGCAGTTTAAATGCAATCGCCCTGGCGGCCAGGCTTGCTAATTGGTCGCGAGCGTGTTACAATGAGCAAGCTTGCATCCTGTTTCTGTTGCCCCATAGGAGGTGCCGGGGGCCAAACCGGCGGCTCGCTCGCAGCGCGTCTGGCGATATGGGCGCTCGCTGCGCGTGGAGTGGCCGGCAGTAGAGTGCGCGTCAGAGTCCAGCGATCAGAGTCCGGGTGGGCCGTGACGAGGAACGCGATATGACGGTGGGGGAAGTGACCAGGGACGCCAACGATCTGGTTGGCAAGACCCTGGGGCAATACAAGATCATCGGCGTCATCGGCAAGGGGGGGATGTCCACCGTGTACAAGGCGGTCCAGCCCTCCCTGGAGCGCTATATCGCCCTCAAGGTTCTGATGCCGCACTTTGCCGAGGCCGAGTTCGTGGCGCGCTTCAAGCGCGAGGCGCTGGCTGCCGCGCGGCTGAGCCACCCCAACGTCGTGCACGTCTATGATGCCGGCGAAGCGGACGGCTATTACTATATCGCGATGGAGTACATCGAGGGCGGGACGCTGAAGGATCGCCTCGATGAGCGCGGCCACGAGCCGATGGATATCGCCACGACCAACCAGGTGGTGCAGGGCATCGGCGGCGCGCTGGAATACGCCCATCACCAGGGCATCGTCCATCGGGACGTCAAGCCAGCCAACATCATGTTCACCCAGGACGGGCGGGTGGTCCTCTCGGACCTCGGCCTGGCCAAGTTCTACGAGGCGGCGGACCTGACGCAGATGACCGCCGTCATCGGCACCCCGTATTATATGTCCCCCGAGCAGGCGCGCAGCAAGTCAGTGGATGCGCGCAGCGACATCTATTCCTTCGGCGTGGTCATCTATGAGATGCTCACCGGCCACGTGCCCTTTGAGACCGATACGCCCTGGATGGCCATCCACCAGCACATCTATGAGGCCCCGCCGCCCATTCGCCAGAGGAACCCGGTGGTCCCGGAAGCGCTGGCCAAGGTGGTCGAGCTGGCCCTGGAAAAGGACCCGGACCAGCGGTATCAGCACGCCGCGGATCTGGCGCGGGCCTTTGCGGAGGCGCAGAAACCGGCGCCCAGTGCCGCTGTGCCGATGGCGCAGCAGGCCGGGCCGGGTTCGCCGGCGCCAGTGGCAGCGCCGGAAAAGCGCAAGCGGCGGTGGCCGCTGGCCTGGATCGGGGCCGTCTTGGGCACGGTGGTCATCGCGGCTCTGGTGATCTGGGGCCTCGATTTCGCGTCGGGCTCGGGCGGGCTGGACCGGGGCGGAACGATCACCGCGACGGCTTCCCTGGCGCGGTCGGCCGCCGCCAGCCCATCCGCCACTGGCACTGCCTCGGCTTCCCTATCGGCGATCGACATGCCGTCGTCCACCCAAACGCCGCTGCCGCCGACGGATACGCCAACGCCCACGCCCACCCTGGCTCCTGACACGCCTACCGCAGTGCCCAGCGTCACGGCCACCTGGACGGCAACCCACGCGCCCACGGCCTCCAGCACGCCGACGGCGACCGTCAGGCCGCCCAGCCCCACTCCATCGGCGACGGCCACCTCGACGCGGGTGCTCCCCACCGCCACGCCCTCGGTGACGAGCGTGCGGCCCACGTCGACCGTGACCGCGACCGAGACGCCCGTGGCGCCTTCCGATACGCCCCAGCCCACGAGCACCTGGACGATGGTGGCCCCGACCAGCACCCACACGGTCGAGCCGCCGACCGAGACGCCGATCCCGCCGACCAGCACGCACACCTCTGTGCCGCCGACGAGCACCTTTACCGTCGCGCCGCCGACCAGCACGTTCACCGTGGTCCCGCCGACCCATACCCATACGCCCGAGCCGCCGACCGAGACGCCCACGCCGCGCCGGTAAGGGCGAAAAACCAAAGAGGAGCTGGTGTGATCCAGCTCCTCTTTGGCGTTTCTACGGTGGGCAGCGTTCAGGCGCTTTGACCCAGAGCGGTGATCTCCCAGCGCTCGATCCAGCGCGCGCCGCGTCGCCAAAGATAGGCGATGGCGCCCCAAAGCAGGACCTCGGCCGCGATCAGGAGCACGATGGGCCAGGCAGTGTCCAGGTAGGGCACCACGTCGGGAAGGAGCGTCAAGACCAGTTGCGAGAGCAGGCTCTGGGTCAGGGCTGGCCCGGCCTTGAGCAGCAGCCAGGTGATCAGCGCCAGGTGGACGACCCAATAGGCGGCGCTCAGGATCATGGCCAGATAGGTGCTCTCGACGCCCACCTGGCGGCGATTGCCGGCCCCGGCGGCGAAATTCGGGCTGAGCGTCGCGATGCCGATGCCGATGGCCACAAAGCCCACGGTGAACCAGGCCACGGCCAGCGCAAAGAGCAGCACCTGGCCCGGCGTCGCGCCGAGCACGAGCGCCGCGACCAGGGTGGTCACCTCGGCGATGAGCAACGTGGGGCCCAAGGAGGACCAGAACTTGGCCCAGAGCACTTGCAGACCCGAGAGCGGGGCCAGCGCCAGCAGTCCCATATTGCGGCCCTCCGCCGCGACGCTCACCACGGCCTGGTACAGGGTCATGAAGAAGGGGACCAGGGGCATGAGCGCCATGGACATCCAGATGGCCGAGCCGGGCAGTTGTTTGGCGAGGTCGCTGGAGGCGGTGGAATAGACGTAGACCACGCCCATCATGATTGGCAGAAAGAGCCGGCTCAGGCGGCTCATGTCTCGCGGCAACTCGGTCCAGTCCTTGCTGACGATGCCGCGGACTTGGATCGGGAGCAGGCTCAAGGCCCGCGCCATCGGCGAGCGCTTGCCCGCCGCTTGGCCCGCAGATTCCATTGCCGGCGAGGGGCGCCGCGAGGCTTGCTCTTGCAGCCGCGACCAGCCCAGATAGAAGGCGCGCTGGTAGACGGCATAACCCAGGTAGATCGCTACCGCGGCCACCACCAACAGCAATCCCAGGTTCAGCCCCAGGGCGGCCCAATCCTGCCCTGGCCAGGCGGTCATGGCGCGGGCGAGCCAGCCCGAAGGCGACCAGGCCAGGGCGCGCCCAACCTGGGAGACGGTCCCTTGATGGTCCACCAGCTGCTGCATCATGTTGGTCCGGCTGTTGTTGGCGGTCAGCGTCCAGGCCCCCCAGAGCACGGTGGTCAGGATGGCAAACAACAGGAGCCAGATCTCTCGGGTGCGTTGCGCGGGCAGGAATCGCACCACGAGCATGACCGCCAGCATGCTGAGCGCGGAGAGCAGGAGCAACAGGGCCACAAAGCCCAACAGCGCCAGCAGGTAATAGGGCCAGGCCGCGCCGATGGCGACGCCATAGGCCACCAGACAGCTCAAGCTGAGCAGGCTGGGCAGCAATAGGGACTGCACGCTCTCCAGCAGCTTGAGCGCGTAAACCGTCAGCGGGGGGACCGGCGCGCTCATGAGCAGCTCCAGGTCCGAAGCGGTGTAGAGCAGCCCCAGCGTGGAGCCGAGGCCCCAAAAGAGGGCGATGGTGACCAACCCGGCCAGCACGCTGGTGAGGAAGGCGCTGGCGGCCTCGGGAGCGGCGCCCTGCAACGTCGTAAAGAGGTAGGTGATGCCCCTAAAGATCCCCACGGCCATGTAGCCTACCAGGGCGAGGAAGGCCAGGTACCCGAGTTGCTGGCGGCGGCTGCGGCGAAAGAGCGTGTTCTTCCAGATGAGCGCCTTGGCGCGGAGCAGGATCCCGATCATGGCCGATCCTCCCGCAGATACTCGGCGACCTCCCGGTACTCGGCGCCGCCCGTCAGCGCCAAAAAGATGTCTTCCAGGGAGGAGCCGGGGGCTTGCTGGCGCAGCTCTTCGATGGTTCCCACGGCCACCAGCTTGCCGCCGTTGATGATGCCCACGCGATCGCACATGTTTTCCACGATCTCGAGGATGTGGCTGGACATAAAGACGGTGGTTCCCCGCTCCACCAGGCTGCGCAGGACGTCCTTGACCACGCGCGCGCTGCGCGGATCGAGGCCGGTGGTGGGCTCGTCCAGAAAGAGGACGCGGGGGTTGTGGATGAGCACGCTGCAAAGGCCGATCTTTTGCTTCATGCCGTGTGAATAGCTGCCGATCAACTCGTTGGCCTTGTTGCCCAACTCGAACAGGTCGAGCAGACGCGCAATGCGCTGGGCGCGCCCCGCTTCGGGGACCCGGTAGAGGTCAGCGATCACGCGCAGGAACTCGGCGCCGGTCAGCTTGTCGTAGAGAAAGGGGTTCTCGGCCAGGTAGCCGATAGAGGCTTTGACCTTGAGCGGCTCGCTGGCGAGGTCAAAGCCGGCAACCTGGGCCGTGCCCGAGGTGGGCTTGAGCAAGCCGGTCAGCATGCGGATGGTGGTGGTTTTGCCAGCGCCATTGGGCCCGAGAAAGCCGAACAACTCGCCGGCCGGGATGGTGAGATTGAGCCCCTGTACCGCGGTCAGGGAGCCGTATTGCTTGGTCAACCCGTTGGTCTGGATCATGATGGCGCTCCTTGCTGTAATGCGGGTATTATACTATAATCAGAGACGTATACGAAGAAAGGTAAGTAAAGGTTCTTGCATAATATCTCCTGCCTGCGCAAGCTGGGTATGGTGATTTCGAGCCTGCTGACCTTGGGTCTGGCGATGGCGGCTTGTGCGTGGCTGCCAGCGGAGCCGGGCGCCGATGCTGCCCATGTCACGACGCAGACGCCGCCGCGCGCGGCCACGCCGACCTGGCCCGCGGGTGTGCTGCCTGCCACGGCGACGCTGGTGCCCCTGCAGGACCAAAAGCCGACGCCCACCCTCACCGGCACCCCGACGCTGACGCCGATCGTCTATGTCGTGCAAAAAGGCGACATCCTGGGACGTATCGCGCTGGATAACGACGTGAGCCTGGGGGCGCTGCTGGCCGCCAATGGCCTAACCGAGTCCCACGTGCTCAGCATCGGCGAGCGGTTGATCATCCCCAACGAAAGCATGATCGCCGCCATGGCGGAACGCGGCCTGGACGTGCAGCCAGAGACCCCCACCCCGGCCTTTCCCTCGCCGACCCCGCGGCCCGGCGCCATCTCCTGGCAAGAGGCCAACCAGCACGTGGGCGAGCGGGTCATCGTGGAGGGGCTTGTGGTGCGCAGCCGCAAGGCCGGCGGTGATGTTTTCCTCTACTTTCGCGATCCATCGCCGGAAGCCTTGACCCTGCACATCCCCGTCACCCGGTTGCGGCACTTTGCGGCCGAGCCGGAGACCCACTATCTGGATCGCTGGGTCACGGCGGTGGGCATGATCGAAAGGACCGAGGCGGGGATTCAAATGGTGATCGAACAGGATTCCGAGCTCAATATCCTCGACTAGTGAGATCATGGTACGGAGGGTTACCTATGGCCCGCAAAAGACAGCCCATCGACCCCAAGACCGGCGTGGGCGCCGTCACTGGTTTGGCGCGCAATGCCAGGCTGATCTGGCGCCTGCTGCGCGATCGCCGCGTGCCGATCTGGACCAAGGCCATCGTCCCGGCCGCGCTCATCTATCTGGTGGCGCCGATCGATCTCTTGCCCGACGCCGTGCTGGGGTTGGGACAACTGGACGATCTCTCGATCCTGCTCATGGGCTTCAAGTTCTTCACGGATCTTTGCCCGCGCGAGATCGTGCAGGAGCACCTCACCGAGATGGGCTCCATCAAAGGATCCTACCGCGTCGTCGATGACGAGCAGGGGCAAGGCGAGCCGGCCGAAGGGGCCAAGGGGTATCTGGAGGCCGACTATCGCGTGCTGGACGATGAGAAAAAGCCTCGCTAAGCCGGCGGAGGGCTGCGGTTTTGTCAAAAGCCCTCAAAAAGAGTAGAATGGCATAGAGGTCAGTGGCACTGGTGAACAGAGCAAGGTTGGGTACCCTGGGGCCATCGCGCCTGCCCGGCCTGCCGTGCGGCGCGCAGGCGACCAGTCTGTTTCAGTAGCGGAAAAGGGGCAGCAAAGTGATCCGGCCATTCGGCTTTCGAGATACGCTCGCGATTCGAAAGCTGCAAAGCAATACGCAACGTTTGGACTGGCCGGAGGGGCTCATCTCGGTGCGTTCGCCGCTGCGCATGATGCTCTTGGCGCGAGTGTCGCATCTGAACCTGGGGGCGCCGGCCTTTGTCTGCCCGGGCACGGACGGGCTGGGAGTGGCGCAAGGGTACGTCCAGGTCTTGCCGCAGCGCGACCGCCCCGACTGGGACATCATTGCCTTGGGGCCCGCGCTGGATGGCCGCAGCGCGACGCAGTGGGTCTGGACGCATCTGCTGGAGCGGCTGGGCCAGCAGGCGGGCGAGTTGGGGATCTTGCGGCTGTTCGCCAGGATCGCTGAGGATAGCCCCGCCGAGGATGTCTTGCGCGCCTGCGACTTTTCGCCCTACGCCGCGCAGGTAGTGATGACCCGGCCCGAATCGACGCGCGGCGCCGATGCGGGGGCCGGCAAGGGGCCAGCCATCGCGCCGCGGGAGCGCCAGCCCAGGGACGAATGGGCGCTGCACCAGCTATACGCGCGGGCGACGCCGACCCAGGTCCAACTGGCCGAGGGGCAGGCCTCCTTGGAGAGATACGCCCTGAACCTTGGCCTGCAAGGGCTGGGCGAAGAATACGTGTGCGAGAGCCAGGGCTCCCTGCGGGGCTATCTGGGCATCGCCAGCGGCGCGCAGGGTCATGCCTGGCGGCTGGTGATGGACCCCAAGGAGCCGCAAGAGGGACTCCAGTTGCTGGCCTGGGGCCTGGAGAGGCTGGCACGGCGCTCGGACAAGCCGGTCTATGGGCTGGTGCGGGAATACGATCAGCCGGTGATCAGTTGGCTTTACGAGCGCGGCTATGCGGTGGCGGCCCGCCAGAAGCTCATGGTCAAGCAGTTGGCGATTCGGGTGAAGGAACCCGTGCTCAAGCTGGCGCCGGCGCTGGAGCAGCGCATGGAGCCCGCGCATACGCGAAGCTGCGAGGGGTTCAAAATCGGCAAGGCCTGAGGGCTGCGCCCCCTGGGGGATAGCCCTTCGAGGCCGTGGATATGGAGAGGTTTCACCGAATAAGCAATGCGAAAAGAGATTACTGACGACCTGGATGCCCTTCTCGATGTGCTGCTGCCTGATTTGGCCAAGTCGTTGCGCGAGGCCAATCAGAGCGCAGATCTGCTGGAGATCATCCTGGATTTGGGGCGTTTGCCCGAGGCGCGCTTCCTCAGTCGCGAGCTGGTGCTCAGCGGCACCGAGGTCGGGCCCCAAGATATCGACTATGTGGTGTCGCGGATCGGCGATTTTGGCGATGACAACCGGGCCGGGATCGAGCGGACGCTGCACCGTATCTCGGCGTTGCGCAACCGCAAGGGGCGCATCGTCGGCTTGACGCTGCGTGTGGGCCGCGCCGTCTATGGCACCATCGACATCATCCAGGACATCATCGAATCCGGTCAGAGCGTGCTGTTTTTGGGGCGGCCTGGCGTGGGCAAGACGACGATGCTGCGCGAGGTGGCCAGGGTCCTGGCCGAGCATCGGCGCGTGATCATCGTGGATACCTCCAACGAGATCGGCGGCGACGGCGATATCCCGCACCCCGCCATCGGCCGCTCGCGCCGGATGCAAGTGGTGACGCCGACCATGCAGCATGCCGTGATGATCGAGGCCGTGGAAAACCACATGCCGGAAGTGATCGTCATCGACGAGATCGGCACCGAGCTGGAGGCCGCGGCGGCGCGCACCATCGCCGAGCGGGGCGTCCAGCTCATCGGCACGGCCCACGGCAACACGCTGGATAACCTGATGC
>JAAYEA010000498.1 GCA_012689325.1 Chloroflexota bacterium
CGTTGCCGCCATGGTCGAGCGCTTGGCGGAGGATGTACTCGGTGATGTGGTCGCCTGGCCAGGCGACGGGACCAATGGCATCGCTGATGGTCTTGGCCACGATCTCGCGCGAGGCCATGTCGACGACGCCCTGCACCACTCGGTGGCAGACCTCCTCGGTGGTCAGTCCGGACAGGCGGCCCAGGATGCCGGCGCCGAACCGCGCCGCTTCGGGCGACCACAGGCGGAATTGGCCCAAGACGTGCAGGGCATCGCTGGGGGTAAAGCCCGCCAGGGTGACCAAGCCCTGGGTCTGCCAGGTGAAGATCTGGTTGCGCACGGCGTAGGGGTAGCCCGATTGGAGCAACAAGTCCTCCAGGGCCATGGGGCCATCGCGCAGGGGGGCATAGAGCTCGGGCAGATCGTCGGGTATCTGGCCGGTGGGGCAGACAAAGATGCCCGCCTCCTGATGCAGGTGCTTGCCCGCCCACTGGCGCTCCAGAACCTCGAGCACGCCCTCGCGCTCGGCGGCCAAGCGGCTGAGCGAGATCACCCGGCGGGGGCCGATCTGGAAAAAGCCCTCGCGATCATAGCGCACGTGGCTGTCGCCGCCGAGGGCGACGGTGCGCACGTCCACCGCCTCCACCATGGTCTGCCAGCGGCCCACCCGCGCGCCTTCGGGGTTGAGGCGCGGATGCCCGCCGCTCAGGATGGCGATGTCGGTGGTGGTGCCGCCCATATCCACCACGACGATGTCGTCCTGCCGGGCCAAATAGTGCCCGCCGACGGCGCTGGCCGCCGGGCCGGAGAGAATGGTCTCCACGGGGCGGGCCAACGCCACCTCGGCAGCCATGAGCGAGCCATCGCCTTTGACCACCATCAGTGGCGCCGTTACCCCCAGCCGAGACAGCGTCGCTTGCACGGCGTTGATCAGGTCCCGCAACAGGGGGATAAGCCGGGCGTTGAGGGCGGCGGTGGTGGCGCGGGTGATCGAGTTGAGCTGCTGGCTCAGTTCGTGGCCGCAGGTGACGGGGAGTCCGGTGAGTTCCTCCAGCAGAGCCTTGGCGCGCAACTCGTGCGCGCTGTTGCGCACCGAAAAGTAGCTGGATACCGCAAAGGCGGCCACCTGGCCGCGCTTGGCCGCGGCGATCTCGGCGATGGCTTGCTGGTCCAGCGGCTCCTGCTCGTCGCCCTGCACATCGTGCCCGCCGCGCACAAAGACCACATCATCGGTGCCCAGCTCGGACATAAAGCCGCGGTTGCGCAGCAACTCGGAATCGTAGCCGATCAGCACCAGACATATCGGCCGCCCGCGTTCCTCGACGATGGCGTTGGTGGCCAGGGTGCTGGAAAGCGATACGGCCTCGACCTCAGCGGGGTCGAAAGGCCACAGCCCCTGAATGGCCTCGCTGATGCCGATGGACAGGTCCGCATACGTGGTCAGCGCCTTGGCAGAAGCGGTGATCTTGCCGCTCCGCACGTCCAACAGCACTGCGTCGGTGAAGGTGCCGCCCGTATCAATGCCCAACGCCAGCCTGTTCTTCTCCTGCATACAGCCTCCATCCCAGACACAAAAATAGACGGGTGCCGGAAAGCGTTTCTCAGGCAGCACCGTCTGGAGCCATCCTCGATCTGTACGACAGTTACATTGTACGCCAGGATCGCTGCGAAGGCAAACGGAGCGACTTGGCGCGAAGCACTGGCTTGCCGGGCTTGACGCTCCTGACCGGGCGGGCATATAATCGAGCGAGACGCATAGGGTCTTGTCTGGAAGACACCCAGAGCGAGATACGCACCGATGTCGACGTGCAAGCTTCCATGATGCTCAGGACTGGAGGAGGACAGGCATGAAACCGGCAGACGAGATCACGAGCAGCGAGTTACCGCGTCAGCAGGCCCTAGCCGACCCCTATTTCCGCGACGTGAAGCAGTTCTACCGCATCAAGGGCAATCTCTTCAAACGCCGCGGCGCCTGGTTTGCCCTGTTCGTCGGCGACAACAGCTATGGAATGGCCAGCCTCTACCTTGGCACCCTGCGCGGGGCCAGGGCCCGCGCTCGGGATGGTAACAAGCTCCTGGATATTTATCCGACGCACCAAGGACGCAAGGTCCCGTTTGTGGTCAAGGCCGATGCAGCCGAGCTTACCCTGTTGACACGCCACGGGCAGGTCCGTTTCACCTATGCCAGTCCGACCACGCTCATCGCGGAAGGCGACAGGGGCATGGGGCTGCGCTTCGAGAAGACCCTGGGCCAGCACGATATCGTCAGGCCGCGCCGCGATGGCGCCTGGGAAGCGCCGTTTCGCTCGATCTGCTCTTTCATCTTCAAAGGGCTGGAAGGCTCAGCCTTTGATTTCGAGAGCGACTGGAATTGGGACAAGCTCTCGAATGGCGAGATTCGGGGCAACACCCACCCCGGCCCCGAGGGCGGGTTTACCCTCGGCATGGAAGAGTTCACCCACTCGGGGTGGGTGCGGGAGGGCTATCCGCAGTATGCGGAGGCCAAGGCCAGCATGCAAGCCGATTGGGAGCGGTTCTTCGCCGGGATGCCGCAGTTTGTCGCGCCGTTTGAGGATGGGCGCCGGGAAGCCGAGTATACGCTGTGGTCCTATCTCATGGACCCGACTGGCCGGGTCATTACCCACAACATGATGTTGATGATCGGCTCCTCGATGGGCTCCCAGTGGCAGATGTGCCAGAACGCCGTGGCGCTGCAGGAGCACATGGACATTGCCATCGAGCTCTTGCTCAGCCCCCTCGACCGGGTCAGCCCTGTGGGGCAACTCCCCGACTCGTATAACGACGAATTCGGAACGACCCAGTTGGTCAAGCCGCCCATGCACGGCTGGGCGATCAAGCAGATCATGAAGCATCACGACCTGGTCAAAGAGATCCCGCGTGCAAAGCTCGAGCTCCTATATGAGAGCGTCGGCCGCTGGGGGGACTGGTTCATGAAGTACAGGGATGAGGATGGAGACGGCCTGCCCGCCTTCGAGCACGGGGACGAAACCGGTTTCGACGACACCACCCTATTCACGGAGCATATGCAGGTTGCCTCTCCAGACCTCAGCGCCTACCTGGTGCTGCTGTTCGAGGCGGTTGGCGACCTCGCCAAGCTGCTCGGGGAGCCGGACGAGGTTGCCGCGTCGTGGTACGCCAAGTCGAAGGGGCTGCTCGAGAGGATGATCGCCCACATGTGGGATGGCGAGTGCTTTGTCGGGCTCGTCCCGTTCACCCACGAGCACGTCATCTCGGGCTCGTTCATCCATTATCTGCCGATCATCCTCGGCGACCGTCTGCCGCAGGAGATCGTCAACAAGATCGCCGACGACCTGTCTGTTGAGGGTGTGTTCCTCAGCCCCTTCGGCATCGCCAGCGAGCGCCAGGACAGCGACTATTTCGACGCCAGGAACTATGCCATCGGGCGCGGCAATGTCGTGCCGCCGGGAAACATCTATATCTGCACCGGCCTGTTCGAGTCCAGCCGAAAGGAAGTCGGCAGGCTGATCGCGGAGCGGTACTGCACCGTGCTGAAGGACCAGGGCTTCGGATTCCTAATTCACCCGATACTGGGCAGCGTGCTATCGTACCACGGCGGAAGCTGGCCCGCTTGCGCCTACACGATCCTGGGCCGCCTGCTCACCGAGCAGGCCGGCGCGCCGGCGCCCTAGCTCGGGTTGCGCTCGGCGATCAGGCGCACCCCGTCCAGGGTCAGGCCCATATCCACGGCGACAAAGCAGCCGGCCAGGGGCGCCAGGACGGCGGATAGCCCGCCGGTGGCGATGGCCTGGGTCCCCGGGCCCAACTCGGCGCTCATGCGCGCCACGAGCTCTTTGATCACGCCCACGTGGCCGTACACCAGCCCCGACTGCATGGAGTGGATGGTGTTGCGGCCGATGGCGGTCGGCGGCGGTTGCAGTTGGATGCGCGGGAGCTGGGAGGTCCTTTCGGCCAGCGCGCTGGCCGAGGTCCCCAGCCCTGGGGCGATGGCGACGCCCATCAGGTCGCCGGGCGCGGCCACGGCAGTAAAGGTGGTGGCTGTGCCGAAATCCACGACGATGCAGTGGGTGCGCAGCCTCTCATAGGCGGCCACGGCGTTGGCTACCAGGTCCGCGCCGACTTCGGCGGGGTTCTCGGTGCGCACGCGGATGC
>JAAYEA010000499.1 GCA_012689325.1 Chloroflexota bacterium
CCGCGTTCTGGATGACGTTCTGCGTCATGCCCGAGGCATAGGCCGAACCCCACCAGCTGCCATAGCCCGACCACCAGCTCGCCTGCCCCTCGGTGATCTTGAGCGGCTCCCCGATCTCTTGCCCCAGGTCTCCCGCCAGCGCCTCGGCCTTTTCTCGCGCCGCGGTGATGGCCAGCGCCCGCGCCTCGTCGCGGTGCTTGCGCAGCTCGGTGGTGCGGAACTGGATGCCGTGCACATAGTTGGCCCCCGAGGCCAGCACATCGCTGAGCAGCGCCTCGAACTGGCTGATGTCCCGCAGCGTCACCACCACCGTCTTGCGCACGAAATAGCCGAGGAAGCTCTGCTTCTCATAGCTGTCCCGATAGCGCGGCTCGATGCTGATGTGGTCGATCTGCACCAGCTTGGGCTCGATGCCATATCGCTCGGTCAGGTCGAGAACCGCGGCCACGCGCTGATCGTTCTCGGCCTTGGCCTCCTCCAGGTCCATGTTGGAGGTCTCCACGCCCAGCGTCAGGATCACTTCATCCGGCACGACGCGCACCTCCGCCTCGCCGCTGACGCTGATGCTCCGTCCCGAACTCGCCGGCTTGTCCATGTTGACGGTGCAGCCAGCCAGGGCCAGCGCCGCCACCGCCAGGCCCACCCATGCCCACCGCGTCCAGCTCGTTGTGTGTCCCATGTCACCCTCCTATCCAACTCTCGACCCTGCGTCCATTGTCCACCTATAGGCTCGTGGGAGCAACTTGGCGCTCTGCGACCTTTGCGTACACTGTATGGCATCGCAGCCAGGAGGAACCCGCCATGCCGACCAGCCTCAAGACCCTATCCACCCATAGCCCGGCCCTGGATACGTTGCTGGAAAAGCACCGCGCCTTCTGGCGGCGTGACGCCAAGGGCTTTCTGCGCGCCGTGAGCGTGTTTGCGCCCTCGGAGCCCTCCCGGCTGCCCCAGCGCGACGGCCGCGCCATAACCCAGGCCGCGCGCTTGACCCCCGACATGTTCGATGTGGGCTTGCTTATCGACGACGTGCTGGCCTGGGATCCCTCCCAGAACGACCCGCTGCTCGCCGCCAGGCAGCAGGTGCTAGCCTTCCCTGGTGTGGGCGACCTGTTGCCGCTCAGCCGCGCCTTTTTCAAGATCCCCTGGCTGGAGGCGATGCTTGGCTGCCCCATCACCATGACCGAAGGGCAGATTTGGGTCGGCCACTATGAGGGCACAGCCGAGGACGCCATCCGTCGCGGCGTCCATTTCGAGGGCAATCCGTGGTTTCAGCTTTATGTCGAGTTTTTGCATCAGCTTCAGGCTCGCCTGGAGCCCCGCTACCTAGCCTCGGCCAACACGCTGCTCCGCGGCACCTGCGACCTGGTCGCCGCCATCCTGGGGGTGAAGGAAGCCTGCGTCGGCTGGATCGAGCAGCCGCGACTCATGGCCCGCCTCTTGCGCGTCTGCACCGATGCCAACCTGGCTGTGATCGAGGCCGGGCGCAAGGCGCTGCGCCCCTTCCAGGGCGGCTACATGAGCGCTTTTGGCGTCTGGGCGCCCGAATACGTGGTTCGCACCCAGGCTGACCACTCCACCCTGCTCTCGCCGCGCATGTACCGTGAGCAGATCCTCCCCTTCGACCGCGAGGTGATCGCCGCCGCGCCGCACTGCATCTTTCACATCCACAACAACGGCTACCACATCGCCCCAGACCTGGTGCAGGTCCCCGAACTGGACGCCATCGAGGTGGTGGTGGACCCCTATCCCACCGGTGCGCGCAAGGCGTACGAGATCGTGATGATGCAGATGATCCTGCAACACAAGGCGTTGCTGATCGACGGAAACTTTCCCAGCTATGAGGAAGCGGAGTGGGTGCTGGCCCAGTTGGATAGGCGCGGCCTGTACTATAACGTGCAGCTCTCCGCCGAGACGCTGTCTGCTCTACCAGAGGGCGCGCCGCATAGCGAGATGTGGCTACTTGAGGAGTGATCGCGAAACGAGGCGGCGCGGCTAGGCGTGCGCCCGCGCCTCCTCGATGAGCGCCAGCATGTTAGCAATGGGCACGTCGCTCTGGATCGCTTGCGCCGGCGAGGTGATGTACCCGCCGCCACGGCCCATGCGAGAGACCACCTCGCGCACCTCTGCACGCACCTGCGCCGGCGTGCCAAAGGGCAGGGTCTGCTGCGTGCTGATCCCGCCCCAAAAGGTCAGCTTGCCGCCGTACCGCTCCTTGAGCCGATAGATGTCCATGCACTCGGGCTGCACGGGGTTCAGCACGTCCACGCCGATCTCGATCAAGTCGGGCAGGATCGCCTCGATGTTGCCGCAGGAATGCAGCCAGACGTCCTTGCCCTCAGCATGCACCAGATCGTATTCGCGCTGCTCCCCCGGGGCGATCAGGTCGCGCCACGCGTTGGGTGACATGAGCAGGCCATGTTGCGAGCCCCAGTCGCTGCCCAGCAGGATGCCATCGATGCCCTCGTAACCCAGCAGGTTCTCCAGCATGACCATGTTCTTGTCGATGATCTTGTTCAGCATCCGCCGCGCAAAGTCCTTGTGCCCGCCAATGTCGCCCAGGAAATTCTCGATCCCGCGCGCGCTGTTGGCCTTCTCAAAGTGGCTGCCATAGATCATCACCAGCACGTAGCAACTGGTCTCTTCTTTCAGGCGAATCAGCTCTTCCTGATAGGCCGTATAGCTGCCGTGGCCACGCGTCTTAGGCAAGACCACCGGGTCATCAAAGTCCCGGTAACTGGCGGGGATATCGTGCCAGCCCCACCAAGGCGCCGAGATCGCGTGCACATGGTTGCCCATCGCCACGGACAAGTCGGCCCCGGGAAAGTGCGGGGCGACGATCTCTTGGGCGTCGCGCGTCAGGTTGATAAAGTAGGGCACATGGCCGATCTCCTGGTGCGCGATCGCCGCCTGGACCACCTGCCTGCGTGTCAACACGATGTAGCTGCCTCCCGTTGTCTGGTCGCCCTGCCGATCAGCGCTTGCACAGCTCTTCATAGACCTGCTGGTAATACAGCACCGCGTCCACCGGCGTGTTCGGGGGGATGTGGTTCCCCACGGCCAGGAAATAGCCGGGGCAGCGCTTCCCGATCGACATACACCGCTCTACCTCGGCGCGGATGGCGGCCTTGTCGCCGCCTAGCAGGATGCGGGTATCGGCATTGCCGATGAAAAAGTGCGTGCGTCCATATCTCTCGGCGATATACCCCATGTCGGTGGTCGGCTCCATCACGAACCCGCTGATCCCGCAGGCGGCGATATCGTCGATGAACATCGTATAGTTGCCATCCGAGGTGAAGGCGATCTTTTTGCCGGACTCGACCAGCGGCGCAAAGAGCTTCTTATAGTTGGGAAAGATGTACTCCCGATACCACTTGGGCGAGATGAAGGGCCCCGCGCTCCAGACGATGTCGTCGTGCACCATGACCATGGGCAGGTCCGCCGCGCCCAGGGCGTCATAGTACTGCTGTATCCACCGCGCATAGCGGTTCGCCACCTCGCCAAAGGCGACGGGATCGGTCCCCGCCGCCAGCAGCAACAGGTCCCACCCAAAGAGGCCGATCATCCCCGAGATCATGGTGATATAGACGCCGGTCATGTTGACCTGATTGGGGTTGTTCCGCGCATTGCGGGCATAGGCCTCCTCGAAGCGCGCCTTGAGCTCGCCCAAATCCTTCTGCCCCAGCGACTCCCAGGGATCGAAGCGCAGCACGTCCTCGGGCGTCTGAAAGTGCGGGCTGGCCCTGGGTATCCGCCAGTCCACCCCGCCCGCCGCATAGACCGCATGGCCCATATCCGTATAGTACTCGCCCAGTTCCCCGTGGCTGATCAGCGTGGACCAGGCAAAGTCGAAATCCCAGGCCCGCTCGAGCGCCCGCCCGGCCCGCTGCTTTTTCACCTGCGAGCTCTCCGGGCCTGCTTTGATCCCCGTTACGGCCTCGATGACCCCCCAGTGCGTGGTCACCGAGTACTCGGTGTGCGGCACCCTCGCCGGCATTTCCAGGTTGATCGCGGCCCATCCATCTTGATAGGACATGTGAGTGAGTACCTCCTGTGGCTAGTTCACTGCGGACCAGGGGTGCGCAGCACCTCTTCCATGGCGATCTCGGCCCATTCCCAGAGGCGTTTCGGCTGGTAGCGCACCGTGGAGATGTCCTTCATGATCACCTCGACGTTGCACCCGCGTGACTTGTCCAGCGCCTCGCGCAGCATCTTGCGCGCCAGGCCGGGACGCCAATCGTCCTCGGCCAGCAACGCCGGCGTGGGCTTGTAGGAGAACACATAATCGCGCCCGATCTCGCGCGCGCCGCGGGCCACGTCCACCCAGGGGCTCATGGAGACCTTGCGCAGGTTGGGGATGCGCCTAAGGATGCCCATCTTGATGTCCAGCGGCTCGCAGCAGCCATAGTAGGTCAGGCCCCAGCGCTCCAGCCAGCGCATCTCGTGCCGCAGGGCGAACTCCCAGTGCTGCTCCGGCGACACTCCCGAGAAGATCTGGGCCGTGGCGCAGCCCCAGAGGTTGTGCGGCAGGGGGTGGGCGGCGTCATAGGGCGAGCCGGGCAGCTCGCGGGTATAGCCGTAGGCTCCGGAACCGATGCGCGTATTGTCGTCGTTGCGCGTGAGCAAGTTGAGCGACACCCACTGCTCCAGCTCGGCCATGTAGGCGTCCACCAGCCGCGCCATGATGGCGTTGACCATCTCGGGACGCAGCACCAGGTCCATCATCGCCTCGGTCACGCCCCACCAGCGGATCAGCTCATCCCAGGGGGCGAACCAGCGCCCCTTGATTCCCACCTTGCGCACCGGCATAATGTCGCCAAAGAGCTCGACCATGGCCTGGTAGCGCTCCTCGGTCGCGGCCACCTCGTGGGTCACCACCGGCGTCTTGATCTTGACGATATCCTCCGGCTCGACGATTTGGCGGTGAAAGTGTCTGGAGACGACGCTGCTGGTCGGGTCCGTGCGGGCGATATCCACATCTTCGGTGAGGCCCAGCCCGGTGCTGCGAATCTGCAGGGGACACGAAAGGTAGCCGTCCACCACCATGTCGCACGGAAAGTGACGCCATTGGTAGAGCAGTCGCCGCAGGCCCTGCTCCAGCTCGCGCGCCCAGGGGTCGGCGCAGCGCAAGGTCAGCTCGTCATCGGCGCTCATCTCGTTCCAGCAGACCTCGTTGATCCAGACCAGCGGGCGGACCGGCTCCAGGTCGTTGAGCCGGCGCCATAGCTCCGCCTTCTCCCGGTGCACTGGCAGCCCCGCGATTCCGGCCTGCTGCTCGGCCAGGCGACATAGGATGTCTCGGTCCTCTTGTGGGATCCTCATGCTCCGCCCTCACCTCCCGCGACTTGGCCGCAGTATAGCCGGATCGCCCCAGAAGCAAAAACGGGCGCCGCGATGATCGCAGCGCCCGTTCAGCTCGCGGCCTGGCCGCTAGCGTCCGTTGCCCTCAGCCTCCTCGGCGACCACATAATCCTCTTCGTCTTCGATGGCCTTGATCTGGCGGCGCAGCCAAGAGACGGCCACCGGCTCGTAGCGCCGGCACAGCAGCACCGAGCAGGGAGCCTGCTCCGCCACCCAGTCATCCACGGAGCCAAAGAGTCGCGTGCTCAAGGACCACTCCTCGGAGGCGCCCAGTACAACCAGGTCATACGGCTCGCTGCGCGCCTCGGCCAGAATGCCCTCGGGCAACGACGCGCTCTCGCGCACACGCAGCGACACCCATGGCGGAACTTGTCCCAGAACCTCCTCGATCACCTCCGTCAGCAAGGCGGTCTTGTCCTCTAGCTCTTCCTGCAGTTCATCCTGGTCTGCCCGCGCGGACGGGCGCACAAGCCGCAGCGCGGTCACCTGGGCTCCCTTGGCCAGCGCGATCTCATAGGCGAGGCGCACCGCCAGGCGCGCATGCGTCGAGCCACCGATGGGGACGAGGATCTGCCGGACATCGTTCAGGCCGCGATCCAGCAGGACCGCCACGTTCGTGGGCGCCCTCTGCAGCACGGCTTTCACCGGGTTTTCCGCCAAGGCTTCCCCCTTGAGGGGGCCTGGCCACCCCGCGAGCAGCAGCTTGACATTGTTGCGATTGCGCAGCTCCGCTAGTATTCCCTCGGCGATGGTGCGGGCGCTGCGCAGCTTGGTGTAGACGGCCAGGTTGTTCTGCAGGGCATAGGTGGATACCTCGGCCAACAGGGCCTTCTGCTGGTCCTTGGCTTGTCGAACGACCTGCGGCCCTCGCCTCCTCGATGATGGCGCCTTGTACACCGAAAGGACGCACGCATAGGTATCCTCGCTGGCCTCGGCAAAAATCGCCGCCAGGCGCACCAGCGCCTGAGCCGTCTGGGGATGAGCCGCGGCGATGAGCAGCCGGTCCCTGGCCGGCTCGGCGCTCTTGAGCACCGAGGCAGTCCAGGTCGAGACCTTTGGGCCCAGGATGCGCAGCAACGTAAGGAGGACGAGCAACACGGCCCCGAAAAGGATCGCGCGCCAGTCCGCAAAGGCGATGATCAGCACGCAGGCGACCCCTGCCGCGTACACGGTCCATGGGTAGAAGGGCACCTTGAACGGCCGCTTCAGGTCGGGGTGCAACTTCCTCAGGCGGATGAGCGACAGGCTGCCCCAGAACAGCACGAACAGATACCCAGAGCTCGAGATATAGCTCAGCAGGTCGACCAGGCCGATGAGAGCGACCAGTGCGCTGACTGCGCCGACGACGATTACGGCCACGTAGGGCGTGCGAAACCGGCTGAGCCTGGAGAACGCGCGCGGCCAGACCCGGTCGCGCCCCAGCGTGAACGCCTCGCGAGTGGCGCTGAGCATGGCCGAGTTGATCGTCGTGATAGTCGCGATGATGCCCAGCACGGCCATGATCGCCACACCTATTCCTGGGGCAAAACGTGCGGCAGCGTCGGTCAGCGCCGTCTCCGAGCCAGCCAGCTCTTGCCAGGGAACGGTCCCCTGGGTCACCAGGGAGACGGTCATATAGATCACGGTTACCAGCGTCAAGCTCGTCAGGATGCCCACGGGGATTGCCCGGTCGGGGTTCTTGATCTCTTCGGCGTCATCGACGATCACCTCGAACCCCACATAGGCGTTGTAGAGGAGCGCCACGGTGGCGAGCATGGCGGCAAGATTGCGCCAGAGGCCGTCAAAGACGAAGAACCTGCCCTCGGGGATGAAGACGTCCCAGGCAAAGCCATGGGGGCTCGCGAAGCCAGCGATGATATACCAGCCAAAGCCCACCAGCAGCAAGCCGCCCAGGATGATCTGCGCGTTTCCGACCTTGGTCACGCCGAGGATGTTCAACACGGTGAAAACCAGGATGATCGCGATGGCGGTGGGGACAATGGGCAATCCTGGAAGAAAGACCCGCAAGGAGTAGGCAAAGCCAACTCCGGAGAGCGCCGCGTAAAAGGTGCTGGAGAGGCAGTCCATGGACCCCGTGAGGTAGTGGAGCAAGCCGGTGCCATAGGCCTCCCGCACGTAGCTCATGGCCCCGCCCGCTTCTGGGAACGCGGTCCCCAGCTCGCAATAGTTGATGGCCACGGCGTAGCTGAGCACGCCGCCAATAAGCAGCGCCAGGATGGCGGCCGGCCCGGCCATGCCCGCGGCATGGCCCGTGAGCACAAAGATCTCCGCAGCGATGGTGCCCGCCGCGCCCAACATAATCACTTGAGGCAGGCCCAACTGCCTCCTCAACCTGCGGCCACTCATCCAGAGTTCCTCCACTCTCTTGCGCGTGCCGTCCGCAAAGCCGCCAGGCGGCCCGCCTGCACTTCGCCGCCCCGACCAGCCGGACACGCAAAAGGCTCCAAGGCCTCGGCCTGGAGCCAGCAGACACGCCTATGCATCCGCTTCTCTCACCGCCGACGGAGTTAGCTGACGGGTTAGGGCTGAAAGCTGCCCCTCTCGCGCTAGCG
>JAAYEA010000500.1 GCA_012689325.1 Chloroflexota bacterium
CGCGCCTTTGTCTTTACCCTGCTGTTCATGGGCGCCTACCTCTCCGCGTTGGTGATCCATGAGCAGTTGACCGGCATTATCCTCTTTTACCCGGAGGGTCGCACGCTGCAATACACCGCCCATATCCGGCGGGTGGTGGGGCTGCTGGGCAACCCGGCCTTTTTCGCCATGATCTTGGGGATGATCCTGCCCTTCGCCTGGCGAGCCCTGCTGCAGGCGCGCACCCGTTGGGGCGGGCTGATCCGGCTCGCGCTGGTGGGGGCGATGGTCTGGGCGATCTATTTGTGCTATAACCGCGCCGGTTGGCTGGCCGCGCTGCTGGCGATGCTCTTCATGGCGCTGTTCTATCCGCGCTTCCGCAAGCTCTTCATGCCGCTGCTCCTGCTGGCGGGTATCGTCACCGCCCTTTCCTGGGGGCAGCTCAGCCAGAGCTATGTGATCTCGGAGCGGCTGACGGCACAGGCCCCGGTGGACTATCGCTTCAACGCCATCGATGTCGCGCTGCGGATGGTCTCCTCCAACCCGGTCTTTGGCCGCGGCTATGGCAACTTTGGCTACCTATACGCGCGGTATGCCACCGACTGGACCCAGACCCGCGTCCTGCCTGCGCCGCACAACACCTATATCAATATCCTGGTGTCGGCGGGTCTGGCCGGGTTTGTGCCGTTCGTGGGGCTGTTCCTGGCCATCCTGGGCCACGGTCTGCGCCTCTGGAAGTTGGGCGGCCGCAACCTGGCCATCGACCGCTCCCTGTTGGTGTGCATGGTCGGCTCCCTGCTGGTATATACCTCCACCATCTTTTTCTCCGATATCGTGGCGGTGCCCTATGTCACCTCGGTGTTCTTTTGCATCGTGGGCGGTGTGTTGGGCTATCAGGAGCGCGTCCTGCATGTGTGGGAGCCCAGGGAGGGGGCAGCATGAGGGTCGTCATGTTGGGCCCGTATCCCCAGGATGAGTCCACGATCCTGGGCGGTGTGGAGGCCGTGGTCTCTTGTCTGCTCAAGCATCTGGCGCCGCTTCCCGATCTGGAGCTGCACCTGATCTCCTGTCGCGAGGGCCTGGCTTCCCCCGGGGCTCGGGAGGCGGGTTGGACGCACCACGTTCTCCCGCGCCAGCGGGGCGGGCGACTGACCTTTCACCGCGCCGAGCGGCGGAGCATCGTGGCTCTGCTGCGCCAGCTCCAGCCCGATCTGGTCCACGCGCACACCTCCGGGCTCTACGCGGCGGCGGCGCTGGATTCTGGCCTGCCCGCCGTGGTCACCGTGCACGGCATCACCTTTCGCGAGGCGCTGGGCTATCGCGGCTGGTCGAACCGGCTGCGCGGCTGGCTGGATAGCGCCTTCGAGCGGCGTTGCCTGCGCCGGGCGCGCCACCTGATCTCGATCAGCCCTTACGTGGAGCGCGAGCTGCAGGGGCTCACCGGCGCGCGCATCTATCCCATCGAGAACCCCGTGGAGGACCTCTTTTTCGCCGTCGCTGGCGACCCGCAGCCGCAGCGCATCCTGTTCGCCGGGCGGCTGATCCCGCGCAAGGGTGTGCACCACCTGCTGGCGGCCTTTGCCCTGCTGGCGCCGGAGCGCCCCCAGGCCGAGCTGGTGCTGGCGGGCGAGGGGGAATCGGACCGCCCCTACGCGGAGGGCCTGCGCCAGTACGTGCGCGAGCGCGGCCTGGAGGGACGCGTGCGGTTCATCGGCGCGCAGACGGTGCCGAA
>JAAYEA010000501.1 GCA_012689325.1 Chloroflexota bacterium
ACGACATGCCGCGCCACTCCGCCCGCTGCCGGCGGTAGAGGTTGGGCCGATCGGCTAGCGGATCGTGAAAGCTGGGCGGCACGGGGATCTCGGCGGGATCGTAGCGCTGGTAGTACGCTAAGGGCACACTGTGCGGGTCGCCAGGCCAACCGCTGCTGACAAAGGCGCACCAGGGGCGGTCCGTGCGCGCGGCGCGCCGCACAAAGTCGATGCCGTGCTCATAATCGTACCAGGCGCGGGTGCCCTGCACCGGCTCGTCGTAGGCGCCGTAGAGGAGGTAATCGGGATAGCCGGGATGGGGCACGGCATAGCGCGTCACGTAATCACGCGGCTGCGGTGGCAAGCCAAGGGAGCGCCGGTGAGCGGGATAGCCAGAGGAGCCCGAGCCATCCACATCGTATTCCCCGAAGCCAAAGCGCTCCAGGTTCTCGCTGCGCTCTACGTGCCACTTGCCAAAGTAGCCCATCTGGTAGCCGTGCGCGGCCAGCCGCTGGCTCCACATCTCGAGATAGGCGCGCAACTCGGCGCGGTACTCCGGCACGGCATGGGCGCAATCCACCATGCCGTGCTGGCTGGGGTAGACGCCGGTGAAGAGGCTGGCCCGCGTAGGCGAGCAGATGGCGTTGACGGTGTGGGCGTTGATGAAGCGGGTCCCCTCCCGCGCCAACCGGTCGAGGTGGGGGGTCCGGCAGGGCGAGCCGGAGTCCAGCGTCCCCGCCTGCTGCTGGTCGGTCATCAGGAACAGGATGTTGGGTTTGGGCACCGTGGTTCTCCTGTGGATGGACGGGATTAGCTCTCCTGATTGCAGTTCGGCCCCAGGTCGAAGAAACGCAGGCTCCAATAGTGCGAGTTGAACATGCACGTGTCGCCCGTCTCCTCGATCGCCCGCCACATCCGCTTCAGCAGCCGCTCCTTGATGGGCTGGTAACGCGGAAGCAGCGCCAGGTTATGCAGCTCGGCAGGGTCGCTCTTCAGGTCGTAGAGCTCGTCGTAAGCAAAGGCGTTGAGCACCAGCTTGAACCGTTTCTCCCACAAAAGGTACTGGGTGAAAGCGAAGCGCTGCCCGTAGAACTCGGAGAAGCAGAAATCCTCCCACGCAGGGTCATTGGCGTCCCGCAGCAGCGGCGTGTGAGAGCGGAAGTGCTGGTTGGGTAGGCGCTCGCAGCTCGCCAGATCGAGAATGGTGGAGGCCAGCCCACAGCTTTCCACCACCCGCTCACAGACCGTGCCCGCCTGCGCGTTCCCCGGCGCGCGGATGAGCAGCGGCACGCGATAGACCTCCTCGTAGGGCGTGATGCCCTTGGTGAAGAGGCCGTGTGCCCCCATCATGTCGCCATGGTCGGCGGTGTAGATGATGACCGTGTTCTCCAGCTCGCCGCGCTGGCGCAGCGCCGCCACGATACGCCCCACCTGCGCATCGATCAGCGAGCAGGTGGCATAGTAGCATGCCGTGGCCTCGGCCACCTCCTCCCAGCTCATCCCGGCAAACACCCCCTGCATCCGCTTGAGCACGTCGGGCTTGTCGGCCAGGTTGTCGTTCCAGCTCGCGGGCGGGACCAGCGTGGCAGCGTCGTATAGGTCGCGGTAGGCCGTGTGGGCGATATACTCATCGTGCGGCTCTGGCGTGCTGACGAACATGCACCATGGTCTTCCCGGCTCCAGGCGCCCCAGGTGCTCGATAGCCTGGGAAAAGATGTAGTATGGGCGACTGGCCGACTCCGGCTCATCGGTGACTCCGTAGAGCACGGTATCGCGATAGCCTCGCCCACCCAGCGACTTGCTGGAGATGAGATGCTCGTGAGCAGGCAGCCCCAGCGAACGACGGTATTCGCCGTAGCTCTTCCCTGCCAGGTTATAGCGCTGCCAGCCATAGTCGTCCAGCTTTTCGGTGCGCTCCACGTGCCACTTGCCAAAGTAGCTGGTCTGGTAACCCGCCTCCTCCAGACGCTGCGCCCAGGTGGGCAGGCCGGGGTCGTATTTGGCGTGTAGCTCACTCACCACATGGGTGCAATCATGCTGGCCGTGCAGATGCGGCAGTACCCCGGTCATCAGCGAGGCGCGGGTGGGGGAGCAGATGGCATTACAGGTGTAGGCGCGGCTGAAGAGCATTCCCTCCCCCGCCAGCGCGTCCAGGTGCGGCGTCAGGCAAGGCGAGCAGGGGTCAATGGTGCTGGCCTGCTGTTGGTCGGTCATCAGGATCAAGATATTCGGTCGGTTAACGGTCATCATCCGCCCCTTTCGCGTTGGTTGGCCAGGCCCCTACCGGGAGATCTCCAGAAAGTCGGTGGCGTGGTAGACCTGCGGTTTGCCTGCTGGACGGTCGAAGCTGCGATCGTCCGGGTGGCAACGCGCCAGGTCGTAAGGCTCGACGATGAACTCGTAGGGCGGGGGCGGGAGGTAAGGCTTGTAATCGCCCAGGCGACGCAAAGCGCGCGCCACCCCTGCTTTGATCGCCTTGCGCGCCTCGATGGGATGCAGGCACAGGGCCGACGTCCGGCCCAGGCTGGTCTTGACCGCCACCAGCTCCACGGCGGGCAGGATCGCCTTGGCCTCAGCGCAGGCCTTGTCGTCCCCCGTAAACAGGGCCACCGGCACTCCAAAGGAGCCCGCCAAGGCGGCGCGCATGCCGATCTCGCCGATCTCCTGGCCGTTCAGCAACATGCGGCGGATGCCCTTCGAGCTGTAGGTGTGGCAGAGGTTGGCATTGGGGGTCAGGTTCATGGCGTGCTGTCCGATGAAGAACATGGCGTCGAACGACCGGTCGAAGCCTCTGCCTCTGGGGAATGGCTTGCCGAAGAGCAGCCTCGCCTTGGGGTGCAGCAGCTCCGGATCGATGCCGCCCGGGCCATGGTCATCGCTCACCACGATCTCATCGGCGCCCTCCTCCAGAGCCGCCTCGATGGCAGCGTTGATCTCGGCCGTGAGCAAGCGCTTCGAGCGCTCATAGTAAGGCCCCGCAGGGTCAGCGGGGCCGCCATGGCCGTGCGCGTGATCCCATTGCACGACCCCGGCCACACCTTCGATATCCGTGTGAATATAGATCTTCACTTTGGCTTGTATCCTTTCGACATTCTAAGGCTTATCTGGAGTAGGGGTCTGCGGCGTCCCGGAGCCCATCGCCCAGGAAATTGAAGGCCAGCACCGCCAGCACAACGGCGACGCCAGGCAAGAGAAGCCAGGGGGCGAGCGCCACGGAGCGAATCTCCTGGGCCTGCTGGAGGAGCACCCCCCAACTGATCGCGGGGGGCTGCATGCCGAGCCCCAAAAAGCTGAGGCTGGTCTCGCTCAAGATCATGCTCGGGATGGCCAGAGTGATGGAGGCGATAATATGGCTGGTGAAGGACGGCACCATGTGGCGCAGGATGATGCGCATCTCCGACGACCCGGCCAGGCGCGCCGCCATGACGAAATCCTCCTGCCGCAGGGAAAGGAAGCGGCCGCGGATGACGCGCGCCAGACCGGTCCACCCGATTACGGACAAGATGAGCGTGATGGCGAAATAGGTCCTGGCCACGGGCCAGTCCTTGGGAATAGCGGCGCTCAGCGCCATCCAGAGGGGTATCGTCGGGATAGAGCGGATGAACTCGATCGTTCGTTGGATCACATTGTCCACGACGCCGCCATAATATCCCGAGATGCCGCCAAAGAGGATGCCCAGGACCAAGCTGATCAAGACGCCCGCCAGGCCGATGGTCGTGGAGATGCGTGTCCCGGCCAGCAAGCGAGAGAGAAGATCGCGCCCCATCTTGTCCGCCCCCAGCACAAACACCATCGGTGCATCGGGGTCAAACCCAAAGAGGTGCTGATCGGACTCGATCGCTCCCCAAAGCTTGTAGGGGTCGCCCTTGACGAAGAAGCGCATCGGTAGCCTGGTAGACTTGTCGATCGTGAACTCGGTGCGCAAGGTGACGGGGTTCTGGACCGCCATGCGCGCGTAAACGAACGGAGGGAAATGCACCCCGCTGGCATCGAACAGGCGCGGCAGTTGGGGTGGAGCAAAAACGGCATCGACGTCATAGCGCAGGGGATCATACGGGGCCAGAAACTCCCAAAACAGGGTGATACTATAGAGCAGCACGAGCATCACCGCGCTGATCATGGCCATCTTGTGCTTGCGGAAGCGCCACCACATCAGCTGCCACTGCGAGGCGACGTAGGTGGCTTTTTCGAGTTCCTCATCTTGTAGACTCGGCGACTCTCGTAACTCGTCCGATGACATAGTTATTCTCCGTATACGATGCGTGGATCCAGCCACGCCAGCAAAATATCCGAGATCAGCGTGCCGATCAACGTCAGAACACTGAGCAGTAGCAGAAAGGTCGAAGCCAAGTACATGTCCTGGGCCCGGAGAGCGCCCAGCAAGAGCGGGCCGGTGGTGGGCAAGCTCATGACCACCGAGATGATGGTCGCTCCCGAGATAAGCCGTGGCAGGGCCCAGGCGATCGAGCTCACGAACGGATTCAGGGCCACGCGCACCGGGTATTTGAGCAGCAACCTGGTCTCCTTCAGGCCCTTCGCCCTGGCCGTGATCACGTAGGGTTTGTGTAACTCGTCCAGCACGTTCGCGCGCATGGTGCGGATCATGCCGGCGGTTCCGCCAACGCCCAAGACCAGGAGGGGCAGCCAGAGATGCTTCAGCATGTCCAGAAACTTGGCCCAGCTCCACGGGGCGGAGGCGAACTCTTGCGAAAAGAGCCCACTGAGGCTGACCCCGAACCAAGAATAACCGAACCACAAGATCACAATCGCGATCAAAAAGTCGGGGATGCCGACGCCGACGAAGCTCATCGCAGTGAAGGCATAGTCGCCCAGAGAGTATTGATGCGTGGCGGAATAGATACCCACGAAAAAGCCAATGACCCAGGTAAAGAGCAAAGTGGTCAAACTGATCACGACCGTCAGCGCCAAGCGCTCCCAGATCAGCTCCTTGACCGGCTTGTTGTAGGTGAAGGAGAGCCCAAAGTCACCGCGCAGGACATTCCCTGCCCAGCGCAGATAACGGCGATATAGCGGAAGATCCAGCCCGTACTGGTTTCTGAGCGCGTCGATGGTAGCCTGCTCGACACTGGCGCCGCCGGATTCCATGATCGCGATACGATAACTCACAAAATCCCCTGGCGGCAGCTCGATGACCAGAAATGACACCAAGGAGATGCCGATCAACATGGGGATCATCATCAAGACACGATGCGAGATGTAGCGCAGCATATGAATGCCTCTCCTCTGGCTATTGATTCCGAGACATGGGGAGGGAGCCCGGGGTGCCGAGCCCCCTCCCCAAGCCGTCGCTGGCGGCCTACCGGATCCTGCTGGGAGGCGGGAAGCTTGCCTTAGCTCTTGAAGAAGAACTGGTCAGGCGCCGTGTTGCCAGGGGTGCATAGTGGCCAGTCGCTCACGGCCTCCTCGGGCACGTTGCGACAGTTGTTCTTGACGAGCGCAACCTCGGGCGGCGAAGTGCAGATGCCGATGGTCCAGAGGTTCTCCTTGTTCAGCTCCAGCATCTGGCGGAAGAGCCGCTTCTGCTCCTCAAAGTCGGTCGTGTCCTTGATCTGCTCGTACAGCTCGACTGTCTTCATGACATCGCCGGTGGGCTCCTCACCGGATTTGCCGCCGCTCTCATACCACCTCGCCCAAGGAACCATGCCCTTCGAGGCGTTGGGGTTATAAGGCATAAAGTAGCGTGGCTCGATGATGGGGTAAAACTCGGCGTTTCCGGTCCAGACGGTCAAGTCGTGCTCGTTGGCGCCCAGGCGCGTGGTGCGCAAGCTGGAATCGTATCGTTTGACGCCGATCTCCAGCCCGAGCTCCTTCCACTGGGCAGTCAAGAACTCTCCGATCTCTTGCCAGGGACCCAGGTCGGCGTAGAACTCGTAGACGATGGTCATGCGCTTGCCATCGGGACGGAGCCGGTATCCATCGCTGTCGCGATTCGTCAGGCCCATCTCGTCGAGGTAGGCGTTGGCCCGTTTCGGATCATACTCGGTCATCCACGTGGCATATTCCTCCCAGTAGAAGGGCGAGGTCCTCAGTGGCGACACCTGGAATGGCTCAGACTGTCCAAGGTACAACGCCTTGATGATCTCAGCGCGGTTGATGCCGAGAGAGAGGGCATAACGGAAGCGCTTGTCCCCAAAGATCTCCCGGTACACCGGGTCCGCGTGAGCAACGTTCAAGGAGAGCGCGCTGTCCGTCACGTAACCCTTCGGCCACAGGATGACGCGGTAGTCCCCCTTTTCCTTGTTCTCCATGTAGAGCGAATAGTTCTTGAACCGCGTGTACTGCTCCTGATAGTCGACCTCGCCGGCGATGCTCCGCACATCGAACACCTCCGCGCTTTCCACGGACTCGACGGAGAGCCTGTCGATATAGGGCAGCTGATTCCCCTCGGGATCGACCACCCAGTAGTAGGGATTCCGCACGCCGAGGCGGGGGTTCTGAGGCGCCACGGCCTCCCACTGCCAGGGATAAATCACCGGCAATTCGGTGTTGGCGACCATGGATCGTCTGTCGCTGAAGAGCTGATGCCAGAACTCAAAGCTCGCCTCCTTGGTCATGGCATCCAGCTTGTCCTTGGCCACGTAGTTGGGATGGAACTGGGACAGATAGTGCTTGCAGTACCCCATCTGCATCACGCCCCAGTTCGTGGCGGTGAGGATCATGAACAGCCCATGGGTGCTGGCGAAGGAAAAGCGGACCACGTAATCGCTGATCTTCTCGATCTTGACCGGCTGTCCTTTGGTCAGAAGGTAAGCGGGGATGCTGGGCGTCAGGTCCTTGTTCAGCAGGACATCCTCATAGTAGAACAAGAGGTCATCGGCGGTATAGGGCGCTCCATCCGACCACTTCATCCCCTTCCGCAGATTGAAGGTGAAAGTCGTGCCTTTCGCGTCCACATCCCAGCCGCTGGCCACATGAGGGCCGATTTCCGACCCCGCCGCATTCCAGCGCGCCAGGTTGGGGTAGAAGAATCTTGTCTCGAAAATACCGATGGGATCGGCAACGGGACGGATCTGGTGCAAGGTGCCGCCGTACTGGCCGATCTCCTCGACCACATCCTGGACCTTGGGATCCTCCGGGAGACGCTCGTCCACCGGCGGCAGCTTGCCCGCCTTGACCAGCTCGGCGAGCATGGGGGCCTCATGGAACTTGGCGGGGATAGGCGTCGCGGTGACCACCTTTTCCACGACGATCTCTTTCTGAACGACGACCGTCTCCTTGACCACTTTTTCGACGGGGACTTGCTTCTCCACCACCACCGTCTCTTTGACAATCTTTTCGACGGGCACTTCTTTCTCGATGACCTGCGCCGTGGGCTGCCCACAGCTTGCTGCCAGCGCGCCCACCGCCATCATGGCGGACGCCCGCAAGAACCTCCGACGACTGATCTCTTTCACCTTGATGCTCCTCTCTAGTTGCTCCACATCGATGGATACAGAAGGCCGTTTTGTCGTGACGTCTCCTCCCTTCTTGCGAACCACCGTACTCACGGCGCCAAACCGACAAGGCATCTGGCTCCAGTATAGGAAGGCACCACCCCCTGTCAAATGGCAGGCTACGCGGCACGTGGCGGGTCTGACTTGGCTCCATGTCTGACGACGCCATCCACTGCGGACATCGCCTCTTTGCTTCCATGCGCGGCTGTGAGCGCTCACGTGCAGACCAACGCCAATGTTGGGAAAGTGGCCCGCAAGGATTGGGGGTGAAGCCGGTCCGGCGAGGTCCCTATGGCGATCCCTGACGTGACTGCTGTGCCGGCGGGAGGACGGCGTAGCCTAGTGCTGCCACATCTTGGGCAGCGCATCCCGCTCCGCGTCCAGTAGCTCGGCAATCAGGTTCTGCGCGTCCTCTATGGAAGCGATGAGCGGATCCACCAGAAAAGACTGCAGCAACGTCGTCCGCGAGCCGGTCACTGCCGCCTCCACCGCCAGCTCGTGCTCGGCGATCACCGGCCGGGTGACGCCCACCACCGCCTCCGGCAGGGGGCCGAAGGGCAGTCGCTGATAGCCTCCCTGGCCCACCCGGCAGGCCAGCTCCAGCACGGCCTCGTCCGGCAGGTTCGTCACGGTGCCTCGATTGGGCACATTGATGTAGAACATCTCCCCGGCATCGGTGAGTATGGCATTGATCACGCGCAACACGTACTCTGTGTCGTGGATGCTGTCCGATAGCTCGGCGATCGGCAGTGACCCGGAGGCATAACCCCGCATGTCGGCCCAGAACCGGTCATAGCGCCGCCACCGCTCCTGCTCGTCCCACAGGTCCGCGACATAGGAACCCGGCGATTTGCCCCGCCCCTGAAAGTAGGGCAGATACTCGACCGTGTGCCAGAAAAGCGTGGGGTACGCGCCAAAGGCTTCCATCAACTGCCGCACCGCGCGGTAGCCCGGCTCGGCGGCCTCTTCCCGCACCAGCGCTTGATGCAGCGCGGGGAACAGGCTCTCGCCGCCCCGCGAGAAGTCGGTCATCCAGGTAAAGTGGTTGACCCCCGCCAGCTTCAGGTGCACCGCGTCCAACAACTCCTGAGGCACGCGCTCCCCCGCCAATCCGCAAAGGCGCAAGAGCCGTTCCTTGTATTGGGGCATGACGTGAAAGTCGCACAGGGCGATGAAGCGGCAGTCCGTGTAGCGGCGCAGCGCCGTGCCCACGGCGGCAGTGGGGTTGGTATAGTTCAGAATCCACGCCTGCGGGCACAGCTCGGCCACATCGCCAGCGATCCGGAGCGCCGTGGGGATGGTACGCAGCGTGCGGAAGATCCCCCCGGGCCCCACCGTATCGCCAGAGTGCATCAGCACGCCATATTTGGCCGAGACGCGACACTCCAGTCCTCGGAAGTGAATGCCGCGGTCGGCAAAGGCCAGGATCACAAAGTCTGCGCCGGGAAGCACGTCGCGCCGGTCGGTGGAAGCGGTCACGGCAAGGTTCGCGCCGCTGGCCGCCACCAGGCGGCGGGCCACCTGTTCGATGACGGCCAACTTGGCGGCATCCAGGTCCACCAGGCACAGCTCTCCACCCTGAAACGACGGCACGCGGGTCATGCCCACCAGCAACTGCTTGGCGAATAGCATGCTCCCGGCGCCGATGACCACGATCTTGGGTCTGCTCATGAAGCTCCTCTCTGAGGCCACTGGGGCCTGACAAACCTGAATGGCCTATTCGGCGTCGCGACAACGCCTCGTTCCGTTAGGCAACTGCCAGAACCGGCAAGGGTGAGGTCCGGTGGCAGTTGGCAGAATCGCTGATGGGTCTCTTCTCGGGCCTGGCGCGCCGCGGTCAACTGGCGGCGACGCTCAGCCTGCTCTGCACGTTTGGCCCCCAACCGAGCCCACGGCGCGGCGCAGTCGAACGGCGCTTTGCTCGCGCACAAAGCCCACATGTGGGCCATCCCACGGAACCGGCGGCTGCGATGTTCCTCCAGGACACTGCCGTTGCCCCACAGCCAGAAGTGGAGCCTACTCTTCATCGGCTGAACCTGGCTCAGCACAAATCCTGCCGGCGGCATCAACTGGCTCCTCGATCACGAGCTTGCCGGGTGGCAGCAACCCGACCAGGTCCGGCAGATCATACGTCTGCAGGGCACCATGCATCGTGTTGACCAGCTTGGCCCAGCAGTCGTCAGGGATGCGAAGCAGACTGGTCCACGAGGCCAAGGTGCGTCGCAACGTGACCGAAGCGAAAAGCTGCGGCTCCAACGCCGCGGCATGCAGCGCCGGCAGCCCGAACTCGCCGATGCCCACCAGGTGGACCCGGCAAGGCGCAGCCGCGTCCACATAGCCGGCCAGGAATTGGGCGCAGCTCAGGATGTCCTCCACACGCATGCCGATATAGGACTTGCCCAACAGATAGGCGACGAAATAGTTGTTGTGGACTTGGTTGGATCGCACGGTCTCCCCTAGGCCACGCAGGTCAACCGCCAGGACCACGTGGCCCTCGGAGACCAGCTTTTCGACGGCGCCGCCACGGCCGGCGTCCGCCTCCTGACCTTCCCCGTTGAGATATAGATAGGCCTCCTGGTCTGGCTGCGGCGGCACGTAGGCGCTGGCCGACAGCGCGATGCCCTCCTCCGGGGTCAGCAACCACCTTTCGAGGCGATAGCCGCCCCGCTCGATGGCGCCCATCCGCTGACTGCCACATTTGGGCAGAGCGTCCAGCGCTCGGACCCCCGCGATCTCGCGCACCCTGCCCAGCGCCTCTTTCCGCGGCGTGCTCTGCCAGAGCGCCTGGCGTTGCGCTCGCAGCGAGCTCTCCCGGTCCAGATTGATCTGAAAGGATGAGCGGGCGCCGTCCATGAGCATGACCTGTCCACGCGGCGTGCACTGCAGATCCTCGTCGCTCAGGACCGGGAGATCCGGTTCGGTCACGGCGTCATCGATCCCCAGCAGCCAGCGTCGCATCCAGCGAACGGCGGCCACGCGAAGGGTAGCAGAGAACCCATGCGATGCGTCTGTCTCCACCAAATCCATTCGCTCCGGGAAGCCCAGTCGGGCATAGATCCGCTTCGCCTGTCGGAACGTGTCCCACGCCCCGCCAATGTCAAAAAAGTCGTGCGTAGCCGTGCACATCAGCGTAGGCTTGGGCGCGCGCATGATCACATAGTCGGCATGGTCCATGCCGAAGGCGAGCTGGCGATAGATCTCCTGCTCGGCATCGCCGGGCCCGTGCGTCATCAGCAGCCGCTCAAACGACGTGAGGTAGCAACTCGGCGCCGCACAGGCGATCCTGGGATCCAGGGCCATGAGGTAGCTGGTGAGGGTCCCTCCGCCCGAGTTGCCGGTGCAACCGATCCTCGTGGGATCGACATCCGGGCGGCTGACCACATAATCCAGTGCCCGCATCCCGTCAAAGATCCTATAGCGCGCCGTATTGATGCCCAGCAGGATGGACCCCATGCCCAGGATGGTGTGCTCTTGCGTGCAGCCATACTTGGCCTTGCCGGCGCTGTCCAGGAGCTGAGAGCGTTCGCCCTGACCGATGGGGTCGTAGCAGAACGCAGCCAAGCCATTCCTCGCCAGAAGGGTGCAAACGCGTTGATACAGCACTCCCGCCTTGCCGTTCTGGGCATGGCCACACGGTACGAGCACGCAGGGATGTTGCCCCACGGCTTGCGGGAGATACATCGCCGCGGTGACGTAATGCTGGGGTTGGCTCTCGAACAAGATCTTTTCGATGCGATAGCCATCGCGTTTGATCTCGCCGACGACCGTGGGGTTCAGCGGGGTGCGCTCAGGGAATCCCCCTAGATTCTCCACAAAGAATCGGTGCCTGCTCTCTTGGTAGGTGGCAATCTGCTCTGCCGTCCGGAGTTGCTCGTATTCCGCCGTGCGTCGTTTGCAGGCTTGGGCCACAAGCGGCTGAAGATACGAATGCATCATCAAGTCCGGGTGCAGGACGGCCCACGCCGCTGCGTCGCTCGAATCCATCACCTTCGCCTCCGATCTGCGTATTGGTACAATGGGTCACCCCAGTAAGGGCCATGCGCTGCGCGGACCACATCCCGCTCCGGCCGCTAGCCCGGTAGCGGATAGTCAGGCTCCCCAAATCTGTAGTGGTGGAACACCTGGTAAAAGCTGGCCCCGCGGTAGCGGATCGTAAAGGCGTCCACACGCTCGGCGCCAGGGTTCAGCTCCGCGGGCCATGGGGTGTCTCGGACGACCTCCAAGACCACGGGGCGTTCCTGGGGCAGCAGGGGTATTTGGGCCGCTCGCGCCACCGCCTCCTGGATTCGCTCTCGGATCAGCTTGCGCGCGTCCTCCGGCGCCAGGTGGATGGCGCAGGCTTCCGCCAGGCCCTCCTTGACCGGGGCCGTGGCGATCCCTGGGACCCACCGCTCCGCTTCCCGGCAAGCGTGCAGGTCGCCGGAGGTAAAGATCCAGGGGATGCCCACGGCGCCCGCGATGTAGGCGGTGATCTCCATCTCGCCGATCTCGCGACCATTGGCCCGGAATACGAGACCGCGGCTCATCGTGTGAGCCAGGCATCCGCTGGGCGTCCCAGCCATCGGGTGCATGCCCACCTGGACCAGGGCATCGAATCGAGAGGACAGCCCCAGCAAGAAAGCGGGCTTGGGTTTGCCGCGCCCGATCCTCACGCCCGGGATCAGCTCCTCGACGAGAAGCGTCCTCCCTGGACCATGTGAGTCATTGATCAGGATATTCTCCACCCCAGCCTCGAAAAGTCCCTCTGCGGCGGCGTTTACCTCGCCCGTCATCAGGCGCTGCATTTCCAAGCGCTCCCTGACTCCCTCCGCAAGGTTGGCATAATCCTTGAACCGTGGATCCCAATCATCTATGCCGGCGACGCCCTCTAGATCGGTCTGCATATACACAGCTTTGATGGCTGCCATTATCTCTCCTTCCGAGGGCCTTGTCGGCCACTGAATTCCACGCACGGGAACGATGCCCCGTTCCGCAAATGCAGTTGCTGCGGGGAGCAGGTTGGTGGAGCCCATTGTAGCGGAATCGCAAGAGAGGGCCAAATCGGCTCAGTTCCCCCTTGTGTTGGTAGGTAGTGCGGGTCTGACTGGGCGGAGCGAGCCTCGGGTCCAGGCGATGAAGTATCTGCGTGGTTTGCTGGCGCAGGTGGGCCGGAAGAACGGCTGGCAGCTTGCGGAAGCGGTGGGGGATGCGATCCCGGACCGGATGCAGCGCTTGCTGTATCGAAGCGAGTGGGAGGCCGACGGGGCGCGTGACCTGTTGCAGCAGTTCGTTCTTGCCACGTGGCAAAACTGGAAACGGAGGAAAAGGAAAGGCCCGTCAGGGAAAGCAGAGGGGAAACCTGACGGGCCTGCACGGTCGCCGGCGAGTGCCCGGGCGTGGGCTACCCAGGGGCCGGCGCGACCATCGTCCCTGACCAGTTCGGGGGCAAACCG
>JAAYEA010000502.1 GCA_012689325.1 Chloroflexota bacterium
CAGTGGGCCGTGGTCCCCGAGCTGATCCCCGGCGAGCTGCCGAACAGCCTCTTGCTCAAATACGGCGACATCGCCAACTATTACGGGCTGGCCTGGCACTATCCCATCTATGAGGTGCGCCAGTTCTTCACCGACGAGCTGGACACCACCATGCGCCTCACCGTCCACCACCACGTGCAAAAGACGCTGCGCGGCCAGGGCGACGGCCACTATACCAACGTCTTCCTGCGGCCCATCCCGCTGGCGCCCCATAGCCAGCAGGCCGTCTATGCCCTGGTCTGCGACGGCTCCCGCGAGGCAGTGGCCGAGGCGGTGCGCGACTTTGCCGCGCAGCCCGAGGGGTGGGAGGCGGCCTACACGGCGGCCCGGGCCAAGCGCGCCCAGCCGACGAGCAGCCCGCAGGCCGAGCCGTATCGCTTCTCCCAGGAGCGCATGGCCGCCACGGTCCTCACCAACCTGGTCTATCCCGTCTATGTCAAGCGCTCCTTCATCCGCCACAACTCGCCGGGGCGCTGGTGGGACTCGCTCTATACCTGGGATTCGGGCTTTGTGGCGTTGGGCCTGTTGGAGTTGGACGTCCGGCGGGCGGTGGATTGCCTCAACGCCTACATGACCGAGCCGGGCGACGACCAGTGCGCCTTTATCCACCACGGCAGCGCCGTGCCGGTGCAGCACTATGCCTTCCTGGAGCTCTGGAACCGCACCCAGGACCGCGAGCTGCTGGCCCATTTCTACCCCCGCCTGCGCCAGTACCACCGCTTCATGGCCGGGCGGCTCGGCAGCTCCACCACCCGCGCGCTGCCCAGCAACCTGCTCAAGACCTGGGACTATTTCTACAACTCGGGCGGCTGGGATGACTATCCGCCGCAGGTGGCGGTCCACGCCCGGCAGCTCGAGCCCACCACCGCGCCCGCCGTGACCACGGCCCACACCATCCGCACGGCCAAGATCCTGCGCATGGCGGCGGCCGCGCTGGGCGTCACCGAGGATTTCGCCGAGTACGATCGCGACATCCAGGCCTTTACCGAGGCGCTGCAAAAGCACGCCTGGGACGAGGCCAGCGGCTATTTCGGCTACGTCTGCCACGACGCCCACGGCCAGCCCACGGGCATCCTTCGCCACGAGAGCGGCCTCAATTATGACATGGGGCTCGATGGCGCCTCGCCGCTCCTGGCCGGGATTTGCACCCCCAAGCAACAGGCCAGCCTGGTGCAGCGCCTCGTCTCCCCCGACCACCTCTGGACGCGCATCGGGCTCTCCACCGTGGACCAGTCCGCGCCCTATTACCGGGTGGACGGCTATTGGAACGGCGCGGTCTGGATGCCGCACCAGTGGTTCTACTGGAAGGCGCTGCTGGACCTGGGCAAATCCGCCGAGGCGCTGCAGATCGCCCGCACCGGGCTGGAGGTCTGGAAGGCCGAGGTGGACGACTCGTACCACTGCTTCGAGCATTTCATCGTCGCCTCGGGGCGTGGCGCGGGGTGGCACCAGTTCTCCGGCCTCTCCTCGCCGGTGCTGGCCTGGTTCAACGCCTACCACCGCCCCGGCCGCCTCACCGGCGGGCTGGACGCCTGGATCATGGAGCAGGCCTGGGCGCCCGACCGGACCCGCCTGGAGGCGACGCTGGTCATCGCCGGCAGCGGCTCCAGCACCGTCCTGGCGACCATGGACCCGTCGCGAAGCTACCGCGCCACCTGGAACGGCCGCGCCGTCCCCAGCGACTCGCCCTGGCCGGGGACGTTGCAGATCACCCTGCCTCGCGGCGGCCCCGCGGGCAAGCTGGTGGTCAGTTCGTGACCCGTGGCGCGCTCGTGGCGCAATCCTCCGGATTGCGCGCCATGCATGGCCGCAAGCCAGTTGGCTTGCGCCGCACTTGTCTGCCGAAAGGAGGCGTCCATGTCCGAGATCGTCTTGCCGGTGCGCCAGTTCCGACTGCACATCAACCCCACCGGCCCCTGCCGCGAGGAGGAGCTCGGTTATGTCGAGCAGACCTGGTCGCTCCCCCTCGGCCAGACGGCGCTGGTCCTGGTGGACTGCTGGGACCTGCACCACATCACCAGCCACCTGGAGCGCGCCACCGCCACCATCGAGCAGCGCCTCGTCCCGGCGCTGGCCGCTTGCCGCCGCGCCGGGATCACGGTCATCCACGCCCCCTCGCCGCAGACGGCGCGCAAATACCCCCAGTGGACCCGCTACGCCGGCGATGAGACCGTCTTCGGCCAGGAGCGCCCCGAGCCCGACTGGCCGCCGCGCCCCTTTCGCCGCCGCCAGGGCGCCTATGCCCAATTCGCGCCGCCGGCGCAGGTCTTCTTTCCCTATACCGAGCGGCTCAAGCGGGAGCGGCGCATCATCGCGTGCCTGGAGCCGCTCCCCGGCGAATGGGTGATCGCCACCGGCGAGCAGCTCCACCGCCTCTGCCGCGCCCGCCGCCTGCTGCACCTGATCTATTGCGGGTTCGCCGCCAATATCTGCGTGCTCAACCGCGATTACGGCATCGTCGCCATGGCCCAGGAGCGCGGCTACAACGTCATCCTCCTGCGCGACGGCACCAACGCCATCGAGAACGCCGACACCCTGGCGGACGAGACGATCCTCCTCGCCTCCGTCCGCCGGGTGGAGACGCTCTACGGCAGCACGACGACCTGCGCCGACCTCATCACGGCGTGCGAGGGGTCGGGATAGAAAGAGACCTCCGAGTTCTTGTAGAACTCGGAGGCCTTTTTTCTGCTTGCCGGTAGGGACAATTCATGAATTGTCCCTACCGAATCCCTTTTGCCTACCTACCGCCGCGGCCACCACCATTGCCGCCGCCATTGCCCCCGCCGCGCCCGCCGTTGCCGCCAGAGCTCGCCCCGATGATCCCTTCATACGCGGCCTGGGTCATGTACTGCGGCTCGTAGGCCTCGCCCGTCTGCCGCTCCAGCGTGCTCACAAAGGCGCGCAGGTGGCTGGTGGACCCGTTCAGCAGGTTCTGGTACACCCGCAGGATGTCGGCCTTGTCCGTCAGCGCCATCTCTTCCTGCAGGTCCAGGATGTCGATCTCTTCGATAGCCGCGCCGACCCGCAGCGCGCCCTCCAGGGACGCGCTCCCCTGCGCCACCAACTGGTCATAAAGCGCCTGCAGCTCGTCGTTCTCCAAGACGCCGACGGCGTTGTCCCCCACCGGGTCGGTCAGGCCGTAACGATCCAGCAGCGTCTTGACCGCGCTGGTGTGCGCCGACTCCGAGTTGGCGATCCGCTGGAAAATCGACAGGTTCCGCTGGTCGTAGAGCGTCACGTACACGTCGTGGGCCAGCTTTTCCTCTTCCCGCATGAGCAGCAGCCCAGCGGCCTCCGCGGGGGTCAGCTCGGCAACCACGGCCGGCTGCCGCGCCCCGCCGATGCCGCGAGCCGCCGCCGCCACGCCTTGCGCCGCCAGGGCCGCGCCCGCCGAGAACGCCACCAAGACCACCACGCCCACCAGAATCAGGGCCCATCTCTGGATCTTCATCTTCTTTCCTCCGTCGCTCGTTTGACCCGCCGCTTGGCGGGGGGGCATGTTCTCCTTGCCTTACAGCCCCAGTATAGCGGCGCGATGTGAGGAAATCGTGAAGGTCATGTAGCGAATTGGTGAAACTAGCCCGCCCCCTCCAGCAGCAGCGCCGCCGTCACCGCCGCGGTCCACTGATAGTCGCGGATCGAGTCCATCTTGCGGCGGATGTTGTAGGGCTCCTGGTGCGGCCCCTTGCGGTCGCACTGCGTCGGCGGGAGCTGGTCCTTGGCGTCAAAGAACTCGAATATGGCGCCGAACCGCTCATAGTACTTGCCCACGTGTTCCACCGTCCGCTGCGCCAGCTCCCGCGCGGCGCCGAGCTGCCCCTGCTGGCGCAGCCCGCGGATGGCGAGATAGTTCATGTTGGCCCAGGTGGCCCCCCGCCACATGTCCGTGCTCCAGCTCGGGTCCGAGACGGCCACGGTGGGGATGGGAAAGGCCGTGCCGAACTGCGCCGGGTCGCGCAGCGCCCGCAGCAGCCCGTCCACGTGCGGCGCGGGGATATCGGCCAGGAGCAGCGGCATGAACCCGCTCACCGCCCGCACCGGCGAATGCCCGCCGCTCAGGTAGCGGTCGCAATAGAACCCCGCCCGCTCGTCCCAGAGCAGCGCGTGGACCTTGGCCGAGGTCTCGGCGGCGCGGCGCAGCCAGGCTTGGCCCCGCGCCTCGTCCCCCAGCTCGCGGGCGATCAGCCCCGTGTAGCGCATGTCCTCCGCGAGAAAGGTGGAGAAATCCACGTCGTCGGCGGGGAGGCCGTTATCGAAGCGCGGCGAGTTGTCCAGCCCCGACTCGCCGGAGCGGCAGCGCGTATCCCCCTCGCGCAGCCACTCCACCAGCCCGTTGCCGTCGGCGTCGCGGTGAGCCAGATCCCATTCCAGGTAGCGCTCCAGCCGCGGCAGCGCATACTCGAGCGCCTCCTTGGAGCGCAGGTAGCCGTAATTCTCCCAGACGCCCCAGCCCAACAGCGGCGGCTGGGTGATGCGCGAGCGCCAGCCGTTGACCCGGTGCTGGTGGGCGATCATGCCATCCTCGCCCTGCCCGTCCAGCACCGACTTGAGGTACTCCCAGGCCAGTTGCGGGTCCAGCCGGTTCACCGCCAGGGTGTGAAAGACCGAGTCCCACAGCCACATGTCGCGGTGCGGCACGCGGTCCGGCGTGGACCAGCGCTGCCGGATCACCCCCTCGGGCGAAAGGGCGTTGACCTTGATCACGCTCCAGCACTTGTTCAGCAGCCGCCCCAGCCCCGGGTCGGCGAGAGAGGGCGTGCGTCCATAGAAGGCCAGCCGCGCCTCCACCGTCGCTGCCAGGTCGGCGGCCAGCCCCGCCCGCGCCCGGCCCAGCGCCTGCTCCGCGGTCGTCCCATAGGCCAGGGCGAAGCGCTCGCCCGCCCGCGCCAGCGCCAGGGCCTCGCCATGCTCCGCGTCCGCCGAGACGGCCGCGTCGTCCTGCCACTCCGCCGCCGGGCCATCTTCCATCCGCAGCGCCAGCGCCGTCCCCTCGGGGGCCATCCCGATCAGGGTGTGCCAGGCGGCCCACGCCTGCACCAGCAGCCCGCCCGGGACCTCGACGGCCACCACGTCGCCCGTGGCCACGCGGGCCCGCCCCGGCGCAACGGGCCTCACCTCCAGTATCCGCCGCCGCGGCGTGTGCAAGAGCACCTGATAGGGCTCGCGCCCGTAGGTCCCCACGAAACCGCTGGCGGCATTGGTCTCGCCGTCCAGCCCGGAAAAGGCAAAGATGGCCCCCTCGCCCCAGAGGTCGGGCAGGTTGGCGTGGCGATTCAGGATCCCTTCCCATTGGGTCATTGGCATCTCCTCACGATGTTCTTCCGGTAATCCGCCACGAAACACACCAACCACACACAAGCCGGGTCAGCCCCTGCTCTCTTTGGGTGGTTCGTGTCCGCGCGGTCCCAGCGCGGGGCGCTAGGCCAGCTCCGCCACCAGCTCGCGGACGACGGGCTCCCAATCCCGCGCGCGGCCCCGCTCCTCGGCGGCGCGCCGGACGGCCTCCGGGAGCGACGAGGCCAGCTCGCGCACCCGCCGCTCGTGGACCTGCTGGTAATAGGCCGAGTTGGCCACCCAGGGCCGCCGCTTCGCCAGGGCGTAGAGCTCTACCGCCCGCTCGACCTGCCCGCGCTGCGCCAGCGCGCAGGCCAGGGCGGCCAGGTGCGGCGCGATGGCATAGGCGCCGCGGTCAATGAACTGGCGCGTCAGCCAGAGCCAGGCCTCGCGGAAGCGGTCCCAGTCGCCGCCCGCCGCGGCCAGGTCTTGCTGCAGCATCCAGACCATGTACAGGTACTCGGCGATGCCCCGCTGGGCATAGGCGCTCCGGCAGCGCCCCAGCCAGCGCTCCGCCTCGGCCAGCTTGTCCTCATAGACGGAGAGGTAGCCAAGCCGGATGCTGGCGGCGATGGCGTTCTCCTCATACGTTAGCTCTTCCGAGAGCGCCAGCGCGCGCTCCAGCTCCTGCCGCGCCTCCGCCGGTTGGCCCAGGTGCAGATGGTTGCGGCCCAGCAGCACCAGGGTGCGCGCCAGCTCGCGCTGCAAGCCCAACGACCGGCAGGCGGCGACGCTGCGCTCATAGAACGGGTGCGCCTCCGCCAACTGGCCGGTATAGTAAAGGCCATCGCCGCCAGCGCGGTGGGCATGGCCGCCGCGGCCTCGCCCATCTCTGAAAAGAGCCGATGCGCCTCCCGCACGAGCCGCCGCGAGTCGTCGTAGCGCCCCTGGTCCTCGGCATAGAGCGTCCCCGCCGCGAGGGCCTGCTGGAAAAGCGGCGTGGGCGCGCCCAGCTCCCGCAACAGGGCCAGCGCCTCCTGCTGATGGTCCCACGCTTCGTCCTGCCGTCCCTGCCGCGCCGCCACCGCCGCCAGGTCGGTCAGCGTCGTGGCCAGCAGCGCGCGGTCGCCCGCCTGCCGCGAGAGCGCCAGGCTGCGCTCGTAGAGGCGCCGCGCCTCGGCCAGGCGCGACTGTTCGCCGGGCGCCTCCTCCCGCTCCGCGGGCTGGTCTCCCGCCTGCAGCTCGCGCTCGATCTCGGCGCCCAGCCCCATCAGCGTCTTGCCGAGGCGGTGGCAGAGCGAGGCCCGCTCCGCCGTGATCTCCTCTCCCGCCCGCTCGGCCTCGCCGAGATAGCCAAAGGCCTCGCGCAGCCGCTGCGCCGCCAGCGAGACGCGCCCCCGGGCCAGGTCAAAGCCGGCCTGCCAGCCCGTCAGCTTGGCCCGGGCGCGCCAGCCCTCGCCCGATTCCGGCGCGTCGCGCAGCGCCGCCGCCGCCTGCGCAAAGAGCTGCGCCCCCTCCTCCAATCGGCTCTGGTGCAACAGGAAGCCGCCCAGCCCGTCCGCGCCCCGGATCAGCCAGTCGCTCCGCTGCCGCTGGGCCGCCCAGCCCCACGCAGGCACGATGTTGGGCATCTCGGACTCGACCTCCCGCAGGGCCAGCTGCTCCTGAGGGCTCCAGAGCGCCTCCCGCCACCGCGCCAGCGCACCGGCATAGTACTCGGCGTGCCGGTCGCGCGCGGACTGCGCCAGCTCGGGGCGCTCCCGCAGCCGGAGCTCGGCGTACTGGCGCACCAGGTCGTGCAGCTCGTAACGCCCGCCGGCGGCGCGGTGCAAGAGCGAGCTGTCCACCAAGTGCAACAGGTCGCGGAGCGTCGCGCCGGCCACTTGCTCGGCGGCCTCGGCGGAAAAGCGCCCGCGCAAGACCGCCAGGGCGGTAAGGGCCAGGCGCTCACGCTCGGCCAACAGGTTCCAGGAGTGGTCCAAGACGCCCCGCATGGAGCGCTGCCGCTTTTCCACGTCCTGCCAATCGGCGGCGAGAAACTCGAGGCCGTGACCGGCGTCCTGCGCGATGTGGGCGGCGATCTCGGCGGGCGAGAGCAACTGCATCCACGACGAGGCCAACAGCAGGGCCAGCGGCACGCCGTCCACCAACTGGCAGATGCGATCCAGGTGCGGCCGGTCCTCGGCCTTGGGCGCATAGCCCGGGCGCACCCGCCGCGCGCCCAGCATAAAGAGCGCCGCCGCCGCCGACTCGCCGCCTTGGGCCTGGTCGGGGACCAGCGGCAGGCCGCCGAGCGGAAAGAGCTGCTCACCCTGGATGCCCAGCCGCATGCGCGAGGTGGCCAGCACCCGCACCTCGGGCGCGTCCTGCAACAGCGCCGCCACCTGCGCGGCGGCGGGCAAGACGGCCTCAAAGCTATCCAGCACCAACAGCGCCCGCCGCTGCCCGAGCAGCCGGCGCAGGTCCTCCTCGGCGGCGGCTGGCTCGCCCAGCCACCCAGCGCCCAAGGCCCGCGCGATGGCCGGGGCAAGCAGCTCCGGGGCGGCCAGCGGCGAGCAGGGCACAAAGTGGACGCCATCCGCGAAATCGCTTGCCGCCAGCCGCGCCGCCTCCACCGCCAACCGCGTCTTGCCCGCGCCGCCCGGCCCCAGGATCGTCACGAGGCGATTCTCGGGCTCGCGCAGCCACATCCGCACCAGCGCGAGCTCGCGCTCCCGGCCAATGAGCGGCAAGAGCGGGGTAGGCAGGCGCGCGGACGGAGGGGCGGCCTCCGCCCGGTCCTGGCGGCCGGCGCGGATCTGCTCGTAAAGCTGCGTCGTCGCCGCCTCGGGCTCCACGCCCAGCTCGGCCGACAGCGCCTGCTTGCACTTTTCGTACTGGGCCAGCGCCGCGCTCCGCTGCCCGGCCAGCGCCAATAGCTGCATCAACTCGCGCTGGGCGCCCTCATCGTAAGGGTCGGCCTCGGCCCAGCACCGCGCCGCCTCCAGCGCGCGCTCGCCCTGCCCCCTGGCCTGATAGATCGCCACCAACTGCCGCAGCGCCTCGAGGTACCCCCGCCGCAGGCGCTCCCGCATCAACAGCAGCCAATCCTCGAAAGCAGGGCACCCCTTAGGCGCCAGACCCAGCAGGAAATCGCCGCGATAGAGGCCGACCGCCGCCTCCAGCCGCCCCACGGACGGCTCTTCCAATAGCTCTGCAAAGGCGAGCGCGTCCACCTGATCATCTGCGGTGGGGCGAAAGGCGATGGCGGCGGGGGTGGCTTGCAGCGCTGGCGGCTGCCGCTCGCGGTCGCGCAGGGCGGCGCGCAGGTCAGAGAGGGCGTTGCGGAGGTTGGCGCGCCCCGCGGCGGGGGCGCAGTCCGGCCAGAGCAGCGCGGCCAGCTCTTCCCGCGGGTGAGCGCGGCCGAACTCGACGGCCAGGTAGGCCAGCAGGGCTCGCCCCTTATCCGACTCGAGCGCGCGCAACGGCTGGTCATCCAGCATCGCCTGAAAGGGACCAAGCAGCAAGAGGTGAAGACGCGTCATCGTGTCGTCCTTCCGCTGGACAGCGGCATGTCCCAGCCACATTGCTGACCAAGCCTACACTATTGTAGCCTATTGTCCCCGAGCTGCCAAGAATGGCGCGCCAGGGACCAGAGCCAGGGACCAGAGGTCCCTGGCTAAAGCTGGCAAATCCCCGAGGGGATTTGCCAATCTGAGCCGGCGAATTCCATTCGGCGGCTACACCGCGTTAGCAGTCTGCTGGGAGTGTCCGGCCCGGCTCCATTCTACGCTGGCGGTGCGATTTCCTTACGCTTGGGCACTATACTCACAGTGTGGCCCAAGAGCAAACACCCCTATTCTCAAGGAGGAGTCGAAATGATCAAGTCAAGACTGACTCTCTCGGTGTTGGTGACGATCCTCATCCTGGCCCTGCCCTCCGTGGCGCTGGCGGACGCCCCGGTGCGCTTCGAGAGTCCGCTGTACTACACCGAGGACCAACAGACCTGCGACGGTTATACCGTGCGGACCGAGGGGCGCGGCGTGGTCAGCGGTTCCTATCAATACGACAAGGACGGCCAGATCGTTCGGACGCTCAGGCACTTCAAGTGGGATATCCGCTACTATAGCCCCGAGACCGGCAAAGAGCTCTGGGGGATGTGCAACCTCGTGAACTTTTTCGAGGGGCCCCCCACCGTCGGATTGCGAGCCATGGGAGTCGTCTGGCACGTCACGGCCCCGCACTATGGCATCGCCTACATCGGCGCCGGCCAACTCACCTTTAGCACCCCCTACCCCGACGCGACGGCGATCCTCAAAGAGGTGGGGAACAGCCCGTTCCACGGCGCCCAGAACCAGTTGTGCGAGGCGCTGGCTCCCTAACGCCCGCTAGTCGCGCGACAAAAAAGGCCGACGCGAGTTGCGTCGGCCTTTGCTTTCATTCGTCGTGGGGATGCCCATCTCCCTGCTCGTGCTCGTGGTGATGGTGGTGCGCGTGCCCAGGCGGCGCCAGGTTCGCCAGCGCGTTGACCACCACCTCGCTCAGGGCGGGGTGGATGATCTGCGAGTCGGCGATGGGGTAATAGTCCTGGTCGCCGGCGTTCATCAGGTAAGCGATCTGCTGCACCAGGATGGCCGCGTGCGAGCCGGCGATGTGGCACCCCAGGATGCGGCGGGTCTCGCCGTCCACGATCACCTTCACCAGGCTATCGGGCTCGGCCATGGCGTAGCCCTTGGTCACGTCGGTGTAGCGGGCCCGCCCTACCAGGACGTGGAACCCCGCCTCGGTCGCCTGCGCCTCGGTGATCCCCACCGCGGCCACCTGCGGGTAGCCAAAGACGGCGTGGGGCACGGCGTGATAGTCCATCTGGTGCTTGTGCTCGGTCAGGGCGTTGGCCGCCACCACCTCCGACTCGGCGTTGGCGGTGTGACGGTACATGAACTTGCCCAGCGCGTCGCCCAGCGCCCAGATGTTCGGCTTGCTGGTCTCCAGGCGCGGGTTCACCTTGATCCAGCCGTCCTGGTCGGTCTCGACGCCGGTCCGCTCGGGCTTGAGCAGGTCGGCGTTGGAGCGCCGCCCCACCGCCAGCATGATCTCCCTGGCCTCGAACTGGGCCGTCTGTCCGGTACCGCGGTCCCGCGCCGTGACCACCTTTTTGCGGCCCCGCCGCTCCACCCGCAGCACCTCGTGGTTGGTGCGGATGATGGCGTATCTGGCGAATCGGCGCTCCACCACCGCCGAGATCTCGGGCTCCTCGCCCTTGAGCAGCCGCGGGTTGCGCCCCAGGATGGTCACCACGCTGCCCATGGCGGAGAAAAAGTGCCCGTATTCGCAGGCGATGTACCCCCCGCCGATGATGATCAGGCTCTCTGGCGGCTTGTCCAGCTCCAGGAGCGAGACGTTGTCGATGTACCCCGCCTCCGCCAGCCCGGGGATCGCGGGGACCAAGGGGCGCGACCCCGAGGCGATGACGATCTTGGGCGCGGTGATGGTCTCCTGGCCCGCGCGCAGCGTATAGTCGCCCACGAACTCGACGGTGTCGCGGTAGACCTTGAGCTGGTCGGTCTGCTTGATCGCCTGCTCCATCTCGTCCCGCCCCTCGCGGACGAAGGAGCGCGCCCGCTGCAGGATGAGCGGAAAGTCGATCTGGTGTATCCGCCCCATGACGCCCACGGCGGCGGCGTCCTCCAGCTCGCGGATCACGTCGGCGGGGTAAAGCAGTATCTTGGAGGGGATGCAGCCGGTATTGAGGCAGGTGCCGCCCATCAGCCCATGCTCGGCCACGGCGACCCGCAGCCCCTGGCCCAGCGCGCTGGAGGCCACGTTCATCCCCGCCCCCGACCCCACCACGATCATGTCGTATTCGATCACCAGACACCTCTCTTCTCTCAGCGCTCCTGCCACCAATCCTTGCGCGAGCGCGGGTCCATAAAGCTGCCGTTGTCGCGGATGGCGGCCTTGACCTCGGTGCTGCGCGCGCGGCCCAGCGCCTGCCCCGGCCGCAGCGCCGGCAGTCGCTGCCGTCCCCCCTGGTCCAATTGCCGGTAGCGCGCCAGCAGCGCCGGCTCCACGCAGATGTTCTCCAGGTGCAAGGTATACCCCTGCACCACATTGTCCTCGCGGGTGTACTTGACCGTCAGCCGGTCGTCGCTGGCATAGAGCACCAGCGCCGCATAGCCGCCGCCCAGGTCATACCCAGCGGCGGGGAGATAGAGCGGCTCCCCCGGCGCCGTCCGCAGGCCCAAGAGCGTCACCTCCGGGCTGGCGAGGGGCGCGCCGCGTTGGTTGCTCCCCCAATCCCAGTCGTGGACCCGGTACGCCGCCGCCAGCGCGGGCGTCCGCCCGTCGCCCACCAGCGTCGCCAGTTGCGGCGCGCGGGGGTCCGCCGCGCCGCCCAGCTCGATCAGCGCCGCTGGGGCCGTCGCCCGCACGTACCCGCGCAGCGCCAGGTTCAGGTCGGCGTGAGCTTCGGCGGGGCGGTCGGTGGGCGGCCCCTCCGGGATCAGCGCCCCATACCCCTCGACAGAAACCGGCGCGCAGGTCACCGCGCCGCCCGCCACCCGCGGCAGGTACGTCGCCGCCTGCGCCGGCATGGGCGCCAGGCACCAGATGCACCACAGCGCCGCCAGCGCGGCGCGCCTCCCCCACCTGGCTTGGCGCTGTACCATATCCTGCGCTAACCCGGCTTGACCGCGAGCGCCAGCACGTACCAGTGGTTCAGGTGCGGCTCGCCGCCCAGCGTTTCCTTGCTGCTCATGCCGCGTTCCCGTCCAGCCGCAGGCCGAACCCCGGCGCGTCCGGGACGTGCAGCAGCCCCTCCGCCAGGGGATAGCGCGCCAAGTCCACCTGGGCGCAGCTCCCCGGCACCCCCTCGATGGTGGCAACGCGCCCCAGCCCCGCGGCGATCTGCGCGGCGTAGCGGGTCTTGAGCGGGTCGCCCCAGGCATGCGGCGAGGCTCCCACCCCCAGCTCGGCGATGGCGGGCATCCACCGACGCCACGCTGTCAGCCCGATCCCCAGCACGTCCATCAGCAGCACATCGACGAGCCCCTGCGCCGCCAAGTCCAACAGCAGGGGGATATCGGGGTCGCGCTCGCCATCGGCGATGAGGGTGCGCGGGCTGCGCCGCCAGAGAAAGGTGCGCAACTGCGCCAGGTCGTCGGCGTTCTCCGGAAAGGGCTCCTCCACCCAATAGAGGGCGCAATCGGCCACGGCGTCCAGGTAGCGGAGGAACCCGGCGCAGGTGTAGCCGTCGTTGGCGTCCACCAGCAGCGCCGCGTCCGGGTAGCGCTCGCGCACCAGCCGCGTCACCTCGATGTCCCGCCTTAACCCCTCCTCCGGCGGCATCCAGCGGTTGCCCCGCCCGATCTTGAGCTTGAAGGCGCGATAGCCCAGCGCCCAGTCGGCGGCGCAGTTCTCCAGCACCGCCGCCACGCCGCGGGGGCGCTCCTCCGGCAGCAGGTCGTCCATATAGATGGCCCCGTCATAGCAGGGCAGCGCCGTCGGGCCCGCCGCCCCCATCATCCGGTAGCACGGCTCGCCGAGGATGGCCCCCGCCAGGTCGTGCAGCGGCAGGTCCAGCGGCAGCGCCTCGGGCGCCGTCACCCCCACCGCCGGGTCGAACAGCTCGCTCAGGCGGCGGCCGGTCAGGTCGGGCATCTCTTCCGGCGGCTTGCGCGAAAGCCCCCAGCCTCGCGCCCCCTGGTCGGTGAGCACCTCCCGCACCTGGACGGTGGGCCCGGCGCCGTGGATGCCCAGCCGGGCGTTCAGCCCCACCACGCGCGGATAGCGGATCTCGATCTTACGTGTCTCGATGCGACAGATGCGGTGGCGCGCCAGTTCGTCATGGGACATGGTTGGTTAGCGCTCCTGAAAGACGGGATTGGACCAGGCTCGGCGGCCTTGGTGGTCCACCAATTCGATGCGCACATAACGTTTCGCCTTGAACCAGGCGGGCAGCCGCGACGTGGTGAGCGGGCCCGCCTCCGAGGCGTGCTCCACGAACCCCACCGAGCCGTGGGTTCGCCAGCGCACCTCACGCACCGGGGTGCAGTCGATGCGCACCCCCTGCTCGTCCAGGGCGATGCTGCGAAAGCGCGGCCCCTGGGTGGAGTAAAAGGCCCCGCGCTTGAGCGCGCTCAGCACCGCCTCTTGGGAGAGGCTCGCCGTCCAGATTTCCACCCAGCCGCGGCCCGCGTCCGAATAGTAGCGCTTCTTCGGGTTGAGGTGGGCGTCGTCCCCGGCCACGCCCCAGATCCGCTTGCCCAGCCCCAACAGCATATCCCAGAGCTCCACGGCGACCCCGTTGGCGTAGGCCTCGTCGCAATAGGCGTTGAGGATCTCTAGCGCCATCAGCTCGGGGCACTCCACATAGTCCTGGGGCTGCACGGCGCAATAGTGCGGGTGCGCGGCGATGGTGAACCCGCCTTGCTCCGCCAGCGCCCGGCAGCGCTCCCGCAGGCTCCATTCGGCGGGCGCAGGCCGCGCCACCCCCACGCCGATCACATCGGGGTCGCCGCCGTTCTCCGTGGCGTCGATCCCCAGGAAAGAGCCGTCGGTGAAGGGCGCCGTGGGCGTCACCAAGCGATGGTCGGTGAGCCCCAGGCACTGGTAGCCGCGCCTCCGATAGCGCGCCACCGTCTCGGCCGGCGAGAGCCCGCCGTCGGATTCGAGGGTATGGCAATGGAACCCCGCCCTGATCCAGCGGCCGGGCTCGGTGAAGGGCAGCGGCTCGAACATGGTCGGCTCCTCTCGCGCCCCTACCCCTGGCCGGCGGGCCGCCGGTCGTAGGGCAGGTTCAGCAGGGCAATCACGCTGGTGGGATGGGTCTCCCTGGCGATGGTGGCCGGGCGGTCGGCGTCGCTGCGAAAGCGCGCCACCCGCTCGTAGGGCGGCTTCAGCGGGATGAGGCCGAACTCCTCCGTCGCCATCCGGCGGACCGCCCGCTCGGCGGCGGCGCGGATGGCGGAGCGCGCCCGCTCCGGGTGCAGGTGGATGGCGCCCAGGTTGCGCCTGCCATAGGCGTCGTGGGGGAGCTCGTCGCCCTGGCCCGGCGTCGTCCCCCGCTTGACCTCCGCCGTCTCGATCCCCGGCACCAGCGCCTGCGCCTCCAGCGTGGCGGCGTGGTCGCCCGTCAACAGGATGGTACGCACGCCCAGCTCGCTGGCGCACATTGCCACCTGCCCGAACTCGCCGATGGAGACCCCGTTGATGGTCAGGTCGAGATAGTGGAACGACTGGGTGTGCGCCAGGTGGGCGAGCGGGGTGCCGGCCTTGGCGTGCTGCCCCACAAAGGCGAGGGCATCGTAGGTCGAGTCCAGCAGCAGCGGGTAGCCTGTCGGCCAGCCGCGCATCAGCTCGGCGCGGGGGTCCAACAGCAGGCCGTTGACGCCCCCATAGCCGTGCCCATCGGCCACGACGATCTCGGTGGCCCCGCCCGCGAAAAAGCCCTCGATGGCCGCGTTCACCTCGCGGGTGAGCAGCTCCTTGCCCG
>JAAYEA010000503.1 GCA_012689325.1 Chloroflexota bacterium
CCTGCCCTCACTGGACGTCTTTTCCCTGGCCATCGGCGACAGCAGCCCCCTGACGCTCTACATCGGCACCAGCAGCGGCGTCTGGGGGCGCGTCCTGGCCTCTCCCACCAGCCAATTGCGCACCCTCGCCCAGGATGTAGGCGGCTACACCGGCATGGCTGACACCTACCTGCACTCCTGGTATCCCGACACCAGTTATGGCGGGCAGGGCAGCCTGACCCTGCGAGGCGACGGCGCGGCCAGAGCCTTGCTGCGCTTCGATCTGGCCGGGCAGTTGCCGCCCGATGCTGTCGTGCATGGAGCCGCCCTCCACCTGGGCGTGCGCGACGGCGGGCCGTCGCCCATGTCGGTGGACCTCTATCGCGTGCTGCGGCCCTGGAGCGAGGGCGGCGCGACCTGGCAGCAGGCCGCTGCCGGTCAGCCATGGGGCAGCCCAGGCGCCACCGGAGCCGCGGATCGGGCCAGCCAGCCCGCAACCACCCAGCTTGTCCAGCCCGGCGCGGGGAGCTATGCCTTCGACATCACCGCGCTGGTGCAGCAGTGGCTGGCCAATCCAGGGGCCAACCTGGGCGTGCTGCTGCAAGGGCGTGTCGTGTCGGGTGGCGCGCACTATGATCTGTTCTCTTCCGAACACCGCTATCCAGAAGAGCGGCCCAGGCTAGAGATCGTCTACTCGAGTTCCTTAATAGCAACCTCGACGCCGACTTATACCGTCTCCCCCACTCCTACCCGGACGGGAACTCGCACGCCGACGCAGACACTGACGCCCAGCCCGTCCAGCACATTCACGCCAACGGGCACAGCAACGCCGACCAACACTATCACGCCGACGGGCACATGGACCGCCACGCCAGCACCCGTAGGCGCTTGGCTTCCACTGGTGCTGAAATAGAGCGGTTCGCCGCTGGATGAGTGAGTTCTGTGAGGGAGTTGCCATGAAGATCGTCACCATCGAGCAGATGCGCGAGCTGGATCGCCAGGCGAACGCCGCGGGGCAGCCCTTCGCCGCCTTGATGGAGCGGGCGGGGCGGGCCGTGGCCGAGGCCATCGGGGCTAGATGCGCACTGGCGGGCGCGTCGGTTCTTGTGCTGGTTGGCCCCGGCCACAACGGCGGGGACGGGCTGGTCTGCGGCCGCTACCTGGCGCAGATGGGCGCGCAGGTGGGGCTCTATATCTGGAAACGCGAGGTGGCCCAGGACGCCAACTGGGCGCGCGCCGCCGAGCTGGGCCTCGCCGCCACCTGGAGCGGCGAGGACGCCGGGCTGGCGCGGCTGCGGCAGTTGGCCGCCGGGACCGACGTGATCGTCGATGCCCTGTTGGGCACGGGGGTGGCGCGTCCCATCGGCGGAACGCTCCTCGAGATACTGGAAGCGACGAGACAGGCGCTGGCGGAGCGCCGCGTCAGCGACGCCGACCGGCCGCTCTGCGTCCCACACCGGCCACCGGAGCCGTCTCCCCGCTCCCCGCTGGTGGTGGCGGTGGATGTGCCCAGCGGCATCGACGGCAACACCGGCGCCGCCGATCCCGCCGCCCTGCCCGCCGACCTGACCGTCACCTTTGGGCTGCCCAAGATTGGGCAGTTCCGCTACCCCGCCGCCGCCCTGCTGGGCGAGCTGCTGATCGCCGACATCGGCATCCCGGCGGGGCTCGATAGGGACATCCGGCTCGAATTGGCCACGCCGCAGGGGGTGCGACAACGCCTGCCCCTGCGCCCGCCGGATGCCCACAAGGGCAGCTTTGGCAAGGCGCTGGTGGTGGCGGGGTCGGCCCGCTACGTGGGCGCCGCCTGCCTGGCCAGCGCGGCGGCGAGCCGGGCGGGCGCCGGGCTGGTGACGCTGGCCGCGGCCCAGACGCTGCACCCCATCCTGGCGGCCAAGCTCACCGAGGCCACTTTTTTGCCGCTGCCCGACGCGGAGGGGGCGCTGGTGGAGGCGGCGCTGGCCGCCCTGGACTCGGAGCTGCCCGGCTATCAGGCGCTGCTGGTGGGGCCTGGGCTGGGGCAGGACCCGCGGACGCGGGCGTTCATCCGCGGGCTGTTGGGGCTGACCCCGGCGAGGCCCCAGGAGCGGCTCGGCTTTCTCGGCGCCGCTGACGGCGCGCCCGCCCCCGCCCGCGCGCTCCCCCCGGCGCTGGTGATCGACGCCGACGGGCTCAACGGCCTGGCCGAAACGCCAGGCTGGTGGCGCGAGCTGCGCGCCCCCGCGGTGCTCACCCCCCACCCCGGCGAGATGGCGCGGCTGCTGGGCTGCTCGGTCGCCGAGGTGCAGGCCGACCGCCTGGGCGCGGCCCAGCGGGCGGCGCGCGACTGGGGGCATGTGGTGGCG
>JAAYEA010000504.1 GCA_012689325.1 Chloroflexota bacterium
CCGCCCGCAGGATTGGTGCAGGCAGGATACGGAAGCCGTACGGCGCCGGCCTTGGGCACCCATGACGACCTGCATGTGGTGGCGTTGTACCTGAGCGACGGCGAGACCGAAGCGGCACTGCTCACCGCGGACCTGCTGAGCGCCGATGTGGCGGGAGCGAACCGAATAAGGGAGGCCGCTGCCGCAGCGAGCGGGGTTCCCGCGGGGCAGATCATGGTGGCCTTTTCGCACACGCATGGGGCGCCGAAGACCTTGCTTCACGCCATGGAGTCGGCAGACCCCCTGGTGGTGACCTACACCGACATGGTGGTCTACAAGCTGGCCGGCGCGCTGGCGGAGGCCAAACGCGCTGCGCGGCCCGTGCGGATCGGCTACGGTCGGCAGGCCTGCACCGTGGGCATGAACCGCCGTGAGATGCGCCCAGATGGCAAGGTGATCCTGGGCGTGAACCGCGAGGGACCGACGCGGCCCTGGGCCGACGTGGTGCGCTTTGATCCAGCTGAAGGGCAGCGCCCCCTGGCGGTGTTGTGCAGCTATGCGTCCCACGGCACCACTCTGGGCGGCGACAACCTCCTCTATACGGCGGACTATATCGGGTACGCCAAGAGCACCATCGAGCAGCTCTTGCCGGGGGCGACGGCGCTGTTTGCGGCGGGCTGCAGCGGGGACATCAATCCTTATCCGCGCGGCAGCTTTGCCGACTGCGTGGATAACGGCCTTCGCGTGGGGTGCGCGGCCACGCAGGCGGCGCTGGCCATCGACGAGCTGCAGGAGGTGGATCGGGTGATCGTGGCTCACCGCGGGTTCGAGTGGCGCGTCCAGGAGCCGCCGACGCTGGCCCAGGCACGGGCCGCGCTGGCCCCGCTGGAGGCGGCGGCCGCCGCGGACCTGGCAAAGGCCAGACAAGCGGCCAATGACCCCACGCTGACCGAGCAGCAGGCCATCGAGTTCTGGACGCTCCGAAGGCTCAACAGCGCCAGGCAGCTGGTGGCGGGGCTCGAGAGCGGCCAACTGGACTTGACCATCAAGCTGCAGACGCAAGCCATCGCTTTGGGCGACATCGCGTTGGTGGGCCTGCCTGGGGAGATCTTTGTGCGTATCGGCGAGGCGGTCATGGAGCGGTCGCCCTTTGCCCATACTATCGTCACGAGCCACACCAACGGATGGGCGGGCTACTTGCCCACGGCGGATCAGGTTCCGTTGGGGGGGTATGAGGTCGAGCGAGCGCGCGCACATCGGTATGGGCTGACTATCCTGGATAACTCGGACCAGATCGCGGTCGACGCGGCGGTGGCCGTGTTGCAGGACTGCTATACGGCACGCGGGGCCTGAGGCGCGCCTGCCAGAAGGAGGACATATGTACGATCTGCTGCTGAAGGGTGGGCACGTCATCGACCCGGCCAACGCGGTGGACGAGGCGGCGGACGTCGCCATCGCCGACTCCCGCGTGGTTGCGTTGGGGCCAGGCCTCGACCCAGGAATGTCCAAGCGGACCATCGATGTGTCGGGGCACTATGTCGTCCCCGGGCTCATCGACATGCACGTGCACGCCTTCGGGTACAAGGCCTCGTTGCCGCCGGATGTGCATGCCCTCTCCAACGGCGCGACGACGGTGGTGGATGCGGGGGGCGCTGGGTGGCGGAGCTACGACGCCTTCTGGGAGCAGGTGATCAGCCGGTCCAGGGTCAGGGTGCTGGCCTTTCTCAACATCGTGGATGCGGGTATGGTGGATGAGGTGGAGCAGTACGTTCCGGCCATGAGCCCGGGGCCGTGCGCCGAGACGATTCGGCGCCACCACGGCGTCCTGGTGGGGGTCAAGGTGGCCCACTTTATGGGCACCAGTTGGGAGGCCGTGGATCGGGCGGTGGCGGCGGGCGCCGAGAGCGACACGCCGGTCATGGTGGACTTTCGACCC
>JAAYEA010000065.1 GCA_012689325.1 Chloroflexota bacterium
GAAGCGGCTCAAGGAGCGTCTGCGCCAGCTCGATGTGGGCAGGCTGGTGGTGAAAAAACGCGGCTTTCCGGTGGACCCGGAGGCCTTTCGCAAGCAGCTCAAGCTCGATGGCTCCCAGGCCAAGGTGTTGATCTTGACCAGGGTCGAGGATCGACCAACCATGCTGATCTGTTCCTGGAACGCCCAAGATGCGCTCGCTGGATGATACCATCGTCGCCATCTCGACGCCGCCGGGCGAATCGGGCATCGGCATCGTCCGCCTGAGCGGCCCGGAGGCGCGCGAGATCCTGCAGAGGCTCTTTGCCCGCCCCGACGCTGACGGCGCTGGGCTGGAATCGCACCGCCTCTACCACGGCTACATCGTGGACCCCGAGACCGGGGGAACCGTCGATGAGGTGCTGGCGTCCTTTATGCGAGCGCCCCGGACGTACACGCGCCAGGACGTGGCCGAGATCGATTGCCACGGCGGGAGCGTGCCGCTGAGGCGCGTCCTGGGCCTGGCGCTGCGCCAAGGGGCGCGGCTGGCCGAGCCCGGCGAGTTCACCCTCCGGGCTTTTCTCCACGGACGGCTGGACCTGGCCCAGGCGGAGGCGGTGCTGGACGTGATCCGCGCCAAGACCGAGGCCGGACTGCGCGTCGCCGTGGGGCAGTTGGAGGGGCGCTTGTCGGGCCGCGTGCGGGAGGCGCGGGCGGCGCTGTTGCGCGTCCTGGCCTACCTGGAAGCGACCATCGACTTTCACGACGATATCCCGGGGCAAGAGATCGCGCCCGACCTGGCAGCCGCCGAGGCGGCCCTGCGCGCCCTATGCGCTCAGGCGGACCAGGGGATCATCTATCGCCAGGGCATCCGCACGGCTATCGTCGGGCGGCCCAACGTGGGCAAGTCCAGCCTGTTGAACGCCCTGTTGCGGGCCGACCGTGCCATCGTCACGCCGATTCCTGGCACGACGCGGGACACGCTGGAAGAGACGTTGAACCTGCGCGGCATCCCGCTTTGTCTGGTGGACACGGCGGGCATCGCGCCGACCGAGGACCCGGTGGAGCGGTTGGGCGTGGCGAGGAGCCGCGCGGCCCTGGCGCGCGCGGACCTGGCCCTCTGGGTGGTGGATGGCAGCGCGCCCTTGACCCCCGCGGATGCCGAGATCGCGTCGACGCTCGACCCGGGCCGCACCATCGTGGTGATTAACAAGGCCGACTTGCCGCCGCGCGCCGAGCTGGTGTCCTTGCCTCAGGCGCCGCGCGCGTTCGTTTCCGCGCTGACCGGGCAAGGGCTGGCCGAGCTCGAGGCCCACATCGAGAGCCTGGTGCTGGGCGGGGCGGCCAGCGCCTCCGACCTGCCGCTGGTGAGCAACCCTCGCCACCAAGAGACCCTGCGGCGGGCCCTGGAGCACCTGCAGGCCGCGCAGCGCACCCACGAGGCGGGGTTGCCAGCGGATTTCGTCTCCATCGACCTCACCGCCGCGGTGGAGGCGCTGGGCGAGATCACCGGCGAATCGGCCTCGGAGGACTTGTTGGATGTCATTTTCCAGCAGTTCTGCATCGGCAAATAGGAGCGGGAGAGAAAGACCATGCGACGCGGGAGTGACCGGTGAAGATCGCCATCGCTTGCTCTTGGCTGAACCAATACGGCGGCGCCGAACGCGTGCTCGAGGTCGTCCACGAGATGTACCCGGAGGCGCCGGTGTTCACGACCATCTATTGGCCGCAGGCGCTGCCGGAGGCGTACCGCGGGTGGGATATCCGTACCTCTTTCCTCGACCGCTGGCCGCTGGTCAAGCAACATCACCAATGGTTCCTGCCCTTTTACCCCTCAGCCGTGGAAAGCCTGGACTTGGCTGGCTATGACGTGGTCCTGAGCATCACCAGCGCCTTTGCCCACGGGCTCATCACCCCGCCGGAGACGCGACACATCTGCTATTGCCTGACGCCCGCGCGCTTTCTCTGGGATTACGAGACCTACGTGGAGCGGGAGCAGCTTGGCCGGGCGGCGCGCTTGGTTCTGCCCGGGTTGATCAAGGCCCTGCGCGCCTGGGACCAGCGGGTGTCGACGCGGGTCGACGACTTCCTCGCCATCTCCAAGGCAGTTCAGTCCCGCATCGCCCAGCACTATGGCCGCGATTCGCAGATCATCTACCCGCCGGTGAACGTCCCCGACGTGCCGCTCCCACGCGAGCGCGGCGGCTATTACCTGAGCCTGGGGCGGCTGATCCCCTACAAGCGGGTCGATTTGGTGGTGAGGGCCTTTAACCAGCTCGGCTTGCCGCTGCACATCGTGGGCGATGGCCGCGACCGCGCCGCATTGGAGGCCATCGCCAAGCCCAACATCCGCTTCCTGGGCCGCCTCAGCGATGCGGAGGTGCGCGAGCAGTACGCCGGCTGCCGGGCCTTTGTCTTTCCCGGCGAGGAAGATTTCGGCATCACGCCGGTGGAGGCGCAGGCCGCCGGGCGCCCCGTCATCGCCTATGCGGGCGGCGGCGCGCTGGACACCGTGCTGGACGGCGAGACGGGGATCCTGTTCCGGGACAAGACGCCGGAGGCGCTGGCCGAGGCCGTGATGCGCTGCGAGGCGGC
>JAAYEA010000066.1 GCA_012689325.1 Chloroflexota bacterium
AGGCCACATCGGAGCCCGGGCCGTAGGTGGGCGCGGCCAGGCGCACGACGCATTTGCCGTAGGTGGGCAGGTGGGAGCCGGTCACCTTGGCGATGACGGTGCCCGGCCAGACGACCTTGTGGCCGTAAACGTCCGCCACGACGCCCTGGGCGGTGAGGGTGCAGTCATCGACGCCGTAGTTCTGGGCGCTGTCCAGGAACTGCGAGAAGGCGATGACCTTGGCGTGTTTCGAGTAGATGGGCATGGGTTACGCCTCCTTGACCTGGCCCCCGGCCTGCAGGATGAGGCGGCGAGCGTAGGCGACGTCCACCTCCTCCTCCAGCTGGGGGGCGCTTTGGTCGGACTTGGTGACCTCCGCGCCGACGGGGACCTGCGCGGGCACGTGCTCCAGGTAGTGGGAGAGGGCGGCGTACAGGTTGGGAAAGGCCTGGGCCTGGCCGCCCACCTCCAGGGAGATGGCCACGTCGGGGGCCTTGCGCGGGAGCGCCAGCAGGATGGAGCGCAGCGTGTGGACGGTGAAGGCGTCGACGCCGCGGGCCGCCGCTGCCTCCGTGAGGCGCGTGACCTCGGCCAATCTCGCGTCGCCCTCCGCCGCCTGTAGCTGGGCCGCCTGCCTCTCCAGTTGCCTGTTCTGTTTCTCCACCAGCTCCGCCAGGCTCTTGAGGGTGTGCTGCAGCTCCTCCAGGGCCTTGGCCTCCGGCGCCCCGGGGGCGGCGGCCCCAGGGGCCGGCGCGCCAGAGGCTGGCGCGCCAGGGACGGGCGTCGGCGCCGCGGGCGTCTCGGCGACGGCGGGACGCGCTTTCTCGGTGGTGGTTGCCTCGGACATGATGGGCCTCCTTGTCGGTGGTGGTTGCGGATCCGGGGCGGCCGCGGCGACCCAGGGCGAGTCGAGATCGCCCGCGGTCACGCCCTCGTCCAGCAGAATGGGGGGCATCTTGAGGAAATCGCGGTTGGTCAGCGTGGCCTCCTTGAAGATCGGGCCGCGCTCGGGATCGTCCTCGTAGACCGGCGAGATGTAGAGGAATTGGCGGTCGAGGACGACCTGCTTGCCGTGCTCCGTCCAGGCCGGCCTGGCCATGAGGTAGGGGAGTTCCTTGCGCATCTCCGCGATCCAGCCGCAGGCGGCGTCCCCGGAGTGGCGTGTGTCGATGGGGATCTGGAGATGCCTGGGGCTCTCCGGCCGGAGGACCCCGGCGTCAAAGTTGGCGATGGCCTGGTCCATCTTGGCCTCGGTCATCACGATGGCGCCATGGATGGGGTGCACCCGGTCGCAGAGGCGGTGGATCGGGATCCAGGCGGGGAGTTGCCCGTCCGCCTGCAGCGAGAGCGGGCCGAACCAGCGCCGCAGGTGGTCCGACGGCGGGGCCGGCGCCTCCTCCGCCGCCGCGGGCTGCCCCGGCGCGGGCGTGGCGGGCAGGTCGCTCACCGGCGTGCCCTCCTGCTCCTGCGTGACTTGATCTTGTTTGGGCATATCCGGCCTCCTTTCGCTCCGGCGCCTGGCAAAGGAAAAGGCCGCCAGACGCCGGGTACCCATGCGGGAAAACCCGTGCATCCGACGGCCTCTGAACCTCGATTCACGACGGCCGACGTTCTCTTGGTTGGTTGGCTCCTGGCCCTCGGCCAGGACGCCCATGCGCTTGTCGGAGCAGCGCTCCCCGGCGCGGCTACCGCTGAAGGTGGTCGAAGATGGGACGGCCTCGGGAGCTCGCCCGCTCACGCGGATATGTCCTATCTGACCTATTCATACGCACATTATACCACATATCCGGCGTGCATGCAAGGGGTACCAGGTGGTCGTGATCCATGGCGCCCACCGATGGATCTCGATATGTCCTGGATTCGTTTGTGCATTGAGGTAGCCAATAACGGGACGGGGTGTTTGGTATCCGGCATCGCCCGCTGGAGGAAGAGGGCGGCGCGCGACCGCGCCACGATTCCATCGTGCAGCGCGCGGATTCAGGGGGCCTGCGGCCAGGGGCCGCAGGCCCAGAGGAGCCAGAGATCAGAGCGAAGAGCCGGGAGCAACGACCAATCGAAAACCGTAGTTCCTGTCCCAGAGGCTCGGATAGAGCTCGGACCGAAAGGCGCAGCGGACGAGCCTCGCCTCAAGGCTGTAAGACCCCCCGCGCAGCACTCGACTGACTGAATCGGGGACCTCAACGTCCTCGCGCCCATCGCCTGGCTCGTACGGATATCTGAAGTCGGGGTTGGACAGATCCTTGCCACCGAGGCTTAGCGTCCACTCCCAGACGTTGCCCGACAGGTCCAGGCAGCCGTAGGGACTGGCACCGTGCGGAAAGCAGCCGACGGCGCTGGTCCCGCCGATCCCCGTCCCGCCATAGTTGGCCCGCTCGGGATCCGCTTGATCGCCCCAGGGATAAATGCGCCCATCGGCGCCTCGCGCCGCCTTTTCCCACTCGGCTTCGGTTGGCAGCCGCACGGCCCATCCCTGCCGCACCATTTCAGCCAGCGGCCCTGGCGCGCCCTCGCGCAGCCGCTCCGTGAGCCAGGCCGCGAAGGCCCGCGCCTCGTGCCAGGTTACCCAGACCACCGGATGGTTGGCCATGCCGCTCAGGCAATCCCGGTCTCGAGGCTCGTAACCGCTATCCTCCACAAAGGCGCGGAACTGGGCCACTGTCACCGGGTAGCGCGCCATGTAGAACCTGGGCAGGTTCAGGGTGTGCTGCGGAGACTCGCGATTAAGTGCCTGCCCATCCTTGCGCTTGTCGCTGCCCATCAGAAACGGCCCCGCGGGTATCTCCACAAAGCCCAGCCAATCATCCTTGGGCAGATACCAGTGCTCGGGGTCGAAGCGCGGGTCGCCCAAAGTCGCCAGGGCGTTGCCAGCGTTGGCCCGCTCCAGGGGGGGCAGCTCCGCGTGTTCCAGGATGCGCACCAACCAGCGCTGCACGCGGTCGAGCTTGTGCCCGTTGGCCTGGCCCACCTGCCGCAGGTCGGCGCCCTCGGCCAGAGCCTGTCCCGCCAGCAGCGCGCCCCAGGGATCGCAGGCATCGCAGCCCGGCCACCCCGGCTCGCGGAAGCAGAGGGCGTCGGCCAGGGCCCACACGGCAAAGCTGGCGCCGCGCCCGGCTTTGGCCCCAGCCAGCAGGCAGACCTCTCGCCAGCGGCCGGGGTCCTCCCGCGCCAGCCTGGCAACCTGTTCGGGGTAGCCGTGGTCGGTGAGGTAACAGGCGGCCAGGTATTCCTGGATGGTGCGATGGGGGAACGCATAAACGCCCTGCCCGCGCGGGAGCAGCAGCCCCGACCGCTGGCTCAGAAACTCGACGAGGCGCGCCGGGCGCACGTCGGGGTTCTGGCTCAGGTGCAGCAGGCCGGAAACCAGGTCCTCCTCGGCCAGGTCGGCGGTGCCGGTGACCTCGGGCTGCTGGCGGTGGACCTCGAAGGCCAGGCGCTCCAGCAGGCGGCGCGCCTGGTCGCGGTCGATCTTGAGCCACTCCGCCAGGCTGGGCTGGTCCACCTGCGGCGCGCCGCGCTCGTCGTAGCGGATGCGGGCGCTCTCCCAGGTGTGCAGCAGCAGGTCCACCGTGTCGGCGTAGAGTTCCTCCCGCTTCTCGGGCAGGTTGCCGCCGCGCCAGGCGTGCAGGCTGGCCATGAGGGTCAGCAGCAAAGGGCGCCGCGCCAGGTCCCGCAGTTGCTCGCTGCCCTGGATGGCGCGCTTGAGCAGCGCCGCCCGCCCCTGCGCGGTCTGCTCCTCCATGTGGCGCAGCGCGGCCACGTGGGCGTACCAGCGGTCCACGAAGCGCAGGATCTGTCCCTGGCTAAAGGGCGCCAGCACCGCCTCGGCGAACCCGGCCAGGCGCCAGTCCTGGCGCTGGTAGGCGTAGGTGCGGCTGGTGACCAGAACCCGGCACCTGGGGAAGGCGGCGGCCGCGGACTCGACCAGGGTCTTGACCTGGCTGCGCCGCTGCTGGGCCTCGGGGACCTCGTCCAGGCCGTCGAAGAGCAGGATGCCGCCGATCTCCATCAGCTCCTGCCGCAGGTGCGGCGCATAGTCGGCCAGACCGTTGGCCTCCAGCTCGCCCGCGATGAAGCGCCAGAGGTGCTCCACCCCGGCCCGCTTGCCCGGCGATGGCAACCCGCGCACCGCCAGGTCGCGCAGGATGACGCGCACTGGCAGCAGGGGGCCGTGAGACCAGGGCTGCCGCTCCTTCTGATCATCGCCGTCGTCGTCCGGCAGCGGCGCGGTGAGCGTATCCAGGTTGGCGTCCGCCATCCCCAGCGCCTCGCCCGCCAGGCAGAGGCAGAGGAAATTGACCAGGGTGCTCTTGCCGCTGCCGGGATCGCCCAGCAGCACCAGCCTGCGGTGACGCTCCAGTTGCGCCAGCGCCGATTGCAGGCGGCTTTCCCGGCCCACAGCCTCTTCGGCGAGCTTGAGCAGGTCGGCCCGCTCATGAGCCTCCGGCGTCAGGGTCAGCAGCGCGGTATAGACGGCGCCCAGGTGCAGGCGGGCCCGCGCCTCGCCCGTGGCGGCCTTGGGGTCGATGCCGGACAGGGAGAGGTCGCGGGTCTCGCGGTGGAGCAGGCCCAGGTAGGCCCGTCGCAGGGCGTCGCCGCCTGGGCCGGGCTCCGGTGGGGCCAGTTGGGTGATGTGGTTCACCACATGATAGACGATATCGCCATAGACGCTGCCCTTGACGAAGGTGGCCCGCTCGCCCAGCACCGTGTTGCCGATCCCCTGGGCGATGGCCCCGCTGCCGCTCAATTCGGCGTGCAGGCGGTCGGCCAGGTCCAGCGGGGGGACCGACCAGCCCCGCTCGCGCAACGCCAAGGAGACGTCCTCCCGGCCGCGCTGCGCCTGGTACCGCTCCAACAGCTCCGCCCAGGCAGGGTCGCTCCACAGCGCGCCCTCTGCCGCGGCGAAGCAGCGGCGCAACCGGCGCGCCTGCGCCGGCGAAACGGCGCCCGGATCGAAACCGCGCACCGGGTCCAACAGCCCAGCCGCCGCCGCGCGCAGGAAGGCGCCATCGTCGAGGGGCAGAGCCTCCCCCTCGACGAGGAGCGCGTCAGCCCCGGACCAAGCGCGGTCGAGCAGTTCGCGCAGGGCATCCGCTTCGTCCTCAAAGCCGGCCTGGGCCATCAACGCCAGCTCGGCCTCCAACGTGGCGCGCACCAAGAGCAGCAGGTTGGTCATGATGAATCCTCTCCAGGACGCGATGACTCAAAGACACCCGTCCGCCACTCGATTGCTTATGGGCCCTTGCCTACCCCCGCCCATAGGAGGGCCAGGTGCCTCAGAGGAGCCGGGAGCGAAAACCACACGAAACCCGTCGTTTCGGCCTGCGTGCAATAGCTTGTGCCGATACCGAGACACGCAGCGCATATGCCTCTCCCCACGATCATAGCTGCCACCGCGCACAACCCGTCTCCCCGAGTTGCGAGCAGTAGGATTATTGCGCCCATCTCTGCCATCGTATGGATAGAGCCCACCAAAAGTCTGTGTCCATTCCCAGACATTGCCGGCCATGTCGAGACAGCCATAGGGGCTGGCGCCATCCGGGAAGCAGCCTACAGCACTGGTCGAGCCGATCTTTGTCTGGGTGTAGTTTGCTCGACCATAGTCAGCTACCTGTCCCCAAGGGTAGTAGCGCCCATCTACTCCCCGCGCCGCCTTTTCCCATTCTGCCTCGGTGGGCAGGCGGATTACCCAACCTTGCCGCAGCAAGAGCGCTAGCGGCTCTGGTGCATCCCGCCAGGCCCGCAGCCGATCTGTGAGCCAGGAGGCGTAGGCCCGCGCGTCGTGCCAGGTCACTCCCACCACGGGATGGTTCTCTACTCCGCTGTAGAGCTGCCATGCACCTTGGGCTATGTAATTCGTCTCCTCAGCAAAGGCCCGAGACTGCGCCACCGTAACTGGGTAGCGCGCCATATAGTACCGGGGCAGTTCGACAGTATGCTGCGGTTGCTCGTCATCGTCCGCAGATCGATCTCTCTTCTTGTCGCTGCCCATCAGGAACGGCCCCGCCGGTATCTCCATAAAGCCCAGCATCTCGTCCTTGGGCAGGTGCCAGCGCTCAGGGTCAAAGCGGGGGTCGCCCAGCCGCGCCAGCGCGCTCCCCGCCTCGGCCCGCTCGAGGGGCGGGAGGTCGGCGTCCGCAGCCATGGCCGCCAGCAGCCGTCTCTGCGTCCGGCCGAAGGTGGCCATCAGCCGGCCGGGCGGGTTCTCCTTGCGCGCCTGCTCGGCAAAGCCGGTCTCGCAGAGGGCCTGCGCAGCCAGCCGCCAGCGCCCGGACTCGGCCTCGGCGATCGGCGCATCGGGGCGCCACTCCGGCGCCAGGACGTTAGCCAGGTCCGAGATGTTCCGCGGCGTCGCCCGCGAGGCCCCAGCCGCCAACAGGTAGACCTCGCGCCACCAAGACAGGTCCCGCTCCACCCGCTCGCGCAGCAACGCCTCAAAGTTCCCTTGCCGCAGGAGATAGGTGGCGGCCAGGTACTCCTGAAACGTGCGGTGATGGAAGGCGTAGGCGCGGTTCTCCTGCGCCTGGAGCACCCCGGCCCGCTCTTGCATGTAAGCGATGACCTGCTCCGCTTGGGCCAAGCTGTCCAGTTCCTCGGCCAGCGCCAAGCGCAGCTCGTCACGGGGGATCTCAGCCGCCGCGTCATCGCGGCCCCGCTCACGCTCCTGTCGTTCGTGGGCTTGGAAGGCGACGCGCTCCAGCACCGTACGCAGCGTGGCGGTGCGGATGCCCAGGCGCATGATGATGCTGGGCTCCACCCTGCGCCCGCCTTGCTCGTCGCGCACGATGCGGTTCTCCCAATGGGCCAGGAGCAGGTTCACCACCCGCTCGTACAGGTCGGCCCGGTTCTCCGGCAGGTAGCCGTCGCGCCCGTGGACCTGGGCCATCAGCGTCAAGAGAAGCGGATACTGGGCGAGGTCGCGCAGGTGCTTGAGCCGCTCGATGGCCAGGCAGAGGTTGTCGGCCTCCTCCTTGCTCCGCTTCGCATCCCATTCCTTTCGCGGGCCCAGGAGCTGGTACCAGGTCTCCACGAAGGCTTTGATCTGCGCTAGGTCAAAGAGCGCCAGCTCCACCACTGGGAACTCGTCATCAGGCAGCCGCCAGCGGTCGTCTCTCCGGTAGGCATAGTCCCGGCTCGTGACCACCACCTTGCATCGGGGCAGCGTCGCGGCCAGGTCGGCGATGGCCTCCTTGATCAGCGTGCGCTTGGCCTCCTCATCGCTCTCCGCCACCTCATCCAGACCATCGAAAAAGACGATGCCTCCTTCATCGGTCAGCGTGCGCTTGACGTGGTCGAACGCTTCCTCGCAGCCCCATTGTCCCAGCAGATGCTTCAAGTAATCCCATACAAGGCCCGCCAAGCCCGGCGAGCCATTGGCGGGCAGCCAGGCTGCAAAGTGGCGCAGGACGATGCGCACCGGCAGCGGGGAGGCGTCTGGGGCCCAGCCTTCGAGCGCGCCCTTCTTGACCTCCTCGCCCAGACGCTTCTTGGCCAGCTGCGTGGCCAGGTGGTTGACCAGGGTGCTCTTGCCGCCGCCGGGGCCAGCCACCAGGACCAGGCGCTCCGCGCCGCCCACGGCTTCCACTGCCGAGGTGGGGATGCTCTCTCGCGGCTCGTCGCGGGAGGGGCGCTTGATCGCCGCCAGCGCCTGGGCCACGGACTGCCCCTTGCGCCGGGGAAAGTCCTGGAGGTACAGCGTGGTAAAGACGTCCGAGATGCGCACGGCCTCGATCTCCGGCAGCAGAAGGGGATCGATGTCCGCGAGATAGAGCACGTCGCAGCGGCGGATGAGGGTGTTGAGGTAGTGCTCCTCCCACTGACTCGGCGCGCAGATGCCAGCTCCCGGCGCGACCTGGTAGATGATCTGCGTGCCGCTGACCACGTTATGGGCTTTGATGACCCCCGCCTCGATGCCTACGCTGCCAGGGCGTACGCCGCGCAGCCAGCCCACCAGCGAGCGAACCTCGGCCAGCAGCTCCCGCGTCAGGCGCGTGCCCTCGCGCGCGCCGGCGGTCTGGATGAGGCCCTGTAGCGCAGCCTCGCCTTCCGCACGCTCGATGAAGGCGCCCTGGAAGAGCGCCAACCCTGTGGCCAGGTCGAGGCCTGGCAACGTCGCAGCGTCGTACCCCGCTTGGGCGAAGAGATCCTGCAGCTCCTCCAGGTCCAGCGGACGGTCGCGGAGGAGCTTGGCGAGCTCCCGCGCCGCGTAGGAGCTATCGAAAAAGCGCACCAGGATCGCCTGCAGATGCGTGCGCTGGTCCCCATCCAGCTCGGCCCGCGCCAGCCAGGCCACCAGGCCTGCCTCGATGCACCGCCGCAGCGCCTGCTGTTCTGGCTCGCCTGCAAAGGACTCGGCCGCCTTGCGCCCCGCGGCCCCCAGCAACCTGCTCGTCAATCCCGCCGTCAGCTCCGCCAAATAGCTTGCCGCGAAACCCTCCATCTAGCCTCCTAACACCTTGCGCGCCAACTGGGCCAGCGCCGCGGCGATGGGCGCCAGCTTGATCACCTCCAGGCTCACCTGGCCCGCCGCCTGCGCCACCTCCGCCAGCCGCGTCAGCACCTGGCTCACCGTGTCCAGGTGGCGGGCCACCCGCTCGCCCCGCGGCTCCGGCTTGGCCAGCTCTTGCTCCGCCTTGGCCAGGGCGTCGCTGGCATCGTCGGCCTCGTCGGGGTCGGCGATCTCGCCCTCGGCCGCCGCCTGCTCCACCTGCTCCCGCAGCGCCGCCACCTCGCGGCGCAGCTCCTCCGGCGTGTCGGGCGCGCGGCCAGCCAGCCACTGTAGTCCGCTGACCACGCTCCCCGCCTGGATCTCCCGCGCCTCGATGCCGCCGCGCCGGATGGCCTTGGCCAGGCTCACCAGCTGCGCAGCGTCAGCGGCGGGAGCGCCCTGCACCTGCGCCCCGTCCACCACGTTTTCGGCCTCGATCCGCCCCGCGCTGATGCCGCCGGTTTGCACCCGCCCCTGGTGGGCAACCACGTTGCCGTCGCCCTTGATGATCAGGCCACCGGGGCCGACGACGGTGTTGCCGATCCCCTGGGCGATGGCGCCGCCCCCATGCACCTCGGCGTGAAAGGATGTATTCTGGATATGCTGCACCCACGTTGGTTCCACCTCCCGCGTCGCCGTGCCGGACGGGGGTGTCTGCTTGTCGTTGAAGTCGCCCAGATCGCTGGCGCCGCGGTAGAGCGCCACGGGGAAGGGCCCCACGCCGCGCACCACGGTCAGCTCCGGCTCCTGGGTGCGGCCCAGCAGCGAGGCGCCCAGCTTGACGGCAGTGTACACGTGCTCGTACAGCCCGTAGGCGCCCACATAGCCCCCCTCGTTGCGCACGCCCTTGCCGCGCAGGCCGTCCACCACCGCCTGGCCAAAGAGGGTCAGTTCGCCCTTGCCGATGACGGAAACCTGCTTCTCGCGGCAGGCGGTGATAATGATCCGCCCCTCGCCGCTGGCCAGCAGCTTGTCCGCGGCGTCCTGCGGCAGGGGCACGGTGCCGAGGGCCGGCTCGTCCGGGCCCAGCTCAGGCGAGAGCTCGCCGGCGTGGCAGGCGTTGAAGAGCAGCAACACCTTGCCCGCGCGAATGGCTCGCAGCTTGGCGGCCAGCTCCTCCTCGCTGATCCCCGTCCCCTTGATCACCTTGCTGCCGGACATGCGGGTTTCGTGGGTGGTGAGGTAATAGCTGCCGTCGGTGCCACAGGCGCCATGGCCGCAGTAGAAGAGAAAGACCGTGTCGTCGTTGCCGACCTGCGCCAGCTTGTCCAGCGCGGCCAGGATGCCCTCCTGGCTGGCGGTCGCGTCGTGCAGCACCCGGACCCGTTCCGGCTGGTAGCCGCAGAGCTCGGGGCTGCAGAGCACCCTCTCGAGCTCCTTCGCGTCAGCGACGGTGATGGGCACGTTCCACCTGGGCGCGTGGGCGTAGCTGCCTACGCCGATGAGCAGCGCATGACCCCGGTCGAAGGACATCGGTGCACCTCCTGTTTCGTGCTTGACACTCTGCAGTTTCGGCGGCGACCGCGCTGCGCGCGGATCATAGGGGCCGCAGGCTCTGCCTGCGGCCATCAGAGACCAGAGGAAGAACCAGAGACCAGAGTCACCGGCGTTCCATGCCGCAAGAGCCGGGAGCAACAACAAGACGAAAACCGGAGCCCCCGCCCCTGTAGAGCGGATCGTCCCAGAACCGAGACGCGCAGCGGACGTCCCCCGCTTCATAGTAGGATGACCCGCTGCGCAACACCCGCCTGACGCTGTCGCCCCCGCTGAGGTCCTCTCGGCCATCGGCAGCATCGTAGGGATACGGTTTCCAGTGGCTGCGCGTCCATTCCCAGACATTGCCCGCCATGTCGGCGCAGCCGTAGGGGCTGTCCCCCTGCGGCGAATAGCGTCCCACCGGGGTCGTCCCGCGGTTCGAGTTATAGTTGCACAGCTCATCGGTCGGCGGCTCATTCCCCCAGGGGTAGAGACGGCCGTCGTCGCCGCGCGCCGCCTTTTCCCATTCCGCCTCGCTGGGCAGGGTCACCGGCAGCCCGCTGCGCTCGCTCAGCCAGCGGCAGTAGGCCAGGGCATCGTGCCAGCTCACATGGATTACGGGGTGATCGTCACCCTTGTCCAGCTCAGGCCTGCCCTGGAGCTTGGGCGCAGCCGCCTCCACAAAGGCCCTGAACTGGGCCACGGTCACAGGGTGCTTGCCGATCCAGTAGCTTGGCAGTTCCAGAACATGTTGTGGCTGCTCGTCGATGTCGCCTTGGTTATCCACCGCCGGGTCGCTGCCCATGAGAAAGGTCCCAGAGGGGATGTATGCCATGGGCTGACCCGCCCTGTTGCAGATAATCGGCCCCAAGCGGGTGCGCACCTCCTCGCCCATTCCACAAAGAAACCTGATCGCCATGCCCGCTACTTCGGGATCATCGTCGTCTTCGGCAACTTGCAGCAGCGGCTCGACTGCACGAGTTCTGAGCGGTTCCCCAGGCATCTCGCTAAGGGTCTGCACGGCTTTTCGCCGTTCCACAGCCTGCTCCGATCGCAGCATCCTGATGGAGCGCTGCTCGATGACGGCCCGTGTCGCCGCGTCCACCGCGCGCCCTTCCTGGACACACCACAAGGCCAGCCAGGGGGCGGTCTGCGCCAGCGTCCGCACCAGCCAATTGGGATCCTCCACCAGCCCGGCGAGCTGCACTAGCGTCTCCGCCCACCAGCTGTCCAGGGCCAAGGCCGACAGGCCCTCGGGACGGCGCGTTAGGCGGCTGCTTGGGCCACGCTGCGGGCCGATGGCCCCGCCGTGACCTTCGCCCCACGCCTCCGGGCGCCCAGTTGGGCGAGCAGTTCGTCACGAAACCTTCTCTGGCCCGCGGCCTCGCTGGACCAAACGCCTCGCAGATACCGCTCCGCGTCGGCGGTGGACAGCCCCGCGTTCTGGACGCCTTGCCTCTGGGCCGCCATGCGGACCTCGATGTCTCGCGCTATGGACCTGTAGACGGGTTGCGCGTACTCCTCGCCGGCCATGCGCGCGGCTACCTTTGACACGGCCCCGCTCCTCCGCAAACCAGCGACCGGCGTGAAGCTCGCCTTGCCTGCACGCACAAAGCTCGTGCCGCCAGCCGCCTTGACCCAGTGCCCTCCGCTAGCTGCCATCGTCTACCTCGCTCATTTCTCACCTTCCGTGGTCATGCCATCGCGGGCCACCCACCGTTCGCCCCTGTTCCAGCGGGCGATCAGGTCGCGGGCCCTGGACTCTGTCATGCCGTAATATCCCAGCGTTTGCGGGCTGGCTGCGTATTCGAGCTGACCGGAATCACGGTTGTAGCGCGCAAAGATGCCGGCGACGTATCCCCAGATGCTGCGCATCCCCTTGGGCTCGTCCTGCCACGTATAAGGCGCGATCTCCACCTTGCGCTTGCCGCGGCGGTCCGCCGGCGCCCTTGGTAGTGACTGCACGCCTCCCACAAACCGGGAGCAGCCGGCCCCCTTGACCCAATGCCCGCCCGTGGCTGCCATCGTCTACCTCGCTTCTGCGCCTAGCTACCCTGTCCCGCGGCCTGGCGGGCCTTGCGCATCGTCTCCTGGGCCTTGTGCCAGCGCTTGACCACGGCATCGCTGGGGTTCCAGCCGGCGCGATCCCAGGCGGCTTTCGCCCTGCGATACTCCTCCTCGGCCCGCTCCAATCCCGTCTTGGAGGGTTTCTGCCGGGCCTCCATCCGACGCCAGAGCCCCTTCATCTCCCGATTCAGCGCATCGAGCTTGTCCTTCGTGGCCCACTGCTCCTCGACCGTCAGGCTGCCCCAGCGATCGACCATCTTGTTGTACCTGGCCGAGAGCTGGTCATAGCGCTTGGACATGGCCTCGCGAGAGGCCCCGGGCGCGGCGGCCTGCCCACCCACGCCGACGATCTCGCCGCTGGCGTCCTTGAAGATCAGGGCGCCCCCTCGGCTTTTGCTCCAGTGTCCACCTGCTGCGGCCATCTCACACGTCCTCTCCCTGCTTGCGCAGTCTGGCCAGCGTCCTCCGCAGCGAGCCGTCGGCGATCAGGCTCAGCGGGATCTTGCGATAGAAGCCCATCCGGATGTCGTCCATCATCATCTGGCGGCGCTCCGCCTCCTTGTTGCGCCGTCGGGTGCGCTCCCCCTTGGCCTCGGCGGCCACCCAGCGCTCGGCCTCCTCGCGACTGCTGGCCGTCATCACCGTGACCGAGCTGCCCGCCGAATCACGCCGGTTCCTGTTGCCCACCCAGAACCTGTCACCGGCCATGCTCGGCGTGATCTCGTAGGGGCTGGTCCTGTCCACGAACACCGCCCCACTGGCTCCCTTGAGCCAATGCCCTCCGCTCGCGGCCATCGTCTATCCTCCTATCCTAACGTCTTCAGTAACCTGTTATAGGAGCGTCGCAAACGAGATCCGGCGTCCGTGGTCGAGCCCCAATAGACGGGGCGTTTGGGGTAAGCTACCTGGAGACGCGCGATGAGCCGCTTGCCAATGTTGCGCCGCTGGAACTCCGGCACAACCTGAATGTATTTGATGTTGGCCTGGTCCTGATACACGGAATAGTCAACGGCTCCCACCACTCGCCCGCTGGCGTCCTTGAATGTCAGCACGCCGAACATCTCCCCGCCAGAGACGTCTCTAATGTCGTCTTGAAAGCTACCCTCGCCGGTCAATGCGTAGCGCACCAGCGCGACCGTCCTTGGGCGCATCCCACTTGCTCTGCTGCCGGCCCCCTCCACAAACGCGGACCCGCCCGAACTCTTGACCCAATGCCCTCCACTAGCGGCCATTCGCGCTTTCCGCAAACTTGCCCCGCATGAACTCGATGGTGGCCACGTCGACGGGCCGCCCCTGCGTGGAAGAGAACCGCACCCTCACCGGGTTGCCCCAGATCAGGGGCTTTCGGAAGCCGGACATCAGGGGCTCCAGGAGCGCCGTCTTGCCCGACTTGGCTTTCATCCGGTGCACCCTGCCGGCGGCATCCATGAAGATCTGGCCCGGGGCAAAGGTCTCCAGCCCCCGCAGCGGCTGGGATTCCGCCCGCTGCTTCAGTTCCTCAACCTTGAGCCTGAGCTCTTTCTCGCGCTGTTGCAGCTTCTCCCTGTAGCTGGTGTCCGTCTCCCTGTCGAGGGCGCTGCGGATGTCGGTGATGGTCATCGTCGCGCCCCACTTGTTCACGGCCTCGCCGATCCACTGCGCGCCGCCGATCTCCCCGCCGGCCGTGCGGTACATCGCCCGGCCGCTGGAGCTCTTGGTCCAATGCCCCCCGCTCGCTGCCATCGTCTACCCTCCTGGGCCCCGCCCATACACCCGGGCGTTGTCCTGGTGCCACTCTTTGGCCACCTGATCGAACCTCTTGCCCCGATCCACCTGCCACCTGGCGCCGCCCTCCCGATCCATCGTCACGGTCCAGCCGGCCTTCAGCCGGCGATGACCCGTCACGATCCAGCGATCCACGCTGTAGGTGCGCGGCCCCTCATCGTCGGGGTTCAGGTACCAGCCCGAGCCAGGGTTCTTGACCACGAACCTGGTGCCCACCTTGGGCGCCTCGGCCTTGACCTCCCAGACGCCGGTGATGACGGCCTCGGTGATGTCCTGGTAACCGGGAGGCGTCGCGTCCGTGCGGCTGGTCTCGAAGCCATCCTCGGCCCGATGAAAGTCGCCCGAGGGCGCCACGAACGTCACTTCGCCGGCTCCCTTGCTCCAGTGGCCACCGCTCGCCGCCATGCTAGTCTAGCCACGACCGCTGGCCGGAGACGATCTGCCGGGCCCGTCGCTCCACCGCCCGCAGGCGCCTGGAACGCTCCCGACCGGCGTTCTGATGCAGGTTCTCATAGTCGGTGCGGCTGCCATAGGACAGGTTCCGCGGGAGCGCGCCGTCCGGCGTGGGCTCCGCGACCTCCCGTCGCCACGCCCGCTCCGCCATGAGCAGCTCCCGGCGCTCGGCCCGGGCGTTTCTTGCCACGTCGTGCGCCCGCTTCTGCATAGCACCAAAGTCGCCATCGGCCTGGGCCGCGAAGCGCGGGTTCCTGCCCCCCGAGGCCTTGACCCAATGCCCTCCACTTGCGGCCATGGTTCACTTCCCCTTCTTGGGCTTGCTCGGCCGCTTGGGCGGCGGGCCCTTCAGGATCTCCCGGTCGTCAATGGCCGGAGGCCGACCACCCTTGTTACTGCCAGTGCTCTTCATAGGTTAACCCCCATGCTTTGGCGTATTCCTGCCAATAAACCTCGTGGGCCTTGTACCACTCGGCGTCGCCCATCCCCACGGCGCGGGCCCGGGCGTTGAGCTGCCGGGTAAAGTGTTTGTGGTCGTACTTGATCTCCGATGGCGACGGCCAGCCCTTGGGGCCGCGCTTCATGCTGTAGATCTTCACCTTGCCGCTTGCGGTGAGCGCCACCGCCCGGATCTCCGCCAGGTTGTGATAGGCCGCGAAGGCGATGTCGGCGGGTGAGAGGGTGGAGGGCACCTCCTTGTGGGCCGGGTGCGTGTGGGTGAACACGCCGCCCTCCGTGGATTGCAGCCCCGTCACCTGGCGCAGTTTCGCGGTGCTGATCGACGACTGGCCCCCCGTGACCTCCTTCGACACGGTCCCATCGGCAAAGATGATGTAGCCCATCTCCTTGCCATGGCGCCGCGTCCCCTCGATGAGCGCGGCATCGTGGGCCGCAAACTCGGTGATTCTTTCACGCTGCGGCTGGCCACCGGCCGGCCGGAAATCCAGGCTGCCCTTGGCGCTCTTGATCCAATGCCCTCCTGTTGCGGCCATGCCTTGCCCCCCTAGACCCACTTGATCGGGATACCGGGTTGCCAGCGCTCGCCCTTCGGTTGCAGCGCCCCGAGGTCCTTGACGAATAACTGGGCCTCATCCGGGTTGGTGAAGCTCCGCCGACGCCCGTCCTTGGTGGTGATCACGTAGCGTCGATACTTGGTGCCGCCGTACGCCGAGATGTCGACCGTGAACCGGGCCCCGTGGGCCTTGGCCTCGGCCGCCATCTCTTGCTCTTGTGCTCGCTCTATGTGTTTCGACGCCTCCAGCTCAGCCGAAAAAGAGGAACGGACGAAAGTGCTCGCCTTCACCCAGTGCCCACCACGAGCGGCCATGTCCTAGCGCAAGTTTTGTGCAACCAGAGGCCAAACTGCTATAAATGGCCAGAACATGAACTTTCTGAGAATGGCAAGGGTAATTGCACTGGCCAGCCCCTTTCTAGAGTGAGGGACCGACCAGCAAAGA
>JAAYEA010000067.1 GCA_012689325.1 Chloroflexota bacterium
CCATGACCACGGCGCATTATAGCCACGCTCTCGCCCGGCGTCAAGCGATATCGGGCGCAATTCGGGCGGAATGCGCTTGTTGTGCGCGGGTTTGGAGCGTATAATGCGCGTGATACCGCGGCGCGTGATACCGCGGCGCGTGATACCGCGGCGCGTGATACCGCGGCGCGCCATGCCGGCGCGGTGGACATTTGGCCCAAACGTGGTATCATCATCCAGCGCGCCCGGCGCTTGCGCGGCCGCATCCCCCAGAAAGGTGAACTGAACGCCATGGCCGATCAGATGCCCTTTGTTCCCTTTGGCCCCTACGCGGTCTCGCGCCTGGTGCTGGGCTCCAATTGCATCAACGGCGGCTCGCACCTCTCGCGCTTTGTCAACGCCCAGATGAGGCGCTACTTTACCCCCGAACGGGTGCTGGAGCTGCTGCACCATTGCCAAGAGCTGGGCATCAACCTCTGGCAGTCGGTGCCGGGGAACCTGCCCTATTACCAGACCTTCCGCGAGCAGGGCGGGCAGATGCGCTTTATCGCGCTGGCGCGGGAGGACCCCCAGGACCCCACCCAGTTGCAGCGCGTGGTGGACGGGGGCGGCATCGGCGTGGCGCACCACGGCGAGACCACCGACGCCCTCTTCAAGCGAGGCGAGATCCGCCAGGCCCGCGAATACTGCAAAAAGATCCGCGACGCCGGCGTGCTGGTGGGCGTCTCCACCCACATCCCCGCCGTGGTGGATCTGGTGGAATCCGAGGGGTGGGACGTGGACTTTTACATGTGCTGCGTCTATGAGCGCCACCGCACCCGCGAGGAGCTCAAGGCGCTGCTGGGCGACGTGCCCCTGCCGGTGCGGGAGGTGTACCTGGAGGGCGATCCGCCGCGCATGTTCCGCGCCATCCGCCAGACGGCCAAGCCCTGCCTGGCCTTCAAGATCCTGGCCGCGGGGCGGCTCTGCGACAAGCCCGAGCTGGTGGAGCAGGCCTTCGAGTCCACCTTTCGCCAGATCAAGCCCACCGACGCCGTGATCGTGGGCCTCTATCCCGAATACGAGGACCAGGCGGCCCTCGATGCCGAGTACGTGCGGCGCTTTAGCGGGCTGAGCGTCGCGCCGTGACCAGGCCCGAGATCACGCTCGGCCTCATCGCCGACGACCTGACCGGCGCGCTGGATGCCGGGGTGAAATTCGCCCAGGCGGGGCTGGAGACGGTGCTGGTCTTGCAGCCGGGCGCCGGGCTGGAGGCCCCCGCGCAGATCGTCACCACCAACAGCCGTGAGGGCGACGGCCCCACCGCCGTGGAGCGCGTGACCGAGGCGGTGAGCTGGTTGAGCGGGCGCTGGTTCTACAAAAAGATCGATTCGACCATGCGCGGCCATGTGGGGCTGGAGGTCGCCGCCGCTTGCGAGGCCATCGGGCTGGACAAGGCGGTGGTCTGCCCCGCCTTTATCGAGGAGGGGCGCTTGGTGCGCGACGGCCAGCTCTGGGTGGGGGACCAACTGCTGCATCGGAGCCCCTTCGCCCATGACCCGTTCTGGCCCGCCGCCACCGCCGAGATGGCCGCGCTCCTGGGGCAGCCCGCGACGCACCTTTCTCTCGCCATGGTGGGGGAGGGCGCCGAGGCGCTGGCCGAGGCGATCCGGCGGGCCCCGACGCGCCTGGTGACCGCCGACGCCGCCGATAACGCGCACCTGGACGCCATCGGCCGCGCGGCGCTCCTGGCCGACGCCCTGCCCTGCGGGTCGTTGGGGCTGGCGCGCCCCTGGGTGGCCGCCCTGATCGGCTCGCGACCGGCGGTCCCGCTTCCGCGCCCGCTGGGGCCAGGCGGGCCGCTCCTCATCGTGGCCGGGAGCAGGCACCCCCGGACGCAGGAACAGGTGCGGCAGGCCGTGGGGCGGCGGGGGGCGGCGCGGGTACGCGTGTCGCCGGCGGGCGCGGTCCGAGAGGCTTCCGTGGCTCGATCACTGGCCGCTGGCCAAGATGTGGTGATCCAGCCCCCCGCGGAGGTGATCGCGGACCCGGAGCGGCGGCATGCGCTCGGCCTGGCGCTGGGCGACCAGGCCGCTTGCGCCTGCGCCGCGCCGCTGGGCGGGCTGGTGATCGTGGGCGGCGAGACGGGCGCCGCCGTTTGCCAGGCCTTGGGCGCGGTGGGGATTCGCATCCTGGGCGAGCTGGCGGTGGGCATCCCGGTGGGGCAGTTGGTGGGCGGGCTGGCGCCGGGCCTGACCGTGGTGACCAAGGCGGGTGGGTTCGGCCAGGCTGACGCGCTGGTCGAGATCATGGATCATTTCCGAGACGAGAAGGGGACAAAGCATGAGCGTTGAGACTAGACCGATCCTGGCGGTGACCATGGGCGATCCGGCGGGCTGCGGCCCCGAGATTGTCGCCCAGGTGGCCGCGGCCGGGGTCGTTGACGAGTTCGCCCGGATCATCTGCGTGGGCGATGCGGCCACGCTGGCGCGAGCGTTTCAGATCATCGGCCAGTCTGGCCGCGTGCGCGCCATCGGCGAGGTGGGAGAGGCCCGCTACGAGCCGGGCGTGCTGGACGTGCTGGACCTCCACAATGTGGACCTCGCCACACTGGCCTGGGGCAAGGTGCAGGCCAGCGCGGGCCAGGCGGCCTACGAGGCGGTGGACCGGGCCATCGACCTGGCGCTGGC
>JAAYEA010000505.1 GCA_012689325.1 Chloroflexota bacterium
GGATGCGGTTGAGTCCCCGCGAGCCGGCGCGCGTCACGTAATCGGCGCAGACGAAATAAGGCGCCACCAGCAAGAACGCCGCGCCGATGACGATCGCGCGCTGCGGCGTGGGCCAAGCGGACAGCAGCGTCCGGTCCAGCGCCCACCCCACGGCCAGCACAAGGCAGGCCGTCAGGAGCGCGGCAGCCAACCAGGCGCGCCCGGAAAAGAAGCGCCCCAGGGTCGGCGCATCGAGACAACCCGTCACCGCCAAAAGCCCGAGCATCAGGATGCCTTGCAGGGCCAGCAGCGACATGACATAGTCGCCCGCGGCAAGAGGGAGGGTGTGATAGGGCAGCCAGCGGAGCAGCAACGGCGCCGCCACCGCCGGGATGACCAGCACCAGCAGCACGCCCACGAGCTCGAGCGGGCACGGCCCCGGCCGGTCGACCCAGCCCTGCAAGAGCCAGCGCGAGACGGGCCAGAAGAGGACCAGCGCGCAGGCGGCCAGGAGCCCCACCCAGACGGCGCGGGTGTCCACCGCCCCCTCGCTGGCGCGTCCAAAGGTCCCATCCAGCCATTGCACGGTCTCGCGCAGGGCCCGCGGGCTGAGGGCCACCGTGGCGTGATCGGCGCAGGGCACCAAGACCAGCCGGCGGGCGTCGCCGGCGGCGAGGGCGCCGGCGGCGAGGGCGCCGGCCGTCTCGCCCTCGCTGCCGCCGCCGCTGGCCTCGAAAGCGGCGCGGGCGGCGGCTTGGAGACGCGGCAGCTCCAGCGCGCCGGTGAGCAGCAGCAGGTTGCGCGGCTGGGCGGGGAGCACATCGCTAAAGATCGCCGAGACGGCGATGGTCGCCGCGATCTCCCCGTGGTCGCGGGCGTAGCGCGTGACGATGGCCGAGCCCATGGAATGGCCCAGGAGCGCCACCTGTTCGCCCCGCACCTCGGGCAGCGACCGGACGTAGGCGAGCACCGCTTCCAGCTCCCGGGTCAGCGCGCTGTCGCCGGCATGCACGGCGCTCCAGTCATAGGGGAAAGGGCCGGGGTTGCGCCCGTGGCCGCTCCAGTCCAGAGTCGCGGCCACATAGCCATGGCGCGCCAGGGTATAGGCGAAGGGGGACATCATTTGCTTGGAGGAGGAAAAGCCATGGGCGATGACCACGGCAGGCCGCGGGCCCTCCGGCTCGGCGGGCAGCAGGACCTCCACGGGGACCTGGCCCACCTGCGCGCGGAGGTGCTGCAAGCCGCGCTCCGCCTCCCAAAGCTGCTGCACGGCCAGGATGATGCCCAGGCAGGCGCCAAGGTAGAGGATCGCTTGCACAAGCATCGCCCGCCGGGTGGACATATCTGGACGCTAGCCTCCTGGTTCACGCATTCCTGGGATTATACCACGCTCCGCCACAGGCCACAAGACGAGCAGCGCTGGGCGGCGGCTCAATAGCCCAGCGCCCGCAACTCCTCGTCGGTGATGCCAAAGTGGTGGCCAATCTCGTGGGCCACGGTGCGCTGGATGTGGTAGCGGATCGAATCGGGGTGACGCGCGAGGGCTTCGATGGGGCCGCGATAGATGACGATGCGGTCGGGGAGGGTCATGTTGTAGGCGCGGCCGCGCTGGGTGAGCGGGACGCCCTGATAGAGGCCCAACAGCTCGTAGGGCGAGCCGCGGCCAACGCTCTCCAGCTCGGCGCGGCTGGGCCAATCGGCCAGGGTGA
>JAAYEA010000506.1 GCA_012689325.1 Chloroflexota bacterium
ATCGAGGCGATGACCGGCGGCAAGGTCTTTTTGGAGCTGTGGGTCAAGGTGCTCAAGAACTGGCGCAAGGAGCCGCACCTGCTCAAGCGGCTGGGCTACGCGCCGCCACGCAGGTGAGCGGCGAGCCCCCAAGGCTAACCAGCCTTGGGGGCTCTTGCTTTTTCAGTCCAGCGGATTGGGCCGCAGCAGCGTGCGCACGTATTGCGCCCGCTCGTAGGCCCAGGGGTCGGCCTGGTTGGCGCGAGCCAGCTTGCCCCGGAAATCGGCCAGCGTCGCGTGCCCCTTGCCTTCCATCCACGCTTCCAGCGCCCGCTTCATCTTGCCGAGCTGGTCGGCGCCGTTCTTGTATAGCGTGGTCACCACCTGCACGCACCCGGCCCCGGCCAGCAGCAACTTGGCCACGTCCTCGCCGGTGGTGATGCCGGTGCTGGCGCAGATGTCGGCCTTGATCTGGCCGTAGAGCAGCCCAGCATAGCGCAGCGACAGCCCATAGTCGCCCTCGTGGCTCAGGCTCAGCGGGAAGGTGTTGGCCTCTTTTTTGATGTCGATATCGGGCTGGAAGAAGCGGTTAAAGAGGACGAACCCCTTGACCCCGGCCTTGTCCAGGCGAGCGATGACGTTCAGGGGGTTGGCGTAAAAGGGGCTGAGCTTGGCGCTGATGGGGACGGCCACGGCGCGCCGCACCTGCTGGGCGATGGACACCTGCTCGGCCTCGATCTCGCGGCCGGGGCGGCTCAGGTCGGTCGGCGTGGCGTAAAAGTTGAGCTCCAGGGCGTCGGCCCCCGCCTCGGCCAGGCGCTGGGCGTATTCGACCCAGGTCTCGGGGGTGATCGCGTTGAGGCTGGCGATGATCGGCACGCCCGCCGCCTCTTTGGCCTTGCGCACCAGGGCCAGGTGCTCCTCCGGCCCGGCGTGCTCGATGTGCGGGAACATGGAGGTCATCTCGGCGTACATCTCGTCCCAGCGGGTGCGGTCCTCTTCAAGGCGCGCCCGCTCCAGTTGGATCTGCTCCTCAAAGAGCGAGCTGAGCACGACGGCGCCGGCGCCCGCGTCCGCCAGCTTTTTGATGCCATCGACTTTGGAGGTGAGCCGGCTGGCGCCGGCGATGATGGGGTTAGCGAGCTTGAGGCCCATGTAGGTGGTTTGCAGATCAGCCATTGTGTTCCTCCTTTGCGCGTTCCATGCTCCTTAGCATAGCACACCGCCGGGCCGCGGCCATGACCGCCGTCATGCCTAGATCAATCCATCAGAAAGCCGCCGTTGACGTCCAGCACCTCGCCGGTGATGTAGCGGGCCTCGTCGGAGGCGAGAAAGGCCACCGCCGCGGCGATGTCCTCCGGCTCGGCCAGGTAACCCAAGGGCGTGCGCTGCTCCAGATCGTCCAGCGCCTCCTGCGGCCAGTTGCGGTTGAGGTCGGTGTGGACCGTGCCGGGGGCCACCACGTTGGCGGTGATGCCGGAGCGCGCATAGGTCCGGGCGATGCACATGGTCAGCGCGATGACGCCGCCCTTGGAGGCGGAATAGTCGGCGCCGGAGCGGACGCTGCCCATCTTGCCCGCCACGGACGAGATGGCGATGATCCGCCCCCAGCCCTGCGGCTTCATGACCTTGACGGCCTCTTGCGAGCAGATAAAGGGCCCCTGCAGGTTGATGGCCAGGGTGCGGGCCCACTGCTCGTCGGTGATCTGGTCAAAGGGGGCCATGGGGCAGATGGCGGCGTTGTTGACCAGGATATCGAGCCGCCCCCAGGCCGCCACGATGCGCCCCACCATCTCGCGGACCTCGTCCCGGCGCGAGACGTCCACCCGCAGCGCCAGCGCGCGGCGGCCCAGCGCCTCGATCTCGGCGGCGAGCTCGTCCGCGGCGGGCAGGTTCAAATCCGCGATGGCCACGTCGGCCCCCTGGCGAGCCAGCGCCAGGCAGATGGCCCGGCCGATCCCCCGCGCCCCGCCGGTCACCACCGCCACACGTCCCTGCGAACCCATGTGCGACCCCTTTCCCCGCCCCGCTATTTGCCCCGGCCCTGGGCCACGGCTTCGATGAAACGCCGCGCGCGCTCGGTGAGCGTGGCGAAATCCCGGTTGTCCAGCAGCTTTTGGTCCACCAGCGCGCTGCCCACGCCCAGCGCCGCCGATCCGGCGCGGATGAAATCGGCGGCGTTGTCCAGCTCCACGCCGCCCACCGGCACCAGGTCGATCTGCGGCAGGGGGGCCTTGAGCGCCTTGATCAGCGCGGGGCCGCCCAGGCTGGCGGGAAAGACCTTGACCATGTCGGCGCCGGCCTGCCAGGCCGCGACGATCTCGGTGGCGGTGAAGGCGCCGGGAAAGACCGGCACGCTGTGGCGGCGGCAAAGGGCGATGGTCGCCAGGTCCAGCGAGGGGGCCACGATGAACTGGGCCCCGGAGAGGATGGCGGCGCGGGCGCTCTCGGCGTCCAGCACGGTGCCGGCGCCAAAAAGCACGTCCTCGCCGTAGCGCGAGGCGGCCTGCTCGATCACCGCCAGCGCGCCGGGCGTGGTCATGGTGACCTCGATGGCCGCCACGCCGCCGGCGCGGATGGCGTCCGCCGCGGCGAGCAGTTGGTCGGAGCTCTTGGCGCGCATGATGGCGATGACGCCGGTCCGGCGAATCAGCTCGAGCTGGGCATGATGGTTCATCCTAACCTCCATGATAAGGTCGCACCGCAGAGGCGCAGAGAGTGCAGAGGGAAGAGAAACAAGAGGCTGAAAGAGGCGTCTGGGGTCTCTTCATCCCATCTATCCTCTGCGTCCACAGCGTCTCTGCGGTGCAAGCTCCTACCGCGTCGTGCGCTTGCCGCCGCCGCGCAGGTCGGCGCGCAAGAGCGCTTGCACCTCGGCCTTAGTGATGATGGGCAGGTCGTACATCAGCGTCTGCTTGAGCCGGGTGGCGGCGTCGCCCACCAGCACGCCCTTGGCCAGGGCGCGCTCGGGGTCCGGCTCGGTGAGCAGGCCGTAATAAAAGCCGCCGTTCCAGGTATCCCCGCCGCCCAGGCGATCCAGCAGGACGATGGGGCGGATGGCGGGGGAGCGGAAGAAATGGCCCTGGGCGTCCATGGCCGCGGCCTCCCAGCGGTGCTGCTCGTGGCTATCGGGGTAGCGGATGGTGACGCCGGCGACCCGCAGCCGGAAGCGCTCGGTCAGCTCCTGGAGAAAGGCGCGCACGTCCTCGTCTTCCAGCCGCCCGATGTCGCCCTTTTCGATCTCGGCGGCGGAGACGCGCCCGCAGGACATGCCATAGACGCCGGCCATGTCCTCGATGGTGGTGATGAGCACGTCCACGTGGTCGGTCAGGACCGGCGTGAGCGCCGCCTTGCACTGGGCCACGCTCCAGAGGGTGCTGCGATAGTTAAAGTCCAGGCCCACCAGGCAGCCGGCGGGCTTGGCCGCGGCCGCCTCCTGGAAGGCCTCCAGGAGATGGTTGCGCGGGTAGCCGCTGTGGTTGGCGAGGGCAAAAGTGATGCCGGAGGTATGGAACAGCCGCGCCTCGCGCAGCGCCGCGCCCCAGTCCACCATCCCCGCGCCGAGCTGGCTGGCCGCCGAGTGCTTGCGCTGGTACCAGACCGTCCCCGGCCGGGGGGAGCGCCCCAGTTCGTACATGAAGCGCCCCATCAGGTCGGCGCGGTCGGCCCAGACGAAATGCGCCGTATCCAGCCCCTGCTCGCGGGCCAGGTTGCGCAACATCCAGCCATAGGGGTTATCGGGCACGCGGGTGATATAGCTCGAGGGGACGCCCAGGCGGCTGAGGGTCACAGCGAGGGTCAGCTCGCTCCCCGCCATGGAGAGCCAGACCTGCTGGGTCCGCTCGGGCCGCTGGTTGTCGGCGGGCATGTCCCGCACCATGGTCTCGCCAAAGGCGACAAAGGCCGGGCCCCGCCCCAGGCCGGTCAGGTCGTCGCGCAGGATATCGAACTCGAAGGCCATCCTCATTCCTCCCAGCCGCCGGATTCCTGCGGCAGCTTGACCTCGACGATCTCGCCATGCGAGTCGATGACGATGCGAAAGCCGATCATGCCCAGCATGTTGCGGGCGTCCTCGGGCAAGCCGATCTCCATGATGCGGTCGATGTTCTTGAACGAGTCCAGGATCATCGCCTTGGTAAAGATGTCGTCCTTGCCCAGCATCTCCATCATCTTGGTCGTGACCAGGTCCTCATTCGCCAGCGCCTGGTCGCGGAACATGGCCAGCACCGGCTGGTCGATGCCGGCGCTGTCGATGTGGCGGCGAAAGTCGCCGTCCAGCAGCACATAGCAGGGCGAATTGCCGACGTAGGCCACCTCGAGCAGCCGCCCGCCCTCATCATAGACCAGCCCCTCGAACAGCGCGGGGCGGCGCACGTTTTCGCTCACAAGCTCACTCCTTGCTCTGGTCGCCGCGGGGCAACAAAACAGCCACGAACGGCCCGAATTGAGCATACTCGGAATCGCTCAATTCGTCCAATCCGTGGCTGGGGGCCGGTCAGCAAACCCGGCGGGCCGCTACGCCTCGGACTTTTCCACGATGATGGAGCAGTCCGTGACCAGCGCGGCGACGGCGCCGATGGCGGCCAGGGTGGGGAGCAAGGCGATGCCCACCACGCCCACCGTCAGCGGGACCTCGATCAGGGTCTTGCCCTCGTCGTTCTTGATGATCAGGCGGCGGATGTTGCCCTCGTGCAGCAGCTCTTTCACCTTGGCGAGCAGATTCTCGCCGGTGGTCTTGAACTCTTCGCGGTAGGCCGGTTTCTCCTCGGTCATGTCACACTCTCCTTATGGCAGTCTGCGCTCTCTCGAAACTCGCTATCTATACGCAGGGCGCGGCCTCTGGTTGCGGCGCCGGCTCATTCGGCGGGCGCGGGCAGGGTGTGGCCGCAGGCGGAGCAGACCAGCCCCTTCTTGCCGGCCTGGGTCAGCATCCCGCCGCATTGCGGGCAGGGCTGGGCCACGGGCCGGTTCCACGAGGCAAAGTCGCACTTGGGGTACTTGTTGCAGCCGTAAAAGATGCGCCCCCGCTTGGTCTTGCGTTCCACGATCTCGCCGCCACACTTGGGGCACGGGACGCCCACCTTGGTCTGGAGCGGCTGGGTGGTGCGGCACGTGGGATAGTTGCTGCAGGCGATAAACTTGCCAAAGCGCCCCCACTTGATCACCATCTTGGACCCGCAGCTGGGGCAGGTGAGTCCCGGGTCCTCTTCCTTGATCTCCACCTTGGGCATGGCTTGCTCGGCGGTCTTGACCGTCTGCTCGAAGGGGCCGTAGAACGCGCTCAGCAGCGCCACCCAGTCCTGCTCGCCCTCGGCGATGCGGTCCAGGTCGGCCTCCATCTGCGCCGTAAAGTCATAGTCCA
>JAAYEA010000068.1 GCA_012689325.1 Chloroflexota bacterium
CCATGACGCCCTTCTGTGGCTATAATATGGGCGACTATTTCCAGCACTGGTTCAACATGGGCGACCGGCTGGGCGACAAGGCCCCCAAGATCTTTTACGTGAACTGGTTCCGCAAGAGCGCCGACGGGCATTGGCTGTGGCCAGGCTTTGGCGACAACGTCCGCGCCCTGAAGTGGATGTGCGAGCGCATCGAAGGCAAGGCCGGCGCCCGCAAGACCGCCATCGGCTACCTGCCGAGCCCGGAGGACCTGGACCTGACCGGCCTCAAGATCCCCGCCGCGGACGTCCAAGAGCTGCTCAAGGTCGATCCGGAGGTCTGGAAGAACGAAGTGCCGGGCATCGCCGAGTATTTCGCCAAGTTCGGCGAGCGGCTGCCCAAGCGCATCACGAAACAGTTGGACGAGTTCAAGAAGCGTCTGGGCATGGCGTAAGCCACCCGCTGCATCCATCAGCGGCGGACCGCCACAGCGCGGTCCGCCGCTTTTTCTTTACCGGCGGCTGCCGAGCATTCTGGGAGCATCTCCGAAACGCGCATGAGAATCCATCTTTCGGCCTTGGGCTGCAAACTGAATCAGAGCGAGATGGAACGGCTCGCCCGCCAACTCGTCTCGGCCGGCCATCAGGTCGTGGCCGACCCCGCCGAGGCCGACCTGTGCATCTGCAACACCTGCACCGTGACCCACATCGCGGCGCGCAAGTCGCGGCAGGCGCTCCGCCAGCTCCGGCGCAGCAACGCCCGGGCCTCGCTGGTCGCCACAGGGTGCTATGCCGAGATCTCTCCCCAGGAGGCCAGCGAGACGGGGGAGGTCAACTGGGTCGTGGGCAACGCGGACAAGGACCGCCTCTTCGAGTTGCTGGCCGCGCGGATACCCGGGTTCGCCGGGCCATCCTCCGCGCCGGCCCCCGCCGACCTTCTGGCGCAGCGAGCGCAGGGACTGCCCCGCGTCGCCTCGCGGACCAGGGCCTTTGTGAAGATACAGGATGGCTGCGATAACGCCTGCGCCTATTGCATCGTCTCCAAAGCGCGCGGGCCGGCGCGCAGCTACCCCGCCGAGCATGTCCTGGCCGAGATACAGGACCGCCTGGCGGAAGGCTACCAGGAGGTGGTCCTGACCGGCGTGCACATCGGCTCCTATGGCCGCGAATGGGGCAGCAGCCTGGCCCAGTTGGTGCAGGAGGTCTTGCAGCAGACCGCCGTCCCCCGACTGCGCCTCTCCTCCATCGAGCCGTGGGATTTCTCCGCCGAGCTCGCGGCCCTGTGGCAGGACCGCCGGCTGTGCCGGCACCTGCACCTGCCGCTGCAAAGCGGGTGCGACGCGACCCTGGCGCGCATGAACCGCAAGTACACGGCCGCCCAATATGCCGGGATGGCCGCGATGATCCGCGCCGCCATCCCCCAGGTGGCCCTCACCACCGACGTGATCGTCGGGTTCCCGGGCGAAACCGATGACGAGTTTCAGGCCAGCCTGGAGTTCGTGCGGCAGCAAGGCTACGCCAAGGTCCATGTCTTCAAGTACTCGCTGCGGGAGGGCACGGCGGCGGCAGCCATGGCTGGCCAGCTCCCGCCAGAGGTAAAAGAGACCCGCAGCCGGTTGATGCATCGCGTCGGCGAGCAGACCGCCCGGCAGTTCCAGGCCAGCCTGCTCGGCCAGGTCCTCGACGTCTTGTGGGAGACCAGCCCAGCGCGAGGGCCGCAGGGGTTGCCGCTCTGGAGCGGCCTCACCGACAACTATGTGCGGGTCGAGCTGGAAAGCGCCGAGGCGCTGGCCAATACCATCACGCGCGCGCGCCTCGCCAAGCCAGGGCCGCGTGGCCTGGAGGCCGAGAGCGCAGAATAGAATCGGCCGATTTTGACAGAACGGCTGACTGTGGTAGAATTGGAACGCTGATCAACAGCCGCATATCAGGCTGGCACGAAGGGAGGGATGCTTGTGACGACCATTACCGTCTCGGAGAACGAGTCTTTCGAGAGCGCCCTGCGTCGCTTCAATAAGAAGGTGCAGGGAGACGCGGTGCTTTCCGAGTGCCGCCGCCGCCGCTTTTTCGAAAAGCCCAGCGCGCTGCGCAAGAAAAAGAAGGCAGCCAAGCTACGCAAGAGCCGCAAGCAGACGCTCAAGAGCCAGCGCAGCTACTAGGCCGATCACTGGCTAGCGCGTTGCCTTGCCGGCGAGGAGTGAGCAGATGAGCCTTAGCGACCGACTGATGGAGGACCTCAAACAGGCGATGCGCCAGAACGACGCCATGCGCAAGGACGCTATTCGCATGGTTCGCGCGGCCATCCAGAACACCGAGATCGCCAAGCAGCATACGCTGGACGACAACGAGGTGATCGAGGTCATTCGCAAGGAAGTCAAGCAACGGCAAGAGGCCATCGCCATGTTCGCTCAGGGTGGCCGGCAAGATCTGGTAGAGCAAGAAACAAAACAGGTCAAGATCCTGGAAGCCTACCTGCCACAGCAAATGTCCGCAGACGATATCGCAGCGTTGGCCAAACAGGCCATCGCCGCGGCGGGCGCCAAAGGCCCCGCGGATATGGGCCTGGTGATGAGGACCCTGATGGGGCAACTCAAAGGCCAAGCGGACGGCAAGCTGGTGAACCAGGTCGTGCAAAAGCTTCTGAACGACAAGGCATAGGGGGGACACCACCTCTCTATGCCTTGTCGCCTCTTTTGGCTTGCATCACCCATCGGGCGGGGGGACCAGGTCTCTGACCATAGGACCCAGTCATGACGGTAAGCAAATCCCATACAGCCCCAAGCGCAAGGACCGTAGCGCTTCCCCCTAACTATTGGCGCTATGTCGTGCAGGCCTGTGTCCTGGCCCTTGCGCTCATCGCTGCCCTTACGCTGCTGTTCCTGTGGCCCGTGGAGCCCAACACCTACCGTTTCCAGGCCGGCGAAGCCTCCTCCACCGATATCCTCTCCCCTCGGCGCATCACCTATGTGAGCGAGATCGCCACCCAGGCCGAGCGAGACCGCGCCGCCAGCGCCGTCAAGGAAGTCTATACCGCCGCCGACCCCGAGATCATCCGGCAACAATTGGCCCACGCGCGCGACGTGTTCAACTATATGACCACGGTGCGCCACGACCCCTATCTCCCCGCCTCCGGGCGCGTGGAGGCGGTGCTCAAGATCCCGGACCTGAACGTCGCCGCGTCGGTCATTCGCACCGCCATGGCCTTTGACGACCTGACTTGGCAGCGGACCATCTCGACCACCCTCAAGGTGTCCGAGGAGGTCATGCTCCAGGGCATTCGAGAGAATCAGCTATTGGAGGCCCGCTCCCGCCTCTCCACTCTCCTCATCTCGGATATCCTGCCGGCCGAGCAGGAAAAAGTGGTGGTGGGCATCGCCCGCGCCTTCATCAAGCCCACCAGCTTTTACGACGAGGCGGCCACCGTGGCGGCGCGAGAGCAAGCGCGCGCTCAGGTGCAACCGGTGAAGCGCACCATCGAAAAAGGGCAAGCGATCTTGCGCGCCGGCGACATTGTGACGTCGGAGGACCTCGAGGAACTGACCGCGCTCGAGATGATCGGCCAAGAGCGGGAGTGGCAGAGCATCGTGGGGGTGATGATCTTTTCCACCTTTTTGGTCGCTATCCCGGGAGCGTTTATCCAGCGGCTGCGCCCTGGTTTTTGGGCGCGGTGGCGCCGCCTTCTCTTCGTCTGCCTGATCACGCTCTTCGGCGTGGGCCTGGCCAAATCCATGATCCCCAACCATGTCCTCTTGCCCTATCTGTTCCCCATGGCCGCCATCTCGATGACCCTGACCTTGGTGCTCGAGGATACCACCCTGGCCATCCTGGTCACGGCCATGCTCAGCCTGGCCGTGGGCTTTATCTCCGACCTGTCGCTCGAAATGACCACCCTCAACTTGGTCAGCGGCACGGTGGCGGCCCTGGGCATCCACCACCGCGAGCGGCTATTCTCGTTTGTGCGCGTCGGGATCTTGGTCGCCATCACCAATATCGCCATCTCGCTGGCCTTTCGCCTAACCAGCCAGGACTATGACTGGGCCGCCCTCTCCCAGTTGGTCTCGGCGGGACTGCTCAATGGCGGCCTTTGCGCCAGCCTCTCCTTCGCCACGTACACCTGGATCGGCCGCATCTTTGGCATCACCAGCGCCCTACAGCTTCTCGACCTGGCCCGCCCCACCCAGCCGCTGTTGAAGCAATTGGCTCTCAAGGCGCCAGGAACCTACCATCACACCATCATCGTCGCCAACATGGCCGAGCAGGCCGCTGAGGCCATCGGCGCGAACAGCATCCTGGCCCGCATCGGCGCGTATTACCACGATATCGGCAAGATCGCCCGCCCCTACTTTTTCATCGAGAACGCCACCGAGGAAGACAATATCCACTCGCGCCTGGATCCGCGAACCAGCGCCCAGATCATCGTTTCGCACACCCGCGATGGCCTCCAGATGGCCCGCAAGCAGGGCCTCCCCGCGGAGGTCCAAGACATCATTGTGCAACATCACGGCACGACGCTGGTCAGCTTTTTCTATCAGCAGGCCCTGGAACAGGCTGCCGCAGGCGAGGTAATCAAAGAGTCCGATTTCCGCTACCCCGGCCCCAAACCGCAGAGCAAGGAAGCGGCTATCGTCATGCTCGCCGACGTGGAGGCGGTCGTGCGCTCTTCCCGGCCCACCTCGCTCTCGGAAACGGAAAAGATCATCCGCCAGTTCATCAGCACGCGCTTGTTGAGCGGCGAACTGGACGAGTGCAGCCTGACCCTGCGCGATCTGGACCTGATCCGTGAAGCCTTTGTGGGCGTGCTCAAGGGCGTGTTCCACCCGCGCATCCAGTACCCAGCACCGCCCGCGCCGCAGCCCGCGGTCGCCGAGCCGATTGTCGCCCAGCCCCCCGCCACGGAAGCCAGCGGCACGGCGCAGGCTTGACCGATGCAAGACACCGAGCTGTTCCTCGGCATCCAGGTTCGTCCCGACTATGAGGGGCAGATCGACGAGGCGCTGTTGCATCGCGCGGTCATGGCTGCCTTGCGCCAGGACCCGCCCGACTCGGCCGTGGAACTCGCCTTGGTCATCACGGGCGACGACGAGATCGCCGAGCTCAACCGCGCCTACCGGGGCGTCGCTGGTCCCACGGACGTGCTCTCCTTCGGCGCGGGGCCGAACGCCTTCACCCCGCCGGGCGAGCCCACCTACCTCGGCGACATCATTATCTCGTATCCGCGCTGCGTCGAGCAAGCCCAGCAGATCGGGCACCCGACGTCGCGCGAGATCTGCCTCCTGACCATCCACGGCGTCTTGCACCTGCTGGGCTACGACCACGCCACCGAGGAAGAGCAGCGCGAGATGTGGGCGCTGCAAGACCAGGCCTTGGCGTCCATCCTGCCCGGCCCATCCGCTTGAGAGAGGCGTAGATGAGCCACGTGCTGGGGTTGCGCTGCACGCTTTGCGGGGCGGAATATGCGCCCGGCGAGGTGGCCTACGTTTGTCCCCGCCATGGCGACGCGGGCATCCTGGACGTGCTCTACGACTATGCGGCGATCCGGCGGCAGTTTGGCCGCGAGAGCCTGGCGCGCAACCCCGACCTCTCCATCTGGCGCTATGCGCCGCTCTTGCCCATCGACGGCGCCTCGCTGGCGCCCCCGCTGCAGATCGGCTGGACGCCGCTCTATCACGCGCGGCGGCTGGGCGATGCCCTGGGCCTCCCCCACCTCTATATCAAGGACGACGGGCGCAACCCCACCGCTTCGTTCAAGGACCGCGCCAGCGCCATCGCCGTGGTCAAGGCCCGCGAGTTGGGCCACGCCATCATCACCGCCGCCAGCACGGGGAACGCCGCCTCGTCGCTGGCCGGGCTGGCCGCCAGCGTGGGCCTTCGCACCGTCATCTTTGTGCCCGAGTCGGCCCCCAAGCCCAAGATCGCGCAACTCCTCGTCTTTGGCGCGCGGGTGCTGCTGGTGCGCGGGACCTACGATCAGGCCTATGACCTTTGTTTGGCCGCCACGGCCAAGTATGGCTGGTATAGCCGCAACACTGCCTTCAACCCCTACCTCTCCGAGGGGAAAAAGACCGCCGCTTTCGAGATCTGCGAGCAGTTGGGCTGGCAGGCTCCCGACCGGATCTTTGTGGCGGTGGGCGATGGGTGCATCATCGGCGGGCTGGGGAAGGGGCTGAAGGACCTGCTGGCGCTGGGGTGGATCGATCGCCTGCCCAAGTTGATGGGCGTTCAGGCGGAGGGGTCAGCGGCGCTGGCCCGAGCGTGGCAAGGCGGGACGGAGACGATCACGCCCATCCAGCCGCACACACTGGCCGATAGCATCTCGGTGGGCTTGCCGCGGGACGGGATCAAGGCGCTGCGCGCGGTTCGGGAGACGGGCGGCGCGTTCATCACCGTCAGCGACGCCGAAATATTGGAGGCCATGCGCTCGCTGGCGCAGCGCGAGGGCGTCTTTGGCGAGCCGGCGGGCGTGGCCAGCTTGGCGGGCTTGCACAAGATGCTGCGCCAGCCCGGCGCCGAGCTGGCAGGGGAGCGCATCGTGGTCCTCGTCACCGG
>JAAYEA010000507.1 GCA_012689325.1 Chloroflexota bacterium
GCCCGTCAGGGCCAGATAATCGGCCGGCGCCGCCGTGACGTCGCGGAAGGAAGCCGTGTAGGTTTGGGAGACCTTGGCCGTCGTCACGCCCGTGATCGCGGCCACCAGCGCCGGGTTCGTGATGTCAAAAACGGCCACTGGGCTGGTCGTAAAGCCGCCCACCTGGAACTGCCAGTCGCCGGCCGCATCATAGCCGAAGGACAACGCGTTCCCCTCCGCGACAAAGCCGCTGGCGAACTGGAGCTCCACCCAGTCGATATAAAACACGTCGTACGCATAGGCGGTGGCGCCCGCCGTGACCACCAGGGTATTGGTCCCTGCCTCCAGCAGGCCCGCCGGGACCGGCAGCTCCGCGGTCAGCCAGGTGATCCCATCCCAGGTCACGTCGCCGATCTGGGTGCCGTTCAGGCTGATCAGCGCGCGATGGTCGGGATTGACGGCATTCTGGAGCTGGCCGATCATGGCGATGCGGAGCGTCGCCGCGGCCGCGGATGGCGCCGCCAGCGAAAAGGTGTGGGTCCAACTCGGCTTGACGGGCTTGTAGACATAGTCCCACATCCAACGGTCCAGGTTCTCGTCGCCGGGCACCAGGGTGAGATAGTACGCATTGCCCTCAAAGCGCCGCTCAGCCGAAAAGTGTGCGGGGGTGGCGCCGCCGGAGGGCGTCCCATCGCGAGCGCCCATGCGCGCGCCGGTCACCAGGCCGTCGGGGTCGTAGGTCAGCCAATAGACGTTGTCGCGCGTGTATTTGGAGCTCACGGCCTGACCGTAAAAGAGGATATAGTCGGCGGCGTCGAACACCCCATCGGCTTCCCCCACCACCTGGATGGCGACCTCGTCGCCCAGGTTATAGAGGCGGAAGGTGCGCGGATCCAGCGTGGCCACCGGCAGGTTCGCGTTCTGCAATTCCGTGTAGGTCAGCTTGTAAAGGCCGTCCTCCCGTACCTTGACCCGCCAGCCGGGGTCAGGCGGCGTCCAGGGCAGCGTCCCGCTCTGGAGGTCGGCGAGCAGCGACTGCTCGGCAAGCAAGGACTGCTCGGACAGCAGTGAAGTGCTGGTCTCGGACGAGCGACGCCAGGCCGCCGCCGACTCGTAGTTCAGCAGCTCGTCGCTCAGCAGGCTCTCATAGGCCTGGGAATCGCGCGCTGGCTTACCGTGGGGCGCCGACCGCGACCCGGTAAAGCTCACCTGCACACGAATGGTCTCATAGATGATGAGGCGCTTGGTGGCGGGGTTGTACTGCACGGGGTAGACCGCGAGGCCCGCCACCCGTTGCTGGCGCACCACACCATCGGTCGCGAGCTCGGCCAGGGCTGGCGGATAAACCGCCTTGCGGGCATAGATGGCCGGATCCGCCTCGACGACACGGACCATCTCCGGCTCGGGAGGCGCGTCGGTCGCGGCGGCCCCAGGTGTCCAGTCCAGCCTTTGCGTCGCCGCCGGCAGCGGCGGGTTCGCCAGCGCCAGCCGGTGCGCCTTGCCGGGTTTGACGCTCACGCTCAGCGTCGCGTCAAAGGGGACGCCGATCGCCGCGGCCAGGAAGGGGAGCGCCGGAGCGCCGGCCTGGCCGATCAGGGCCGAGTCGGGCAGCGACACCGCCACGTACGGCGTGCCGTCCACCGTGGTGGGCTCCAACGCCACCAGGTCCCACGGCACGAACAC
>JAAYEA010000508.1 GCA_012689325.1 Chloroflexota bacterium
AGGACGAGGATGCGCGCATCGCCAAGATGCTCAAGGCGACGTCGCTGGCCGAGATGAAGGCGATCCTGGGCGGCAAGGCCTACGAGGGGGAGAAGAAGAAGTAGCCCGGCGCGGTGCCGATAGCGAAAGAGAGGGGCGAGCTCGTGCTCGCCCCTCTCTTGTGCGCGGTGCATCGGACGAGGCGCCTCAGTCGACGCGATAGGGGGCCAGCGCCTCATAGTTGGGATCGATGCCGATGCCGGGCGCCTCCGGCGGGCTGACGGTGCCATCGTCGTTCAGCCGCAGCGTCGTCCGGTAGGTCTTGCCCCACATGGGGTCGAACTCGTGCGGGTAGTATTCAAGGATGAGACCGTTGGCGATGGCAGCGACCAGGTGGACGTGGACATCCTGCGAGCCGTGCGGCGCAATGTCCAGGTCATAGGCTTGCGCCAGCGCGGCGACTTTCATGTACTCGGTGACGCCGCCCAGGACCTTGGCGTCTGCGTTGAGGATCGGCACGGCCTGCGTGTTGATCAGGTCCCGAAAGCCGTAGCGGGTGTACTCGTTCTCACCGCTGGCGATGGGGATGCTGGTCTGGGCAGCGAGCTTGCGCATTCCCTCATAGTCATCGGGGGCAACGGGCTCCTCAAACCAAAAGACGTCGAACTCCTCGATGCGCTGGGCCAGCCGGATGGCGTCATAGTAGCGATAGGCGCAGTTGGCGTCCACCAGCAGCTTGACGCCCGGGCCGATGGCCTGCCGCACGGCCTGGACGCGGGCGACGTCCTCCGGTATCGGCACGGCGCCGACCTTCATCTTGACTGCTCTGGCGCCCATCTGCACATAGCTGGCCATCTCGGCGGCGAGCTCCTCGAGCCCTTTGCCGTCGACATAATAGCCGCCAGCGATGTAGGTGGGCACACGGTCGCGGTAGCCGCCCAACAGCTTGTACAGCGGCAGCCCGGCCACCTTGGCCCGCAAGTCCCACAGCCCGATGTCCAGGGCGCTGATGGCGCGGGTGGTGATGCCGCGGCGGCCCACCAGCTTGGGGACCCACATCTTGTGCCAGAGGCGCTCCACGTCGATGGGGTCCTCGCCGATGAGCAGAGGCTTCAGGTGCTCAATGGTGGCCTTGCCGATACCACTGGTGCTGCCCAGGCCGATGCCTGTGACTCCCGCGTCGGTCTGTATCTTGACCAGGCCCAGCCCGGCGTGGGTATAGGTGTGCTTGCCGTTGCTGATCGGCTTGAGCCTTGGCCAGCTATACGATTCGGTGCTGATGTCGGTGATCTTCATCTGTGCTTCCTCCAAGGAAGGGGAGCGGATGGCGTCCGGGCGCTCCCGAGTAAGCTCGCTTCGACCTCTACCCGGACGTGAGAGGGTACAGAAGCTGCGCGCGATGGACCCTGACCTGCGTCTCAGGGAAGCAGCCCAGCCAATCGGCATAGCCCGCGTCCGGATAGATGATGGCGCCGCGTTGTAGCAGCGGGAGCAGTGCGATCCGGTCGAATGGCGTGTTCGGCGTAAGCAGGCTTGCGGCAGAAGTAGTAGGCGAGCGATAGCGTCTCCACCGTGGCCGCGATCTGGTGCAGCGCGGGGCTATCGGAGCCGGTCTTGCTGCCGGGATAGTCCTCGCCATCGCGGCGGATGAAAGGCAACCCGCCGGGCTTGGCCGGGTCAGGCCACCAGTAGGGGCCAAAGCTCAGATAGTCGTGGCGGTCGCCGCTGGGTGGAAGCTGGGTCTTGTTCATGACGGAGAGCGGCGGCTGGTCCAGGGCGGCATCAGCCTCGGCCGAGAGGTGGTCCAGGGCGGGAGCCAGGCGCGCGTCGCCGGACTGGAGACGGGCGCGGGCAGCGGCCAGCGCTTCGGGCCAAAGGCAAAAGACACGGGGCATACGGCTGGTCATGTTGGATTGGCCTCGCTTCTGGCCCAGCAGGGCCACGCGGTGAGCTGTATTACCGAATCTCGATCTCGACCACGCACGGCGCAGGGTAGTTGCCGGTGGCATCGACGACGGTCACCCGGACGCGGTACCGGCCCGGGGCGAGCGGCGCCGTGTCCCAGGCATGGAGCAGGCCATTGGTCACGGATGACTCGGACCGGGCCACAAAGCTCCAGTCGCCCGCCTGGCTCGGCTGATACTCGATCTTGTAGTAGGCGAATCTTGGGATGGCGGCTGTGCCGCTGATCGAGGCGACGCGGCCGGCGCCAGCGATGGCCCCGATAGTCACGCCGTCACTGGCGCACTCGATCCGCTGGACCAACCTGACCGGCGCCAGCGCGGGCGCCCTGGTCTGTGTCGGAGCGGTGGTCGGGGACGCCGAGGCTGTTGGCGTGGGGCTGCTTGGGAGGGTTGGCGTCAGTGTGGCGGAGGCGAGGCCGGCGGAGGTCGCGATGACGGTGGGTCCGGCGGCCTGGGGGCTGATTGGCGTGCGGGTGTGGGGCGCGGCCGTGGACGTGGCTAAGGAGATCATGGTGGCCGTCGTGGTGGGCGTGGGGATCCGCGGCAAGAGCACAGGCCCCACATCGCAGCCCGCCAGAGCGACCATGGCCAAGAGCCCGAGGCAGAGCGACACGCCAAGGCGCCCGAGACGGCGCCAGACGCTCTGCTTCTCGGATCTCATGCACACACCTCGCTAGTTCTGCACCCCTCCGAGGCCAGGCGGCGGACCTCAGGATGGCAGCGTCGGGCCAGCGGCCTAGATAAAGTCTTCCCGCAGCGGATAGAAACAGTCGATGAGCCGGGCGGTGCCGGCCAGCACCTCGACGGTGTGGGGCACGTTGGCGGGGATGACCACCATGTCGCCGGTGGTGAGGCGCGAGACCTGCGCATCGCTGCCTTCGCCGACGAAAAAGTTGATCGGCCCCTGGGCGATGTAGGTGACCTGCTCATGGGGGTGGCTGTGCGGCGGCGCAGGCGGCGTGGGCCCCCCGCAAAAGTCCACGCTGACCATCATCAGGTGATCCGAATGGACCAGACGGCGCGCGGTCAATGGGGAGGGATGAACCACTGGTAGCTCGTCATACTTGAACGTGGGCATTGGCTTTATCCTTTCGTCGCGTGATCTGCGCCATTCTAGCTGCTAGCGCCAAACGTGTCAAACAGGGCGGCGCCGGATGACGCTAGGCTGGAGGATAGCGCCGCCCGAGGAAGGCGCGATAGATGAACTGCCGCTCCGGCACCTGGCGCTCCTCGAACGCCTGGAAGAGACCGGTGTCATCGTATGGCGCGGCGCGCAGCTCGAGCGAGTAGCTGCCTTGGCTGAACTCGACCAGACAGTAGCGGGCGATGGGCTTGCCGCTGCACCCCAGTGACCCAGGGTTGACGTAGCGGCAACGCCCAGTCAGGTCGGAGGTGGAGTGAAAGTGGCCATGCAGGACCAGCTCGGCGTCGTGAGCAGCAAACATGGCATCCATATCGGCGGCAGTGGCGCCGCGGACGGCGGGGACCCAGTCGCGGCGCGAGGGTTGCAGCCCGTAATGGAGCAGCGTGGTCTTGACACCCTCGAAAGCGGTCTCGATGACGTACGGCCAGGTCGCCAGTTGGGCGCGCAGCGCGGGGTCGAGTTGGGCATGGGTCCAGAGCTGGTGCTCGATCTCGCCGTGGGTGATATTGGGGGGCTTGGGGGTCCGGAGGCCAAAAACGAACTTGGCATCGTGGTTGCCCATCAGGAAACGGATCCGCGGGGTGTTCAGCAGGAGGTCGAGCGTCTCCGCGGGATAGGGGCCGATGGCGATGGCGTCGCCAGCGTGGTAGAGCAGGTCATATCCGGCTTGGCGGATCTCCCCCAGGGCGGCGCGCAGGGCAGGCAGGTTGGCGTGGGCGTCGGCGATGAAGGCGAGTCTCATGCGCTGTGCACTGCCTCGAACATGGCGATGATGTTCTCGGGGGGCACATCGGCCATGATGTTGTGCACCTGCTGAAAGACAAAGCCGCCGCCGGGGTGCAGCGCTCGAACCTGATGGTGAACGTGGTCGCTCACTGCCACTGGCGAGGCATACGGAAGCACCTCGCGCGTGTCGCAGCCGCCGCCCCACAGGACAAGCCGGTCGCCATAGCGGGCCTTGAGCGCCGTCGTCTCCATCCCCCGGCTGTTGATCTGTACGGGGTTGATGGCGTCCAGCCCCGCGTCGATCAGGTCCTCCAGGAGCGGCTCCACGCCTCCGCAACAGTGCAGCATGACCTTGACGTTGGCCAGCTCCTTGGCGCGCCGCCACATCCGGGCGTGATAGGGCTTGTAGTACTCGCGGTACATCCTGGGCGACAGGAGCGGGCCGCTCTGGCCGCCCAAGTCATCACTAAAGAGGACCACGTCGATGTATGGGCCCACGGCGCCGAGCCACCTTTCCAGGTTGCGCAGGTGAATCCGGCAAAGCTCCTCCGACAGCCGATGCACGGCCTCCGGGTAGAGGCCCATATTGGTCAGGTGGATGTCCATCCGGTAGAGGAACTCGGAGAGCTCGAAAAGGCTGCCGCCAAAGAGGCCGACGATCGCCCGATCGGTGGAAGCGCGGAGCGCCTTGGCCCCCTGGGCAAGTCCGGCCAGGCCCGTCTCGTCCAGCGCAAGGTGCGCGGCGGGCGCCGCTATGGCGGACCAGATAACGTGCCGAAGCTGCTCTTCCAGACCGCCGAAATCCGCGTCGCGGATGTCCCGCTCCATCAGCGGAAAGTAGGTCTGCTCGAAGTAGAGGCACCCTTCCCGCTGCGCACCCAGCACGGTTCCGTCGTATGCCAGGAGCCGCCACTCGTTGCCCCGTCGCTCCACGTCCAGATAGCTTGGTATCTTGCAGGGGGTGCCATCGGGGAGGGTCCAGGGCTTCCAGTCGCTCTCGCGCTGCAAGAACCCCCGTCCTAGCTCGATCACGTCCACGCCGAGCGCCTCCAGCACGGGCGGCTCGACGATCGCCAACTGCTGGATCATATCATAGACATAGATATCGCCGCTGGTGATGTCCAGCGCCCGCTTCAGCCGGGCATAGGCGATGGCCATGATGCCGGAGGAGCGGTGCCCGCCGAAATCGACGGGCATGCGGTCCGATTGACGATGGTTCAGCGCCGCCAGCACTCGCTCGCGAGAGTTCATGCTCATCCGTTGGTCCCTCCTGGCGCCTGCTATGGCATCTGCTGCTTGCTCAGGTTCATGGGCGTGCCATCGTGCGGGCCGATGGGGCGCAGCCTGACCGAGAAGGTCAGCTCGCTCGGCTGAAGCAGATACTGGGGCAGCGTGCCAGGGCCACAGCTCGCCCCGCCCAGGCCAGACTGGGCATAGTCGAGGTTCAGCGTGATCTCATCGCGCCGTGTCAGCTCGCAGGTATGCTTGGCGGCATCCAGATCCGCGGTGGTATAGTGGAGCGCGCTGACCTCCAACGAGGGCATGGCCACGACCAACAGCCCTGAGCCTTCAGGATCGGTGAGGGCGAGCCAGCGGACATCGGTGCGGTTGCCGTTCTCCTGCGGGGTGATATAGGGCTCGCACAGCTCGTCGACGCTGGCGCTATAGAGGCCCACGGCGGCGCCCATCTTGCGATCCACATAGCTCTCGTGCGGCCCGCGCCCGTACCAGGTGAAGGTCTCGTGGCCGGCGGGAAGCCGCATTTGCAGGCCCACCCGTGGCAGATGGGGAAGACCCTCGGCGGGAACGAGGTGTGTCGAGAGGACGACGTCGCGGCTGCCATAGATGGTATAGACATAATCCACAGCAAACAGATTGCCCTTGCGAGGGGCGCTGGTGGTGGCCTGGACGGTCACCCGCACGATCTGCAGGCTGACCTGCTCGGCTTGGATGCCGGTCACGGTCTGGGCCAACTTGTCCAATCCGGCAGCCCGCCAGATCCGTTCCGAGCCAGACTCGCGGCGCCCGGCCACGTCGTTATCGGTCGGGGCGCGCCAGACGTTGAGCAGCGGGCCGCGGGCCATGAGCTGCTTGTCCCCGCGCCGCCAGGAAGAGATGGCGCCCGTCGCCTTGTCCAGGACGAGCTCGAACCCCTGCCCGCGGACACGGATCGCTGCTGCGGTTTCGTGGAGCTCCAGCGGCGGCATCTCCTCGGCGCGCAGCGGCGCGACGGGCGAAGCCTGAATGGGCAGCGCGAACTGGGCCCAAGCGACCTCATGCCCTTTGGGGGCCCAGGGCTCATCGTGATTCAGTGTAAAGCTGAGGTTGAGCCAATGGTCCGTGCCGGCCTTGGCTCGGGGCTTCCTGAACGGGATGGTCACCTCGGTGCTCTGGCCGGGCAGCGTATCGAGAGGCGGGACCGTCCCTTCCTGCAAGACGCGGTCATCGGCCAGAACGCGCCACGAGACGTCCAGCCCGCCAAGGCTGGTAAAGCTGTAGCGGTTCGTCACCCTCAGCTTGCCCGCCAGCAGGTCCACGGGCTCTACCCAGACCGGCTCCAAGACCTTCTTGTACTCCCAAAGCGCCGGGTGAACTCGCCGGTCGGGGAGGATCAGGCCGTTGATGCAAAAGTTGTTGTCGTTGGGCACGTCACCAAAGTCGCCGCCGTAGGCGAACCACTCGACGCCCTCGGGCGTCACCTGGCGGATGCCCTGATCCACCCAGTCCCAGATGAACCCGCCCCGGATGCGCGGGTTCCCCCGGATCGCCTCCCAGTATTCCTTCAGGTTGCCGCAGCTATTGCCCATGGCGTGGGCATACTCGCACATGATGACCGGGCGCGGGTCGTTGGGGATGTTGGCCATCTCGACCAGGCGGGTGATGGGCGGATACATGCTGCTGACGATGTCGATCTCGGGCGCCGTCTCCGCGCCTTGATAGATCCGCTGGCTGGTGGCGCTCTCATAGTGCACGGGCCGCGTGGGGTCATGCTGATGGATCCAGTGCGCGATGGCCTGGTGATTCGGGCCATAGCCAGCCTCGTTGCCCAGCGACCAGATCACGACGCTGGGGTGGTTCTTGTTGCGTTCGACCATGCGCGTGCCGCGCTCCATGAACGCCAGGCGCCAGATGGGGTCTTTGGTGGGCTTGTCCCAGACGCCGTGGGACTCGATATTGGCCTCGTCGATGAGGTAGAGGCCATACTGGTCGCAGAGCTCGTACCATTCGGGCGCATCTGGGTAGTGACAGGTCCGCACGGCGTTGATGTTGAAGCGCTTCATGAGCAGGATGTCCTGGATCATGCACTCTCGAGTCACCCTGTGCCCCGTATCGGGCTCGTGCTCGTGGCGGTTGACGCCCTGGAAGTAGATGGGCATCCCGTTGACCAGGATGCGCCCGTCAGCGATCTCGATCCGTCGGAAGCCGACTCGGCAACTCTCGATCTCGAGCGTTTTGCCCTGTCCGTCTTGCAGCTCGAGAACGAGGGTGTGGAGGTTGGGGTGCTCAGCCGACCACTTGGCCGGGTCAGCCACCGCGAGCGCGGTCTCGACAACTACCTCGGTCCCGGCCGAAACCACGACGGGGAGGCGGGCAGGCCCAGCCACAGGAGCGCCTGCGGCACCGTAGAGCGTTGCAGCCAAGCGACAGGTGGCGGTGCCCTGCGGCAGGTAGCTCTTGATGTTGGCGCGCACCTGGAGCGTGGCATCGCGGTAGCTGGCATCCAACACCGGATTGGCCCAAAAGTCACGGACGTGGACCTGGGGAGTGGCGTAGAGATAGACGTCACGGTAGATCCCACTCAGCCGCCAAAAGTCCTGGTCCTCCAGATAGGTGCCATCGGACCAACGGTAGACGCGCGCCGCGAGCGTATTCCGGCCGGGGCGCAGGTAGGGAGTCAGGTCGAACTCGGCGGGGAGGCGGCTATCCTGGCTATAGCCGACCGCACGCCCGTTGACCCACAGGTAGAAGGCGGAATCCACACCGTCAAAGACGACAAACACCCGGCGCCCCGCCCAGCTCGCAGGCAACTCGAAATCGGTGCGATAGCAGCCCACGGGGTTGTCCTCCTGGGGCACGCGCGGCATATTGTCCGGAGGGAACGGATACTGGACGTTGACATAAATAGGACGATCATAGCCGTGCATCTGCCAGTTGCTGGGCACGGGGATTGTCTTCCAGCCGCTGGCGTCATAGTCTTCACGGTAAAAGCCCTCCGGCGCGGAGGCGGGGTTAGGCGACCAGGAGAATCGCCAATCGCCGTTCAGCAGCAGGCAATAGGGCGAGGCCAGGCGCTCGCCGCGCAGGGCCTGAACGACGGTGGGATAGGGCATCAGTGTGGCATGGGCGGGCTCCTTGCGCCGGCCCACTATCTCGGGGTTCTCCCAATCGTTGAGGCTACAGGACATAGGCTGGACCATCTCGATACCTCCCATGAGCAGTTCGCGGTGGCTGCATTATAGGCGCCGATAAAGAGCGGCGCAAGTCGGTCAGCGGTGAGCGATCCGGCGGGCCTGGGTGTCGGCGAACAGGATGGCGGCGCCCAGGCCGGTCAGTCCGGCGCCAGCAAGGAAGAGCGTGGGGTAGCCAACGCCAGAGATCGCATAGCCTCCGACCCAAGAGAGAAGCGCCCAGCTCAGGCCAGAGGCCATGCTGGTGGCGCCGGACATGGCGGCCCGCCAACGCGGGGGCACGATCTCCATCTGATAGATGCTCAGCGCGGCATAACCGATGGAAGAGCACCCAGCGATGCCGGCCCGCCCGATGCCTGCGGCGGCCACGTTGGGGATCAGCGCCAGGGGGAGGGCAGAGAGAACCTCGCCCAGCGAGGCGACCGTAGCGGTGCGGCCGTTCCCCCAGCGCTTCATGAAGAGCGGCGCGATCAGCGGGGCTGGCGCCGAGGCAAGCTGCGCCATGGCATATAACGTGCCGATTTCGCTGGTGGGCAGACCCAGGCCATCGTCCAGATAGACGTTGA
>JAAYEA010000509.1 GCA_012689325.1 Chloroflexota bacterium
CGACGCCGTTCTCCTGGATCAGCCGGCAGACGTGGTCGGTCAGCCACTGGCGGCATTCGGGGAGGCTCAGCATGAGCTGGCCGTTGTTATCCCCCGGCGGGCGCGAGACCCATTCCGGATGCTCGCGGTCCAGCCAGGTCCCTGGCCGCACCCGCTCCGGCTCGAACCAGAGCAGCAGCTTGGCGCCTTGGCTGGCGGCGTGGTCGGAGACCGGCCCCAGGCCGCGGGGGAATCGCTCCAGGTCGGGCTCCCAGGTGCCGGTGACGCCCCAGCGCCGCTCGCCCTTGGCGTCCCGGCACGGATACCACCCGGCGTCGAGCCACCAGATGTCGGGGCGGATGCCCCGCTCCAGGAAGCGGTCCAGGAAGCGGATCTGGTTTTCCTCCGTGGCGGCGGTGAACTCTTCGCCCTCATCGCTGGCGGCGCAGGCCAAGAGCGGCCCCAGCGGCTGGCCATCCGGCCGCGGCAGGACGTGGGCCAGGTACCACCGCCGCCAGAGGTTGACGCCTCGGTCGAGCCCGCCCGCCCAAAAGACGGCGGTGATGCGCGGCGTGCGGACCTGTTCCCCGGGCCGCAGCCGCACCCGCAGCGTCTCCTGGCCCGCCCGGGCCCGCGCGCCGTCCGCCAGCCCCTCAAAGCTCGCCGCCCACTGCCCGGGCCAGCCGATGGCGAGCGAGACGCCGCCTTCGGGGAAGAGCAGCCGGTAATAGGGGAACGCCCCGTCACTGGGGCGGCCGCGGTGGGGGGCAAAGCGGAGCGCCTCGCCCGGCGGCAGTGGGGCTTGCTCGGTAGCATAGCCCGCGGCCCTGCCCAAGTCGCCGTTGCAGTGGCGCAGCGCCGGCGACTCGCCGGGGAACGTCGCATCCAGGGCCAGCACCTCCTCCAGCAGCGGGGCGTCGGCCTGGCCCCGGTTGGCGAACCAGGCGACCCACTCCACCGCCGGGTAATCGCGGTACTCGCTGACCTCCACCCGCAGGCTTAGCCCCGAGGCGGGGTCCGCGCCCTCGTACACCGTCTCGACGATGTTGGCGTCGATCCAGCGGCGGGTGGCCGTCGGCTGCCAGCTCGCTGGGAGGCCCGCCACGGGCTGGCCGTCCAGGGCAAACGAGACCGGCAAGTCGGCGGCGCGGGCCAGGTGGCGCGCGGCCCACTCCCGGCAGCGGCGCATGTCGGCGAGTTGCGTGGTTGGCAGGGCAGGGATGTCGTCCATGGTGTCCTCCTTGGTCGCTGGGCGATCCGTCGGGCGCGATGCGCCTCGCGCGCATCATAGCGCAGCAGGTGGTGGATGTCAAGCCCAGCCCGTTTGACTTCTGGGGCGAACGGGGTATCTTGCGGGCATGATCGCGCGCACGTCGCCATCACGACTCGGAGCATGCTCATGAACGGATCCCCTCCTGCCCCCGGCCAGCGCAAGCTTGGGCTATTCGCCCGCCTCCGCAACGAGGTGCGCGAGTTCTGGCAGTCGCTGCGGAACACGCCGGAGGCCTTTCGCTTGGTCTGGGGCGCCAGCCGCGGCGCCGCGCTGGCCGGGGCCGCCCTCACCCTCGTCGCCGCCTTTCTTCCCGCAGGGCAGGCCTGGGCCGGCAAGCTGATCATCGATGCCATCGTGGGCGCCAGCGCCCAGCGCCTGGAGCCGCTCGCCGGATTGCGCCAGGTCCTCCCCTACCTCGCGCTCGAGCTGGGCCTCTTGCTGGTCAGCGCGGTGCTGGGCACGGTGCGGGGCCTGGTGGACCGCCTCTTGCAGACGCAACTGTCCAACCACGTCAACACCATGATCATCCGCAAGGCGATCAGCCTGGACCTGCGCTTCTTCGAGGACCCGCTCTTCTATGACACCCTGCAGAACGCGCGGCGCCAGGCCGATTCCAGCGCGCTCAGCATCTCCAACTCGGTTCTGCAAATGGCACAGCAGGTGATCACCCTCGTCTCCCTGATCGCCCTGCTGGTCCGTTTCAGCCCCTGGCTGGCGGTCATCGTGGTGATCTCGGCCATCCCCTCTTTCCTCTCCCAATCCCAGTACGCCGAGCGCCAGTTCCGCATGGTCAGCCGGCGGGCGCCAGAGCTGCGCTCCATGAACTATGTGGAGTCGCTGCTGACCGGCAACGAGAGCGTCAAGGAGGTCAAGCTCTTTGGCCTGGGCGAGTTCCTGCTGCGGCGGTATCAGGAGCTGCTCTGGCAGTTCTACGAGCAGGACCGCGCCGTCGCCCAGCGCCGCGCGGTCGCCGGGTTGGGCTGGGGGCTCCTCTCCACCCTGGCCTATTACGGCAGCTATGCCTGGATCGTGATGCGCACCATCGCCGGCCTGATTACCCTGGGCGATATGACCATGCTGCTCAGCATCTTTCGCCAGTCCCAGGGCTCCATCCGCTCGCTGCTGGATAGCGTGAGCCGCCTCTACGAGAGCAACCTCTTTCTCGATAACCTGCTGACCTACCTCGACCTTCAGCCGCAACTGACCTCGCCGGAGAATGGCCTGCCCGCGCCGGCGCCGGTCCAGCAGGGGATCGAGTTTCGCCATGTCTCGTTCCGTTACCCCGGCACCGACGTGGAGGTGCTGCACGACATCAACCTGCACATCCGCCCGGGCGAGCGGATCGCGCTGGTGGGCCTGAACGGCGCGGGCAAGACCACGCTGATCAAGCTGCTGACGCGGCTCTATGACCCCACCGCGGGGCAGGTCCTGCTGGACGGCGTGGACCTGCGCGAGTACGACCTGGCCAGCCTGCACCAGCGCTTTGGGGTCATCTTTCAGGATTTCGTCCGCTACCACCTGACGGTGCGGGAGAATATCGGCTTCGGGCAGGTGGAGGCGATGGATGACCTGGAGCGGGTCAAGGGCGCGGCGGAGCGCGGCGGGGCTAGCCCGATCATCGAGGGGATGCCCGCCGGCTACGAGACCATGCTGGGGCGGCGCTGGAACAAGGGCCAGGAGCTTTCCGGCGGGCAGTGGCAAAAGATCGCCCTGGCGCGCGCCTTTATGCGCGAGGCCGAGGTGATGGTGCTGGACGAGCCGACCTCCGCGCTGGACGCCGAGGCCGAGTACGAGGTCTTTCAGCGCTTTGGCGAGCTGATGGAAGGCCGCATCGCCGTGCTGATCTCGCACCGCTTTTCCACCGTGCGCATGGCCGACCGGATCGTGGTGCTATCGGCGGGCAAGATCATCGAGCTGGGCAGCCACGCCGAGCTCATCGCGCTGGACGGCGCCTATGCGCGGCTGTTCAACCTGCAGGCGGAAGGGTATCGCTAAAGGGGGCCGCCATGACGTTGGATATCGGCACGGGCAAACAGGTCTTTCTCGATTGGGAGCTGATCGAGCCGGGGTATGGCGTGGGCTGGGGCGGCAAGCCGGCGAGCTGGGAGATGCCCCACGGCGTGCGCATCGCCGCCCACCCGCCGCGGCTGGAGCGCGAGCCGCTGATCGTCGCCGACCAGCCCTGGGAGTCCATGATCAACGTCTATACCACGCTGCTGGCGGCGGAGGGCCGTTACCGCCTCTATTACGAGCCCCATTACCACGACCCCGGCGAACAGCCCCGCGACCTGAAGGCGATGCTGGCCGTGGCCGAGTCCGACGATGGCCGCCATTGGACCAAGCCGCGGGTGGGGACGGTGGCGTTTGACGGCTCCACGGACAACAACCTGGTCTATGGCCTGGAGCTGGCGCTGGGGCGCGGCGCCCACGGCGCGACCGTTTTCCTGGACCCGCAGGCCCCGGCGGCGGAGCGCTTCAAGCTCGTCCACATGGGCCGCGAGGAGGGGATCCACCGCGTCTTTGGGGCCACCTCGCCCGATGGCCTGCGCTGGCGGCCGATCCAGGCGCCGCTGCTGGATGACTATATGAGCGACACGCAGACGGTGGTCGCCTTCGACGCGGCGCGGGGGCGCTATGTCGGCTATTTCCGCGGCTGGCAGGGGCTGGTGCCGGGCAAGGGCGGCCACGGGCGCCGCGCCATCGCCTACGCCGAGACCGCCGATTTTGCCCACTGGCCGCGCCCCGAGATCATTGTCACCGCGGAGGGGAGCGACTCGCCCGACACGGACATCTATACCAACGCCTATGCCCGGTGGCCCGGCGCGGACCGCGCCCACCTGCTCTTTCCGGCTTTTTACCACCGCGCGCCGGACGTGTTGGACGTGCACCTGCTCACCAGCCGCGACGGGCGGCGCTGGGAGCGGCTGGGCCGCGCGCCGCTGATCCCGGCGGGCGAGCCGGGGAGCGGCTGGGAGGGGGGCGTCTATGCCGGTTGCGGGCTGGTCAGCCTCTCGCCTGGCGAATGGACGCTGCCGGTTGGCCCGCAGTGGCGCACGCACAACCAGGGGCACTTTGCCGAGGGGCGCCCGGAGCCCCCGCCGCACCGGGGGATGACCTGCCGAGCCGTCTGGCGGGAGGACGGCCTGACCTCGCTGGAGGCCGAGACGGAGGGCCGCTGCGCCACCGTGCCGCTGACCTTCGCCGGCGACCACCTGGAGGTCAACGCCTGGACCCGCTTTGGCGGCGAGCTGCGCGTCGAGCTGGCCGAGCCGACCGGTGCGCCGCTGCCCGGCCGCGCCCTGGACGATTGCGACGCCCTCAGCGGCGACGCGCTCTGGACCACGGTCACCTGGCGGGGGCAATCGGACCTGGCGCCCTGGGCGGGGCGGCCGGTGCGGCTGCGGCTGGCGCTGCGCCGCGCGCGGCTGCACGCGCTGCGGTTCGGCTAGCCCGCCCCCGAAACGCGCGGTGACGTCGCGACGTAGATAGTCTAGCTCTACTCTAGGAGGACTCGTTGCTGCGGTATATCGCCCGGCGGCTGCTGGCCCTGCCAGTGGTTCTGTTGCTGGTCACCCTGGTCCTGTTCGTGCTGATGTGGCAATTGCCGCTGGAACAGCGCGCCATGCTCTACATGCCTTCCATCAAGGCGCACCCCACCGAGGCCGAGCTCGCCCGCCTCACGGAGCAGATTATCGAGCGGCACGGGCTGGACCGCCCGGCGCCGGTCCAGTACCTGGCCTGGCTGCGCAACCTCGCTCGCGGCCAGTGGGGGTATTCGCCGACCTGGCGGCAAAACGTGCTGGAGGGGCTGCTGCGCCGCGCCCCGGCGACGCTGGAGCTGGCGCTGGCCGCCATGA
>JAAYEA010000510.1 GCA_012689325.1 Chloroflexota bacterium
CGCGCCTTACCAGATGGAGCTCATCTCCCACGCGTGGAGCGAGATCAAGCGCGCGGTGCCGCCGGTGGCAAAGAGGTCCACCCCCTGGCTATCGGCCCTTGTCGGGTAGACGCGGTGGGCGATGGCGGCGCGCTCGTTGGCAAAGACCTCGATCACCGAGCGGTCCAGGTAGATGTGCAGCGTCAGCAGGTCGTCGGGGTTGAGCCAGAACTCGCCGCCGACCTCCTTGTTGGTGGCTTGCGGGTCCAGCGAGGCGTGGCTGCCGTCCACGGCCAGGCGGCCGGTCCGCGGGGCATAGCTGATGGCGGTCCATTCGGTCCCATCGCGGGACTGGCGGACCAGCAGCCCCAAGCTCTCGGCGGTCCCCGGGTCAAAGGTGGCGACCAACTCCAGGGCGTCGCCGCGCAGGTCGCCCAAGAGCCCCTGGCCGCTGGGCTTGATGGCCAGCGCGTCGTAGCGGGTATAGGCGCCGCGCAACGTCTCCAGCTCCTGGGCTGGCTTGATCCCCAGCGCGCCGTCGTCGTGCATATAGAGCTCGCGGGGGAGCGAGTGCGCGCCCGCCCAGCCGTGTTCGGGCTGGACCTCGCGCGGGCGCATCTCTTTGAGCCATCCCCACATCAGTCGCCGGCCGCGATCGTCCAACAGCGAATTGGGGGCGTACCAGCTCTCGCCCAGGTCCAGCAGGCCCGAGGTGCTGGGCTCGAAGGCGTGGTCGGCATAGTCGCCCAGGAAGTAGATGACCTTGCCATAGGGTGAGACGGCTAGCAGGTGCGCCTCGCCCAGGGGGAAGAAATTCGGGCACTCCCACATGTGGCCGGACTCGGCCAGCTTGCCCGTGCAGAGCGGACCCAGGTATTCCCAGCTCATCAAGTCGGGCGAGCGGTAGAGGAGCGCCGCGCCGCCTACGTTCTCGATCCCCGAACCGACGACCATGTACCAGCCGTCCTCCTCGCGCCAGGCGAAGGGGTCGCGAAATCCGGTGACGGCGATCCCCTCCGGCGGCGTGGCGATGACCGGGTTGGCGGGGTGCTTGCGCCAGGTGAGCAGGCCGTCGTCGCTGGTGGCGATGCATTGGACCTGGGGGTGAACGCCGGTATAGATGATGGTGGGCGTCCCTTGGTTCATCACGCAGCAGCCGGAATAGATGCCGTCCTTGTCGGGCCCGTCGGGGGTGGGGGCCAGGGCGATGGGCAGGTGTTCCCAATGGACCAGGTCGCGGCTGCGGGCGTGGCCCCAGTGCATGTTGGCGTGGTTGGCGCCAAAGGGGTTATACTGGTAAAACATGTGATAGACGCCGTCCACCTGGATCGGCCCGTTGGGGTCGTTCATCCAGTTGGCCGGCGGCACAAAGTGGTAAATGGGGCGGTGGGGGTCGCGGGACACACGCTCCAGCAAGCTCTGATCCATGGTCTCCCTCGCTTTGCGTTGGGCCGCTCATCTACAGGCGACGGGGGCATTGTAGCGCGAACGGCAGCGGGGGCAAGTGGGGGAGCCTTGGCCGCACCTGCGGCCCACAGCGGAGGTGTGCATGTCTGGGGCGATCTGGTGGGTGAGACGCGACCTGCGGACCAGCGACAACGCGGCGCTGGCCGAGGCGCTGGCGAGCGCCGACGAGGTGGCGCCGGTGTTCGTGCTGGACCCGGCACTGCTGGGATCGGATTATGCCGGGCCGCGGCGGGTGGCCTTTTTGCGGGAGGGGCTGCGCGCGCTGGACGCCGACCTGCGCGCGCGGGGGAGCCGGCTGATCGTACGGCATGGTCGCCCCGCCGAGGCGCTGGCCCGGCTGGCCGCCGAGCTGGGCGCCGGGTCCCTTTGGGCTGAGGAGGACCACTCTCCGTATGCCAGGCGGCGGGATGCCCTCGTCGCGGCGATGCTGCCACTGCGGCTGACGAGCAGCCCGGCGCTGCGCCCGCCGGGGGCGGTGCTCAAGGCGGATGGCGCGCCGTACACCGTATACACCCCCTTCAGCCGGCGCTGGCGAGAGCTCCCCTGGCCCGGCGAGCCGCTCCCCGCTCCGGCGAGGATCGCCACGCCGGAGGGGATCGAAAGCGAGGGGCTGCCGGAAGAGCCGGCGAGCGCGGGCTGGCCCGCTGGCGAGGCCGAGGGGCAGCGACAGCTGCGGGCCTTTTGCGAAGGGCCGGAGCCGCCGATCCATCGCTACGCCGAGGAGCGGGACCGGATGGACCTGGAGGCGACCTCGCAGCTCTCCCCCTATCTGCGCTTTGGCATGGTCTCGGCAGGGCAAGCGTTCGCGGCGGCGCGGCGGGCGCTGGAGGCGGCGCCCACGGTGGAGTCCCGGCGCGGCGCGGAGGTCTGGCTGAGCGAGCTGATCTGGCGCGAGTTCTATATCCACATCCTGGCGCATTTTCCCCATGTGCGGGAGGGGAGCTTTCGCCCCGAGCTGCGCGAGATCGCCTGGGCCAACGACCAGGAGGGCTTTGACGCCTGGCGGGAGGGCCGCACCGGCTATCCGGTGGTGGACGCGGCGATGCGCCAGCTCGCGGCGACGGGGTGGATGCACAACCGCGCGCGGATGATCGCGGCGTCGTTTCTGGTCAAGGACCTCCTCGTCGACTGGCGGTGGGGGGAACGCTGGTTCATGCAGCAGTTGGTGGATGGCGACCCGGCGGCCAACAACGGCGGCTGGCAGTGGACAGCGGGGACGGGGACCGACGCGGCACCCTACTTTCGCGTCTTTAACCCCGTCTTGCAGGGGCAGCGCTACGACCCCGAGGGCGCCTATGTGCGGCGGTGGGTGGGCGAGCTGGCCTGCGTCCCTGACGGGCGCCTCCACGCGCCGTGGGAGATGAGTGATGCGGAGCAGCGCGCGGCGGGCTGCCGTATCGGGCGGGATTACCCCGCGCCGGTGGTGGACCACGCCTGGGCGCGCGCGCGGGCGCTGGCGGCGTACGGGCGGGGGCGGGCGAGTTGACAGGCCGGGCGGCCTCGCCTATAGTGTGGGCGAGGGTTAACCGGGAAAGCAGGGATAGGTGCGATAGATGAAGGCTACAACCGACCTCATTATCGAGATCGTCCTGCGGCACTACCCCGCGGCGCAGGCCATCTACCAGTTCGGCTCCTACGGCACGCCGGACGAGTGGCCGGATAGTGATATCGATATCGCGGTACTGCTGCCGCCCAGGTCATCCCGGCGGGCGGGCGACCTGATGCTGAGCTCGTGCCGTTTCGAACTGGAGGAGGCGCTGGGCCGGGAGGTAGACCTGCTCAATGCCCGGCGGGTCTCCACGGTGATGCAAAAGGAGATCATCAGCAGGAGCCCGCTCTATGTTGCGGATCGACCTGCCGTGGACGAGTGGGAGATGCTGACGCTCTCTTACTATCAGCGGCTGAACGAGGAGCGCCGGGAGATCCTGGAGGCGTTCCAGGCCACGGGGAGGGCTTACGACGTATGAATGACGTGCTGGTCGCCAAGATCGCGAGCATCCAGCGCTGCGTGAAGCGGGCGCGCGAGGAATACTATCGGGATCCCGAGGGGTTCGACGCGGATTTCACCCGGCAGGATGCGGCGCTGCTGAACGTGTTGCGAGCATGTGAGCAGGCCATCGACCTGGCCAACCACGCCATCAAGAGCCACAAGTTGGGCGTTCCTACCTCCACCGGCGAGAGCTTTGATCTGCTACAACGCGGGGGCGTCATCGATGCCGCGCTGGCGGGCAGCCTGAAAAAGATGGTCCACTTTCGGAATATCCTGGTCCACCAGTATCAGCGTCTGGAAATGGCGGCGGTGCGCGAGGCCATCACCGTGGGGTTGGATGACCTGGTGCGGTTGGGCGACGACGTGCTGGCGTTCGAGGCGGGGCGCTAGGCCCCCTACACCCCGACGCGCCGCCCCTCCCGAGCCGCCTGATACGCGGCCAGCACCATCTCGACCGAGACGCGCCCTTCCTCCGCGGTGACGGCGGGGCCGGCCAACCCCTTGACGTAATCCACGAACGGCCGCGGGACGGCGGCGATCCGCTCGCCCTGGCTCTTGGGAATGGGCAGGTGGAACTCGGTCCATGCCTTGTCGCCGGCGTGGAGCAGCCGCAGCGGCGCGACGCCCTCGGGCCGCGGCACCCAGGCGGAGACCTGGTCCCCATAGTCTTGGATGATGGTCCCCTGGTCGCCATAGATCTCGGTGGTGGGGATGCTGCCGACGGTGGTGGAGGAATTGAGCAGCACGCCCATCTCGCCGCGGCCAAAGCGATAGACCGCCACGCCGTTGTCATCGGGGGCGACGTTGGTCACGATGTTGTCGATCTCGGCGATGACGCTGCGGGGCCGCCCCAGCATCCAGTAGAACCAGTCGGCGGCGTGGGTGGCGTCGTCGAAGAACATCCCCACGTTGGCGACGGGGTCCACGTGCCAGTGGGTGTCGCCGTTGACAAAGTTGGGGTTCAAGAGGACGTTGATGGAGTGGCGGCGGCGGACGATGGCGACCTTGCCCACGGCCCCGGCGTCCAGCAGTTCTTTGATCTTTTGGTTGACGGGGTCATGGCGCATCTGGAAGGCGAGCGAGAACTTGACGCCGTGCCGCTGCACGGCCGCGATGATCCGGTCGCAATCGGCCAGGGTGGTGGCCATGGGCTTTTGCAGCAGGATCGCTTTCCCCGCGGCGGCGGCTAGCTCGACATAATCGGCGTGGCGATTGGTCTCGGTAGCGATGATCACCGCGTCCACCCGCGGGTCGCCCACCACCTGGCGGGGGTCGCTGCGGTAGGTCATGCCGTAGCGCTCCGCCGCCGCCTGGCCGCGGCGGGCGTTGTCGTCCCAGTTGGCCACCAGCCTGACGTCGGGAAAGTCTAGCATTTGCTGGCAATAGGTGTTGCTGTGCCCGTGGGCGTGCGAGAGCACGCCGATGCCGATGCGGTCCATGTCGCTGCCCTCCCTGCTTGAGTCGATTGGGGGGATTGTAGCACAGGGCGGGGGAGGGGGCAAGCGCTGGGGATATGACGCCGGACATGGCGCGGCGGCGCGGCGTGGCGCATAATGCCGGCATGGAAGAGATGGAACCACGAAACACACGAAATAGGAACTGGCCTTGCCCTTTTTCGTGTGGTTCGTGTATTTCGTGGTTGAGCTCCTGGTTTTTGCAGTAGCCAGCCGTGAACCATGCTAAGGAGGAAAATACCATGAAACTCAGCGCGCGCAACGTTCTGAAGGGCCGCGTCGTCAAGATCACCCCGGGGGCGGTCAATAGCGAGGTCGTCATCGAGCTACCGGGCGGGATCCAAGTTGTTTCCGTCATCACCAAGACCTCGGTCGAGTCGCTTGGCTTGGCCGTGGGCAA
>JAAYEA010000511.1 GCA_012689325.1 Chloroflexota bacterium
CACATCAAGATGGCGGTGCACAACCCCTTGGGGCCGGTGAGCACGGCCGCGTGCCTGCACTTCAACCTCTCCTGTCCCAACGTGGGGGTGCAGGAGCAGCCGGCCAAGCCGGGGATGGTGCTCACCGACGTGGTGCTGAACCAGCCCGAGTGGGCCGATGGCTACCTCTTGCCGCCGCAGCGTCCGGGGTTGGGGATCGCATTCGACCGGGAGGCGGCCAAGCGCCACCCGGCGCAGATGTCCGAGCGCACACACCTGCGCCGGGCGGATGGGTCGTTCACCAACTGGTAAGCTGGGACGAGTCGGGTCGGCCCCCTCAGGGGGCCGACCCGTGTCCATGACTATCCCACCTCGAAGGTGTTCGCCTCGTCGGGCGTGGACGGGGTCTGGTACTCCTCGTCGCCCTCCTCATGGACGGCAAAGCTGGGGAGCACAAAGGCCATGCGCAGCGTGACGATCTCGTGGGGCTTGAGCGCGATGGTCACCCGGCGCCCCTCGTGTTGCAGGTCTTGCACGGGCAGCAGCCGCTCCAGGTGGTCGGTCCGCTCGGCGAAGCGGAGGCTGTGGGCCAGATCGAGGGTGGCGGTGGTGGCGAGCCCCGCGGTCTCGTAGAGCCGCACCACAAAGGGCGAAAACTGGCCCCAATCCTCGTGCTCCATCTTGACCGCCGTCACCACCACGTTCTCCTGGCCGACCTTGAGGAAGGCGAACTCGGGCGAGACGGCCTGTTGCTGGCCGGGGACGCCCCAGGGCCGCACCAGCCCGGCGCGGCGCATGGGCTGGCGGGCCAGCAGCGGATAGTTGACCTCGAAGCCCTGGCGCACCGTGGCGGCCTGCCAGTCGGCGCCGTGGGGATAGAGGGCATAGCTTACCTCGTGGCGCCCCTCGTCGGCCAGCGGGTCCAGGTCGGGGATGCCGCGCAGCAGGGTCATGCGCATGGTGTTCCCCTTGATGTCAAAGGCATAGCGGCAGTCGTTGAGCAGGCTGGCGCCCTGGCGCTGGTTGGAGAGGTCGATCCAGTACTGGGCGTGGCACTCGTCGCCGTTGGCCGGGCGGACCACCGAGCCGAAGGGCTGCTCAAAGGTGGCGACGCCGCCCACGACGCTCAGCGGGAAGGCCACCTTGAGGGTGCAGTCGCGCTCGTGCCAATCGAGCTTGGCGTGGAAGGCGACGCGCGGCGCCCCCGCCACAAGGCTGATCTCTTGCTCGAAATACGAATCCTGGTAGCGATAGCCAACGCGCACCGTGGCGCGCACCGGCCCGCGCTCAACCAACTCGACATAATCGGGGCGATCTAGCGCCGCCACGTCGTCGGTCAGGGCGATCATCCAGCCGCTGGATTGGCCCGCCTCCTCGCGGATCGCCTGCAGCACGTTGGCGGGGGCGGCGAGGGTTTCGCGTCCGGCGCGCCGATCATAGATGCTGGTCACCTGGCCGGTGGCGCGGTCCACGCGCACGGCAAAGAGGTCGCTGGCGAGCTGGAAGGCGGCGGGCGTCTCCACCACGCGCACGCCTGGCTTGGCGGCGGCGTCCTCGAAGGCGCGGAAGAGCTTGAAGCCCATCGGGGGGACGTCTTGCGTCACAAAGAGGACGTCGGCCAGCCAGAAGTGGCCGTCCTCGCGGGTCGCCAGCACTTGCGTGGGCATGGCGGCGCCGCGCCCATCGCGGATGACCAGGTTGGACGGCGGGGCGGCGAGGCGCAGGGTGGCCTGCACCGACTCGCTGCGGCTCCAGGCCAGCGGGTTATAGACCATCACCGGCGTCCCCTCGCCGCGGGTGTCCACGCGGGCGCTGATCTCGCCCAGGGCGTGGTCGAGGATGGTGGTCATCTCGGCGGCCACCCAGTCATAGTCGCGGGCGTTGTCCTCGAAGACCTGGCCGCGGCAGGTGCCGGGGAGCTCGTCGTGGAACTGGTGGCGGAGCACCAGCTTCCAGGCCTTCTCGAAATCGACGCGCGGGTAGGTGGGCTTGCGCTGGAAAAAGGTGGAGAGGGTGGCAAAGCGCTCGGCGGTGAGGAGCTGGTTCTCCGCCTGGCGGTTGCGTTGCTTGTTGCGCGACTCGGAGGAGCACGAGCCGGCAAAGTTGCCCTCCCCTGGATCGCTGACCCAGGGCATGCCCAGCTCGCCCTGATAGTCCACCAGATCGGTGCGGGGTTCCAGCACCTCGGCGAAGAAGCGGCGCGGATCGGCGTGCACAAAGCGCGGCGCGCCCGGCTGCGCGCGGAGGTCCTCCAGCGCCGCCAGGTCCTGCTCACGGGGGCCGCCGCCGTGGTCGCCGCGGCCGTAAAAGACCATCATCTCCCTGGCGCCCCAGGCCTCCCATTGCTCCAGGCGCTCGACCATGTGCGGGCCGATGGCGCCGCCGTAGCCAAAGACGGGGCTATAGGCCAGCACCTTGCTGCCGTCGGGACCTTTCCACCAGAAGAAGGGCGTGTCCTTGGGCATCCCGCGCCCGAACATCAGGTACCTGATGCCGCAGCCAGCGAGGATGGTGGGGAGCGTGTTGGTGTGGCCGGAAAAGGCGTCGGCGGCCCAGGCCGTGTCGATCTCGACGCCCAGCTTGTTGCGCGCATAGTCCGATCCGACGAGGTGCTGGCGGATCATGGCCTCGCCGCAGGGCATGGTCTGATCGTATTCGGCCCAGCCATCGGCGGCGAACCAGCGCCCCTCGGCGATGCGCTCCTTGATCGCGGCGAAGAGCTCGGGGTACTCGCGCTCCATGGCCTCATAGAGCGCCATCTGGCTTTGCACAAAGGTCAGCTCGCCGTCTTGCTCCATGAGGTTGAGCACGCCGCGAAAGGTGTCGCGTCCCACGCGGTGCACGGTCTCGTTCCAGCGCCAGCGATAGGCGAGGTCGATGTGGGCATGGCCCACCAGGTGGATGGTGAAGCGGCTGTAATCGGGCATGATCCCTCCTCAAATAACGTTGCCGCAGTGTACCACAGGGCGGCGGCGGGGACAAGCGGAGGGGATGCATTTGACCGGCGGCGCTGCCCGCGTATAATACCGCTCATGGGTTTCTATGCGGGCGG
>JAAYEA010000512.1 GCA_012689325.1 Chloroflexota bacterium
ACGTTCTCCAGCTTGCACTGCGCGGCATGCTCCAGATCGATGCCGCCGATGCCTGGATCGTCATAGGTGCGGACATCCAGGTTCCTGAGCACCACGTTGACGGCAGAGAACCCCCCGTAGAGCGAATCGGTCGGAGGGCTGGCCGAGATGACCGCGGGGCCCGATGCGTCCAAGCACTTGATGATCACGCCGCTGTCCTGCAACGGGAACGCCCCGATCGTCCCAAAAACGGGGGTTGGCTCGCGCTCGCCCACGATCTCCAGGGTGATCCAGCTCGGCGTTGGCCTGGAAACCGCGGGGATCGCGATCCTGCCGCGATAGACGCCGGCGGGCACCACCATCCGGCCGCCTCCGGCCTCGATCATCGCCTTCAGGCAGTCCGAGAAGGCGGCGGTGTTGTCCGTGTGGCCGTCGCCCACGGCCCCGTACGCGAGCACATCGAATACCGGTGTTTCCATGCTACCCTCCCTCGGAAGCGTTTGTCCGAACCCCGCGTCGGTGCTAGAATGCCGGACCCAAGAGGAGATCACATCATGCAAAAACAACCTAACTCGGCCATGTGCTTTGTCTGTGGCGTCCACAACCCCATTGGCCTGCACCTCTCCTTCTATGACGACGAAGAGGGACGGGTCGTCGCCCGGTGGACGCCAGGCGAGGAGCATCAGGGCTACCCCGGCGTCTTGCACGGCGGCATCGCCGCCACGCTGCTGGACGAGGCGGCGGGGCGCGTTCTCACCAAGAAGAACCTCTGGATGGCGACGGCGCGGCTGGAGCTGCGCTACCGCCAGCCGGTGCCCATCGGCCAGCCCTTGACCGTCATCGGCGAGATCGTCCGGCTCAAGAGCCGCTCCCTGGAGGCGCGCGGCGAGATTCGCCTGCAGGACGGCTCGGTCGCCGTGGAAGCCAACGGCCTCTACGTCCAGATCCCGGAGGAACGCCTGGCTAGCATGCAGGAGGACCTCCGTTTCTGGCAGGTGATCTCGGACGAGCCGGGCGAGGAGCCTCGCTAACCCTCTGGCGCCAAGCGCCGCAGCAAGGGCGCCCAGCCGGCGCTCTCGCGCGCTGCGGCGAGGGCCGGCGCCTCGCGCAGGTACGCTGCATCGGCAAAGCCCCGCTCCAGCGCTCCTTGCAGATAGCCCAGCGCGGCATCGACCTCTCCGAGCAGGCTGCTGGCCTCCGCGGCTCGGAGCCAGGCCCACGCTGGCGGGTCGCCCGCCGCGAAGGCGCGCCGGTACCACGCCAGCGCCCCCTTATAGTCGCGCTGCCAGAGCCGCTGGTTGCCGTTGACCGCCAGGTTGGCGACCTCGTCGAACCAGGCGAAATAAGTGGTGTACTCGGCGGACAGCTCAAAGCCGACCTTGAGGGCGGTGGCGCTGGAGGCCTCGTTGCGGGCATGGCAGTGCCAGCCAACCCGGGCCATTCCCCGCGACAGCGCCTGTTCGACCAGCGCGCTGGCGGCCACGGTGGCCAGGCCCCGGCGACGGTAAGCGGGGCGGGTCTCGATGCCCACCTCGCAGGCGTCGGCGCAGTTGTACTCGGATAGGCACCACCCCGCCAACTCGTCCCCGTGGGTGATGCACCGCCCGAAGCGATGAGCCACAAAGTACTCCACCGAGGGGCACTCGGAGACCATCTCTTCGCGCAATGCGTTCAGGCTGCCCAGCCCCTCCTCGCGCAGCAGGACGTCATCCACGGCGCGCACCGCGAACCCCGCGGGGAGCAGGGCCCGCCAATCGTGGCGCAAGCGGGTCAGGGCATAGTGGCGGTGCGCCTCGCGCAGGGGGTGCTTGCCCTGCAGGATCGCCTCGATCTCGCGTTCCCAGCCGGCGGAGGGATAGTGGAGCGAATAGGCGACCTCGCCGGCGCGATGGGCTTGGGGATAGGTGACCTCCGCGAAGAGCCGCCGCAGCGCCTCGTTGAACTGGTCATTGCGCGGCTCCCCGGCCAGGTAGAAGCGATAGCCCGCGCGCAGCAGGGCGCTGCGCGGCTGCGACGGGTCGTCGAGATAGACGACGCCGGGCGCGGTGCCGCCGGTGACGGCCTGGGGAGCCAGGTGCATCGGCATCTCGGCGAACAGGGCGCGCGCCGCCGAGGGGTCGGGCGCGGGGCGCAGCAATTCCGCAGTCGGGCTCATTCGTCGATTGTCCACGTGGGATGGTCGCGGAGATAGTCAAAGACCTGGCGGTGAAAGGCGCTGAAATCGGGGTCAGGGAGGCCCTGGGGCGGCGTAGCGGGCGAGCCATAGTCGCTCTGGAACATGTCATGGTGGTAGGTGTGGTAGCCGCCCGCCTGGCGCACCGCGGCGATTTGGGCGATGTGCTGTTCCGCGTGAGACTCGGGGATGCCGCCGAACTGGCGGATGCCGGTCCGCGCCGGCTCGTCATCGATCACGGGCTTGGCGTAGGCGGCCCGGAGCTGGGCGATCTGGCGGGGGGCCTCCTCCCAGAAGCGCTCCGCCTGGTGGCGCACGGTGTGCGGCGTCAGCAGGTCGAGCATGGTGTTCTGCGCCGCGTCGCCGAGGACATTGGCGACGCCCGGCGAATTGGTGACCAGCCGCGCCGGGTCGACGGCCTTGATGGCATGGAAGCAGCGCGCCACCTCGGTGGAATCCTCGTTCCAGACCTGCATGACCAGGTTACGGTGAGGGCGCAGTCTCAGCGCCATCAGGCGAGAGGCCCGCTCCAGCGCCTCGGCGGGGAGGTTGGGCTGCTTCTCGTGGGAAAAGAGCGTCACCTCGATAACCATCCCAGGCTCGTTGGCGGCCTCGATGAGGTCCAGCAGGCGGTTCATCGGCCGGTCGCGCACCAAGCCCTCGGGGGTGTACATGGTGTGGTCGGGGGAGACATCCACAAAGGTGCGCGGCGGCGAGAAATCCCACTGGCACCACACGCGCAAGACGTTCACGCCGTTGGCCACGAACTTGCGCAGCCAGCGCCGGTGCGCGGCCTCGCTCCGGTTGAACGCCGGGTTATAGAGGGCGTTGAAAAAGCTGAGGCCCTGCCAGTAGAAAGGCTGCTCGTCCAGCCAGAGCTGGGCGCCCCGGATGGCGAGGACACGGGCGGGCGCTGCTGACTCCATCGCGGCCTCCTCGTTCAGCGGTCCGACGATCGGCTGGTGAGCTACGGCTGCGGAGCCGGCGGTTCCGCAGCGGGCTCTTCCAGGGGCTCCTCGAGCTCGCGGCGGGCATAGGTGCGCCGCAAGAAATAGCCCATGGCGATCAGGGCCGCTCCGAGAACGACCATGATCAGCCGGGAGCTGGCCATGGAGCGCACCAGCTCGTCGGTGCGCTCCGCCGACATGAGCATCACGGCGGCGTAGGCGATCAGGGCCACGGCGACGGTGTTCAGACCATAGACCGTTGGCGCGCCGCGCTGGCGCCAACGGGCGATGGCGAGAAAGGCCGCCACGCCGACGACCGCTAGGATCAGCGGGCCGGTGGAGGCGCCGCTGATCCAACTGGTGAACGAGGCAAAGGGCTGGGCTAGCAGCGCCAGAACCAGGAGCAAGATGCCGAAAGCGATGTTGGACTCGGCGCGCATCCGCGCGTTTCTCCAGTCAAAGACCCTCACCGTGTACCTCCACAATGCGAGATGTGCCGCGGGCCATCTGGACGACGGCCACCGCGCCCCAAGCATACGCAGATTGCCAAGGCCGTCAACTCACGATTTGACCGATTGGCCCGCTTCTGCTACGATACAGGCCAGAAGGTGGGGACCAAGGAAAGGGGCGTTGAGATGCAGAAGCGAATGTTGGGCAAGACCGGTGAGATGCTCACCGTGGTGGGTTTCGGCGGCATCCTGGTGATGAATGAGGAGCAGCCCGTGGCCGATCGCCTGGTGGCGAGGGCCGTGGAAGAGTTGGGGATCAACTATTTCGACGTGGCGCCCAGCTATGGCGATGCCGAGATCAAGCTGGGCCCGGCGCTGGAGCCGTATCGCAAGCAGGTCTTTTTGGCCTGCAAGACCGGCGAGCGGCTGGCCGAGGGGGCGCAGCGCGAGCTGGACCAGTCGCTGCGGCGGTTGCGCACGGACCACGTGGATCTCTACCAGTTCCACGCGGTCTCCAAGCCGGAGGACGTGGCGCAGATCACCGGCCCTGGCGGGGCGCTGGAGGTCTTTCTCAAGGCGCGCGAGCAGGGCAAGGCCCGCTACCTCGGCTTTTCCGCCCATAGCGAGGACGCGGCCATCGAGCTGATGAAGCACCTCGACTTTGACTCGGTGCTCTACCCGGTCAACTGGACCTCGTGGCTGAAGGAGGGCTTTGGCCCCAAGCTGTTCAAGGCCGCGCAGGAGAAAGGGATGGGCATCCTGGCGCTGAAGGCGATGGCCAAGCGCCGCTGGCAAGAGGGCGAGCCGCGCAAGTGGCCCAAGTGCTGGTACTCGCCGGTGGACACCTATGAGGAAGCGGTGCTGGGGCTGCGCTTCACCCTCTCCAAGGGCGTCACCGCGGCGGTCAGCCCCGGCCACGCGCAGTTCCTGGAGTGGATGTGCGAGGCGGAAAAGACTCTGACGCCACTGACGGCCCCGGATGAGGCGGCGCTGGCCGAGCGGGCCCACGAGCTGGCCGCGATCTTTCCGCAGGTTCGCTAGCCACCCGGGCGGGCACCCGTTAAGGCAAGGGGCCGAGTCCAGCGACTCGGCCCCTTTTCCGTTGGCGGGCCTGACGCCTACTTGGCGCCTCGCGGCACCTCGATCTCGAGATCGGAGAGGGGATAGCTGGAGCAAGGGTGGATATAGCCCAGCGCGCGATCCGCCGCGCGGCGGCCGTCGCCATCGGGGACGACAAAGACATCGCCCGAGACCAAGAGAGAGCGGCAGACGCCGCACTCGCCCGAGCGGCACTGCGAGGGCGGGCAGAGCCCCGCCCGCTCCAGGGCCACCAGCACCGTCTCGGTAGCCTGCGCCGGAATCTCGACGTCGGTCTCGCCGATGCGCACGCGAGCCCCGAAGGTCTGGCCCACGACCTCGGCGGGGAAGCCGGGGTAGGCGGCGATAGCTTTGATCTCGCCATAGGCCTCGCGCCGGATGCGGCGCGGCGGCAAGCCGAGTTGCGCCAGCTCGCCGCGGACGAAATCGTACATGGCCTGCGGGCCGCAGACAAAGAAGGACGCGTTGGCCACGTCGGCGTACTTGCGGATGATCTCGGCGGTGATAAAGCCTTGCTCGCAGCCTTCCAGCGCCGTGATCTCGCAGCTCAGCACGTTGACCATGCGGAACCGACCCTGGGCGCGGGCTTCGAGCTCTTGCAGCTCGTGGTAGAAGGGGATATCGTCCTCCGCGCTGCAGCCGTAGAGGAGCAGCAGCTCGGCGTCCAGGTCGCCATCCACGATCTCGCGGGCCGTGGCGCGGAAGGGGGTCACGCCCGAGCCGCCCGCCAGGCCGACGATCTTGGCCGCATCGCGCAGCGGCTCGTGGTAAAAGGTTCCCGCCGGCCCCGAACTCGTCAGGACGGCGCCCGCCTGCCAATGGTCCCAGGCGTGGCCGGTCAGGAAGCCGTCGCGGGTCTGCTTCAGGGTGATCTCATAGAACCCGTCTGGGCCCACCGCCTGGTACGGCGCGGACGAGATCGAGTAGGGCCGGGTGATCCCGACGCCGTCCACCTCGGCCTTGATGCTGAGGTACTGGCCGGCGCGAAAGCACGGCAGCGCGGCGGAGCCAGGCGCCGGAGCCAGGCGAAAGCTCCGGGTGGTGCGCGTCTCGTCCGTCACCTGGGTGATGAGCAGCTTGAGCTCGGCAGGGTGGATCTGCTGCGCCAGCTCGTTGACCGGATGGACGGGGATAGCGGAGGCGGGCGCGCGGGCGATGCGCTTCTTGCGTCTGCCCACCAGCCCCTTGAAGGCCAACAGGTCGATCAAGTGCCCTCGGACGCTGACCTTCATCGTCTCATCTCCCTTCCTGGTTGAGCTCGCGCAGCGTCAGGAGCGCCGCGGTCTGGCCGGACATGAAGGAACTGCTGTAGCCGTGGCAGCGGAAGGCGTAGCCGCCGCAGAACTCGAGCCCCTGGATGACTTTGTCGGCGGGCATGGACATCATGCGGGGGATCAGGGAATCCCAGGGCTCCGGCTCGTAGCCATAGATGGTCCCGGCGTGGGTGCCGGTGTAGCGGGCGAAGGTGAGCGGCGTGGCAACCTCGATCTCTTCGATGTGGTCGTGCAGCGGCGCGCCGGTGGCATTGGCCAAGTCCGCGATGAGGTCGCTGGCGATACGGCTCTTGGTCTTGACATAATCCTTGGGCGTGACCCGGCTCCAGACGTCGGGCCGGAAGAGCGTGGTGATGGTGATCATCGAGGTGCCCGCCGGCGAGCAGTCGGGGAGGGCGTTATTGAGGCACATGGCGGCCTGCACTTTGGGCGCGGCCAGCCGCCCAAAGGTCTGGTACATTTCGGCCGTGTCCATGTTGGCGTAGACAAAGATGCTGTACTCGTCGATCCCCAGCTCGTGCAGCGGCGCGTCCAGCCCCAGGTAGACGACAAAGCCGGCGAGGCCCTGCACCCGCGCGTTGCACTGCCGCCGGGCGAGCTCGGGGACGGCCTCCTGGGGGGCGATCAGGCGGCTGTACACGGAGGTGGCGGAGGCGTTCGAGATGACGTGGTGGGTGGCGATGCGGTCGCCCTGCGAGGTGACCACCCCCGTGATCCGGCCATCCTCCACGAGCACCTG
>JAAYEA010000513.1 GCA_012689325.1 Chloroflexota bacterium
CCAGCGGTTTCCACTGCACCCACCCACTGCGAGCAGTTCCCGTCTCGGTGATCCTGGACCAACCCTTCCAACTCCTCGGCGGGCATCGTGATCAGGTAACGCCAGTTGCAGTTCCCGTTGGCGCGGATGTACACGTGCGGGTTGGCCTTGCGATGGGCGTTGGCCGCTTCCTTCGCGGCCTCCTCCTCGGCCTTCCGCGCGGCCACGGCCCGAGCGCGGTCGTCCCGGAACAGCTCGTCCAGCTCGTAGGCGTAGTGGGCCAGCGTGTCGAGGCTGCCATCGTCCAGGGCCCGATCCCGCTCCCGCAGGATCTCCATGGTCAACTGCATGGCCGTGGCGTACCAGTCGTCGATGTGGTACTCGCTGACGGGCTGGTAGTGCCGCACCTTCTGCTCGATCTGGTCGGCGCAGTAGCGCAGTTGGTGGGTCACCCGATCCATAGCGCGAAGGAAGTCGTTGACCTTCTCGGCCCGGTAGTAAGCCAGCCGCTGCTCCTCGGTCTCGTACGGCATCTCGCGGGTATCGATCTTTTCCATCTCTGCATCTCCTTTGTTAGCTCGTCGGACCCTGGTCTCCACCGCCAGGATGATCCCCTGCCCTGTTGCAGGGGATTTCGCTCGGTTCTGGATGCCCTGTCGCCCCAGCCCAGTGTGTCCTAGCCCCGATCCCTGTGTCATCGGTTGGCCTCGACCTGGTTCAGCTGTCCGTGCGGCCGTTGGTTTTGCAATGGGTTTTCTGGTTGGTTCGGGCGGGAGGACCTCGTTTGTGAAGGCGCGTTTCGTATTCGGTGCAATGTTGTTCATTTAGCACTATTTTGTCATATGCCATACAGGCCGTCAATACCATAGTGCGAAAAAATGCGATGAGTCTTGCCAATTACCCGAAAATCGTCTCACACAACGTCTGGCGGGGCTGGAACGTGCCATCTGGCTCGGGATTCGGCCAGCCCTCACCGAGGGACCGGAGGGCGGTTCCAGGCCCGCCAGGTGAGCACGGGCTGGTGATGGCCGGAGCCCGGCCCAAACCATTTGACAGGCGGCATCGAGCGTCTTATGATGAAACAGTCAGGCGGACGGGAACCACGGCCACGCGCCTGCTCCGGGAGCGGCTCGCTGGCCTGGCGGCAGCAGAGCGGGGGGTAGTGCTGGAAGTAGAGCTGGTGAGCACAACATCGTCTGGGGTCGTCGCGGCGCCCTAAAGGCGCCCTTGCCATTTCGACGCCATGCTTGCGCCGTGCCGATCTCTGACCTACAGGGAGCCATCTCCCCCAAGAGGGTTTCCATGGCACATGGACCATGCGGTGGCCTTCTGGCCGATCTCGCGCGGGTGCGGGACGCCCGCACGGCGCGCGTATCCAGCTGGAACCAGGGCGGGCGCAACGCGGACTATTGGATCATCATGCCCGGGGAAACGGCGGTGCTGGCCGACCTGGAGGGGCCGGGGTGCATCACCCACATCTGGATGACCCAAAGGACGCGGTTCATCCAGGGCGCCGACTGGGAAGAGGTTGATCCTGGCTGTTACCGCAAGGTGCTGGTCAAGATCACTTGGGACGATCAGGAACACCCCAGCGGGCTGGCGCCCCTGGGCGGTTTCTTCTGCCTGGGGCGCTCCATCTGCTCCGATTTCGCCACTATCCCCTTCACCAGCTCGGCGGGGAAGGGCCGCGAGTTCGCCACGGCCAACGCCGCGCAGGCGCGCCGGGTTCGCCGGGGATCGTGGTAGCGTGCGGAGGTAGGCCCGGGCAGCCTAGCCTGGGACCACCGCCGGCCTCCTGGTCGGCGCGTCGGCCCGGAGGTGGAGGGCGTCTCACTCAGCAGAGGGGAGGTGATCGCAGAAACTTCATTTGTCCTCGCCGCAAAGTACTTCAGAGAAAGGGGACCTCAATGTCACAGAAGATGGGACGCAGGGAGTTCCTGCGGGCCTCGGTGCTGGCCGCCGCTGGGATCGCAGCCGTTAGCTGCGCGCAGCCGACCGCCCAGGTCATCGAGAAACAGGTGCCGGTGGAGAAAGTGGTCAAGGAGACCGTCCTCGTCCAGAAAGAGGTAGCGGTCGAGAAGGTGGTGACGGCGACTCCGGTGCCCACCAAGTACAAGGAAGCGCCCAGCCTCGCGGGGCTGGTGCAAGCCGGCAAGCTGCCGCCGGTGGAGGAGCGCCTGCCGGAGACCCCGGTGGTGGTCGAGCCGTTTGAGGAGATCGGCCAGTATGGCGGCACCTGGCACCGCCTGGCGGTGTCGGGCGGCGACGGGCAGATCGAGAAGCGGATCAGCTCCGCCAACCATTTTCGTTGGGACAAGGACGGCACCAACATCTGGCCCGCCACCGCGGAGGGCTTTGAGGCCTCCGCGGACAACAAGACCTTCACCATCCGGCTGCGCAAGGGCCTCAAGTGGTCCGATGGCGTGATCCGCACCGCGGATGACGACATCTTTGTCCTCAACGACGTCTACGGCAACGAAGAGCTGTTTCCCACGGCGCCCGGCTATGTGCGACCTGGCGGCAAGGGCTATGTGGCCGAGAAGGTGGACGATTACACCTGGCGCATCACCTTCGAGGTGACCAACAGCTTCTTCCCCATCGACCTGGCCGGGGGCAACGCCAGCAGCATCGACTTTCATCGTCGCGGCCCCAAGCACTTCGCCGAGCAGTACCACGCCAAGTACACCGACAAGGCCAAGCTGGAGGCGATGGCCAAGGAGGCCGGCCTGGAGTTCTGGTACCAGTTGTTCATGAACAAGACCAGCCGGGAGAGCAACGGCAACCCCGAGGCGCCGGTGATGTACGCCTGGAAGATCGCCATCCCCGCGCCCAAGCAACCCATGGTCGCCGAGCGGAACCCCTACTTCTGGATGGTGGACACGGAGGGCAACCAGCTCCCCTATATCGATAGGATCGAGTGGATGCTCGTCAACGGCGCGGAGCAGGTCAACCTCCGCGGCATGGCCGGCGAGATCGACATGCAGTTCCGGCACCTGACCTTTGTCAACTACCCTCTCTACATGGAGAACCGGGAGAAAGGCGATTACCGGATCCTGCAGTGGGACCGGGGCTATGCCACCGATACCGTGGTCTGGCTCAATGCGCACCACAAGGACCCCATCCTCAACGCGCTGTACAACGAC
>JAAYEA010000514.1 GCA_012689325.1 Chloroflexota bacterium
ACCACCAGCCGATGATCGCCAACCAGGGGCATGTGCTGGAAACACCCGAGGCGGTTGACCGGCTCGCGCCCGCCGATCCCTGGGCCAGCCCCCGCTTCCAGCGCCACGTAGAGTGGTACCGCCAGTTGCGCGAGCGCTTTCCGGGCGAGCGGATTGGCCTTTCCGCCGGGCAGGAGGGGCCGGTGACCACCGCCGGGCTGCTGCGCGGCCCCGCCTTTTTCGCCGACTGCCTGGCCGACCCGGCTCGCGCCCGCCGCCTGCTGGACGTCTGCACCGAGACCTTTATCGCGTGGACCCGCGCCGCCGATGAGGTGGAAGGGGTCGCGCGGCGGCGCGCGGGGATCGCCGACGACTATGCGGGGCTGCTGGGGCCGCGGCTCTGGCCCGAGTTCGTACTGCCCTATTACCAGCGCATCGCCGAGGCGCTGGGGCCGGATGGCTGGTCGCTGCACACCGAGCTAGTGCGGCGGGAGCATCTGCCGCTCCTGCGCGGGCTGGGGCTGACCTCCATCAACTTTTCGGAGGACCAGTATTTGCAGCCGCGGGACGTCTTTGAGCTGCTCCCTGGCGTGCCCTTCGCCTGGCACATCCTCACCGTCGGGGAGATGCAACAGGGCACGCCCGAGTCGGTGCGGCGGCGGTTCATGGAGATCGTGGCGGCGGGGGTGACCGAGGTCCGCTGCGAGCTGACCGTGGACACCCCGCCGGAGAACGTGCGGGCGTTCCTGCAAGTGGCCGCCGAGTTGGCCGGCTGATCGGCGCCCCGCCCAGCCGAGCGTTAGGCCGAACCTTGTGTTCGCCCTCCTCCCGCTCTGGACGCGGCGGGCAATCCGCCTATAATGGATAAAGATCGACCAAATCACCACAGGAGATACGTATGGCAGAGCAGACGGCATATATCCCGGTAGACCTCATGCACCGCTTCATGGTGGACGTGTTCCACAAGATGGGCGTGCCCCGCCAAGAGGCCGAGATCATCGCCGAGATCCTGATCACCTCGGACCTGCGCGGCATCGAGTCCCACGGCGTGGGGCGGCTGCGCATGTATTACGACCGCATCAAGCAAGGCCGCATCCTGGCCCAGACCAAGCTCACCATCGTCAAAGAGACCGAGACGACGGCGGTGCTGGATGGAGGCTTTGGCATGGGGCACGTGGTGGCCCATCGGGCCATGGAGATGGCCCTGGACAAGGCCAAGGCCTTCGGCATGGGCGCGGTGGCCGTGCGCAACTCGACGCATTTCGGCATCGCCGGCTATTACCCGCTCATGGCCATCAAGCGCGACATGATTGGCCTCACCGTCACCAACGCGCGCCCCTCCATCGCCCCCACCTTTGGCGTGGAGCCGATGCTGGGGACCAACCCCATCGCCTTTGGCTGCCCCACCGACGAGGCGTGCCCGTTCCTCTTTGACGGGGCTACCTCCATCACCCAGCGCGGCAAGATCGAGGTGCTGGACCGGGCCGAAAAGCCCACCCCGGCGGGCTGGATCATCGACCAGGAGGGCAAGTCCGTCACCGATAGCGCCGCCATCCTGGAGGGGTTGACCAAGAGCACCAACGCGCTCTTGCCGCTGGGCGGCTTTGGCGACCACATGGGCGGGCACAAGGGCTACGGCCTGGCCACCGTGGTGGAGCTCCTCTCCGCCGCGTTGCAGGACGGCCAGTATCTCCGCGCCATCACTGGCTTTGACGAGAACGGCAAGCCCACCTTCCTCGGCGTGGGTCATTTCTTCCTGGCCATGGACATCGAGCACTTTGTGCCGGTGGCGACGTTCAAGCGGGTGGCGGGCAACATCCTGCGCGACCTGCGCGGGTCGGTCAAGGCGCCGGGGCACGACCGCATCTATACCGCCAACGAGAAGGAATGGGAGATGGAAAAGGTGGTGCGGGCGCAGGGCATCCCGGCCAACGCCAACCTGCAGAAGGACGTCGCCTACGTCCGCGCCGATCTGGGCCTGACCAACTACGAGTTCCCGTTCTAGCACAAGAGATTTGCCACGAAATACACGAAAATTGGATCGACCGCTCTTCTTTTCGTGTGGTTCGTGTATTTCGTGGTTCCCTGTCCGACCGAGCACAGAGGAGGATGACCATGGAGACGCGCGCGGTCTATTACGAGCAAGGGGGCCAGGAGCGCACCGACGAGACGCTCCGGCTGGCCAAGGAGCGAGCGGACGCTCTGGGCATCCGCGATATCGTCGTGGCCTCCTATAGCGGCTTCACCGGCGCCCGGGCGGCGGAGGTGTTCAAGGGCTATAACCTGGTGGTGGTGGCGGGCGTGGTGCGCCCGGACCGGGACCCCATGAACCCCGACTATCGCGCCGCCATGGAGGCCGCCGGGGCCAAGCTGCTCTACACCGGCCACGCCTTTGGCATGTTGGGGCGGGCGGTCAACCGCAAGTTCAACGTCATCCAGGTGGACGAGCTCATCGCCAACGTGCTGCGCCTGCTCAGCGAGGGCGTCAAGGTCGCCTGCGAGATCGCCTGCATGGCCGCCGACGCGGGGCTGATCCCCGTGGGCGGCGAGGTCGTCTCCATCGGCGGCACCGGCAAGGGCGCCGATAGCGCCGTCGTGCTCAAGGCCACCAACACGCACACCTTTTTCGACACGCGCATCCTCGAGATCATCTGCAAGCCGAGGGCCAAGAAGGGCTGATCGGCGGGAGGGGCCTGTGGCCGAGGTGATGACCGCGCTCGCGACCGAGACCCGGGCTGCCGCGCGCGCCGAGACGCTGCGGCGCCGCTGCCTGGAGCGCAAGGGGCTGCTTCCCTCGCCCCGGCAGGACCATCGCCACGTCGCCGCGTCGCTGCGCGCCAGCGAGGGCGTCCCCTCCTGGCCGGTGCGCCGGGGGCTACTGACCCGCGACCTGCTAGCCTGGTTTCCCTTCGCCCTGGACGACCAGGAGCTGCTGTTGGGGCGGATGGCCCCCGACCGGCCCGAGTGGCAGGCCGAGCGGGAGGAGGCCAAGGCCTGGCTCGCCGCCCGCTATCCCGACGTCTTTACCCCAGGGCAGACGGGCCATTGCGAGCTGGACTTGAGCCGCCTCTTGGCGCTGGGCCTGGACGGGCTGCGCGCCGACGTCGAGCGGCGCTTGGCCGCCGCCGAGGGCGCGCAGGCGGAGACCTACCAGTCGTTCGCCCATGCGCTGGACGGGCTGGCCGTGTTCATCGAGCACGCCGCTGACACAGCCGAGGAGGCCCTGCCCCACGCCTCGCCCGAGCGGCGTGCCGAGCTGGCCCTCATGGCCGGAGCCTGCCGCCGCGTCGCCCACCAGCCGCCGGCAACCTTTCGCGAGGCGCTGCAGCTCCTCTGGCTCGCGGTGCTGGCGGTGCAACACGCCAACTATGCCTCGCTGGTGCAGCCGGGCCACCTTGACCGCACCCTCTGGCCCTACTACCGGGACGACCTGGCGGCGGGACGGCTGAAGCGCGAGGGCGCGCTGGAGCTGCTGGAAGCGCTCTACCTCCTGCTGAACGAGCAGATCGCCGACGGGCTGGCCATCGGCGTGATGGTGGGCGGCCGCGACGCCCAGGGGCGCGACCTGACCAACGACCTCTCCTACCTCTGCCTGGAGGCGCTGCGGCGCACCCGGCTCATCTATCCCACCGTGGGCATCTGCTGGCACGAGGGGACGCCGCCAGAACTGGTCGAGCTGGCCGTGGAGCTGATCGCCGCGGGCATCCCCAACCCGGCGCTCTTTGGCGACGAGACGATCCAGCGGGGCCTGCGGATGTATGGCGTGCCGCCGCAGGAATCCTGGAATTATGTGAACTCGACTTGCGTCGAGATCACCCCCTCGGGCTCCAGCAACGTCTGGGTGGCCTCGCCCTATTTCAGCGTGCCCAAGCTGCTGCTGGACGAGATCGCCGCGCAGGTGGGCGCGTCGCGGAGTGGCGGGCGCGGTGTCGCCCTCACTTTTGAAGAGTTCCTGGCGCGGTATGGGGCGCGGCTGGGTCAGGCCATCGCCGAGGGCGCGGCGCAGCAGAACCGTAACCGCGAGCGGCGCCAGCGCCACGGCGGCAAGCCGCTGCAGAGCGTCTTGACCCGCGACTGCCTGGAGCGCGGCCGCGACATCGACGACGGCGGCGCGCGCTACAACTGGGTGGAGTGCTCCTTCGTGGGGCTGGCCAACCTGGCCGATGCGCTGGCGGTGATCCGCGAGGAGGCCTATGGCGACGGGCTATCGCTGGCCGAGCTCAAGGCGCTCTGCGACGCGGATTTCGCCGGCCACGAGGCCGAGCGGCAGCGGCTGCTGAACCGCCACCCCAAGTACGGCAACGTCTGCCCGGAGGTGGACGAGCTGGTGGGCTGGGTGGTGGCGCTGGCGCGGGGCGAGTGCGCCAAGCAGCGGATGCTCCCCGATGATAGCCCCTTCGTGCCGGGGGCCTTTTGCTGGATCCAGCACGAGCGGCTGGGGCGCGAATGCGGGGCGACGCCTGACGGGCGCAAGGCGGGTTTCCCCTTCGCCGATGGCGGCGGCCCGGCGCAGGGCCGCGAAAAGCACGGCCCCACCTCGGCGATCCTCTCCACCACCTGCTGGGACCACGCCCCGCTCATCGGCGGCCTGGCCTACAACTTGAAGTTTGGCAAGTCGCTCTTTGCCACGCCGGAGGCCCGGGAGCGGCTGCGCGACCTGCTGCTCACCTACCTGCGGCGGGGCGGGTTCGAGACCCAGGTGAACGTGGTGGACGCCGAGACGCTTCGCCGGGCGCAGCGCGAGCCGGAGGCTTATCGCGACCTGGTGGTGCGGATCGGGGGCTATACGGACTATTTCGCGCGCCTCTCGCCGCAGATGCAATCCGAGATCATCGCGCGGACCGAGTTCGCGGGGTTCTAGCCGAGCGCCCTCAGAACAGCGCGAGCTGCTCCGGCCCCGGCGGCGGCTCGTAGGGGGCGAGGTGGTCGGCAAAGCCGTGCTTGGCCTGGAGCTCCCGGAAGAGCCCGTCCAGCCGCCGCGCCTGCGGCGAGGGGCAGCCATAGCTCTCCCCATAGGCCCACTCGTACCGCGCGCGCAACCCAGGGTAGATCTCGTCCAGCCGCGCGTAATACCAGGCTCGCTGCCGGTCGCGCATGGTCATGCCGAACCCCGGGAGGATGTGCCGCGCCCCCGCGTCCACGCCCCGCCGCACGATCTCGCGGATGTTCTCCTCGCTATCCAGGATGAAAGGCAGGATGGGCATCATCATGATGCCGGTCTCGATCCCCGCCGCCGCCAGCTTGGCGATCGCCGCCAAGCGCGCCGACGTCGGCGGCGCCCCCGGTTCCAGTTTCCGCGCCAACTCGTCGTCAGCCGCGGTGATGGTGTAGCTGACCACCGCCCGCACCTTGTTGACCTCCTGCAGCACGTCCAGATCCCGCAGCGCCAGATCGCTCTTGGTCAGCACGCTGACGGGAAAGCCCCATTTGGCGATCACTTGCAGCGCCCGCCGGGTGAGCCGGTAGGTCGCCTCCACGGGCTGGTAGGGGTCGTTCATCGAGCCGGTGCCAATCAGCCCCTTCTTGCGCTTGGTCGGCAGCTCGCGCTCCAGCAGCTCGATGGCGTTGACCTTGACCAAGATATCGGCGAAATTCTCGATGCCGT
>JAAYEA010000515.1 GCA_012689325.1 Chloroflexota bacterium
CCTGGCTCCGTGGGATCGTCCGCTACCCCGAGGCGGTGGAGGGGATCCCCACCGCCGGATCGCCCCTGGAGATGGGCATCAACCTCCCCGTCCATTGCCGCGTTTATGTCAATGGCGAGCTGGCCGCGGGCCACGACTGGTGGCTGGACGCCCGCATTGCCCCCATCCCCCTCGCCGAGGCGCTGCACCCTGGCCAGTCCTTCGAGGTTGCCTGCGTCATCCCCCAGGGCGACGGGCTGGGCGGCTTTGGCGGCGCGCGGCTGCGCTGCCAGCGCGTCCAGGAGACGGTGAACGCGCTGGAGCTCCTGCGCGCCCAACTGGCCTTCTCGCGCTTCCTGGCCGCCCAAAAGGGCGCGCGCGCCCAAAGCGCCTGGCGCAAGGCGGTGGAGGGGCTCCCCTGGGCCGCCCTGGCCGCGCGGGACTGGGGCAAGTGGCAAACGGGCGCGGCGGAGGGCATCGCCAAGCTCGCCGCGCTGGTCCCCGAGGCCAAGGATTATGTCGTCCATGCCGCGGGCCACGCCCACATCGACATGAACTGGCTCTGGCCCTGGGAGGACACGGTGGACGTCATCCGCCGCGACTTTCGCACCATGGACCAGCTCATGGACCGCTACCCCGAGCTGCACTTTACCCAGAGCCAGGCCTCCACCTATTGGGCCATGGAGGTCTATGAGCCCGAGATCCTAGAGCGGGTCAAGGCGCGGGTGGCCGAGGGGCGCTGGGAGGTGGCCGCCAACACCTGGGTGGAGAACGACATGAACATGTCCTCCTCCGAGGCCATCGCCCACCACTTCCTCTACACCCGCCGCTACATGGAGCAGCTCTTCGGCGCCAAGCCGCGGCTGCTCTGGGAGCCGGACACCTTTGGCCACCCCGCCACCCTGCCCCAGATCACGCGCAAGGGCGGGGCCGAATACCACTATTTCTGCCGCGGCGGTAAGGGCGACCCGCTCTTTTGGTGGGAGTCCGAGGACGGCTCGCGAGTGCTGAGCGTCCACGAGCCGCACTGGTACCTGGGCGAGATCAACCCCTGGCAGACGGTGGAGAAGTCCATCCTGCTGGCCGAGCGCTGCGGCCTCCAGCACAGCCTGATGGTCTATGGCGTGGGCGACCACGGCGGCGGCGCCACCATCCGCGACCTGGAGATGGCCCGCGCCATCGACGCCGCGCCCTGCCTGCCCACGCTGCGCCTCGATACCGTCACGGCCTTTTTCGACGCGGTCAAGGCCGCCAACCCCGAGCTGCCCGTCCGGCGCGGCGAGCTGAACCCCGTCTTTGCCGGGTGCTACACTAGCCACGCCGACGTCAAGCGGCTCAACCGCGCCGGCGAGCGCACCCTGACCGATGCGGAGGCGGTGGCCACGGCGGCGGCGCTGCTAACCGGCCACCCCTACCCTCACGCCGCGCTGGAGGATAGCTGGCGAGCCGTGCTCTTCCAGCAGTTCCACGACATCCTCTGCGGCTGCGGCATCGGCATCACTTCCCGCACCGCCCACGCCTGGGCCGAGCCAGCCATCGCCCGTGGCAAGGCGCTCGCCGACGCCGCGCTGGCGGCGCTGGCCAAGCAGCTCGATACCGGCGATGGGCCCGCTGCCTGCGTCTTTAATTCGCTCCCCTGGTCCCGCACCGACCCCGTGGCGCTGCCCGTGGACTGGGAGTGCGCCTGGGTGACCGACGACCGCGGCCAGCGGCTGCCCGCGCAGCGCACTGCCGAGGGGCTGCTCATCGTCGCCGAGGAGGTCCCCGCGCTGGGCTTCCGCGTCTATCGCCCCGGCGACGCGACGCCGCTCCCCGGCGCCGGCGACGTGGCGCTGGCCGCCCCGCTGACCCTGGAGAACGCGCACCTCCGCGTGCAAGTCGACGCCCGCTCCGGCGCCATCACCCACCTGTGGGACAAGGAGGCCAAGCGCGACCTGGCCGCCAACGCCCACAACGAGCGCAACGCCGGGCTGGACACCACCGGCCCGCTCAACCGGCTGGAGGTCTGGTGGGAGCAGCCGCACGGCATGTCGGCCTGGCAACTGGGCAACATCAGCCGCATCGATCGGTTGGTGAGCGGCGCGGAGGCGCGCCTGGTCGAGTCGGGCCCGGTGCGCGGGACCATCGAGGTCCGGCGGAGCCTGCTCCATTCCACGCTGGTGCAGCGCCTCCACCTCTACCGCGGCTCGCGCGCCGTCGTCTTTGACACCGAGATCGACTGGCACGAGCGCGGCTCGGACCAGACCGACGCGCCCATGCTGCGCGCTCGCTTTGACGCGACGCTGGGCCCCACCGCGGCCACCTTCCAGGTCCCCTTTGGGACCATCCAGCGCCCCGCCGACGGTCAAGAGTCCGCCGCGCAGATGTGGGGCGACCTGACCGAGACGACCGGCGAATACGGCGTGGCGCTCCTGAACGACTGCAAGTACGGCTACCAGGCCCACGGCAACACCCTGGGCCTGACCCTGGTGCGCGCCTCCTACGAGCCCGACCGCAACCCCGACGAGGGACTGCACCGCTTCCGTTACGCCTATTATCCCCACCTGGGAACCTGGCAAGCGGCGGGGGTGGAGGAACAGGCGCAAGGGTTCAACCGGCCCTTGCTGGCCCGGGCCATGCAGTCCGCGGGCGCGGGCACGCTGCAACCCGGCGCGCCCGCCATCAGCATCGCCGGCGAGGGCGTGGTCGCCACCACGGTCAAGCTGGCCGAGGCGGGCGGCGGCGACGTCATCGTCCGCCTGTTGGAGCTGCGCGGCGAGGCCGCCGTGGCCGATCTGCGGCTGGCCCGGCCCATCCTCTCCGCCAGCGAGGTTTCGCTGGACGAGGAGCCGCTGGTTGGGGCAGCCCCTTGCGCCGTGGCCGATGGCGCCGCCCGCGTGACGCTGGGCCCGCACGAGTTCAAGACCATCCGGCTTCGGATCAGCTAACAGGAGTTCCATATGACCCTACAATTCGGCACGGCCACGCGGGACATCACCCCCGCCTATCCCGTCTGGATGCACGGCTATTCCGGGCGCGACCACCCCTCCGACGGCGTGCTGGAGCCGCTGCAGCTCGGCTGCCTCG
>JAAYEA010000516.1 GCA_012689325.1 Chloroflexota bacterium
CATTCAAGCTGGAGCGCATTCAGGAGGCGGAATTGCTGGATGAGACGTTCCAGGCGCCAGAGGATTTCCACGGCCACGAGATGCTGAGCAGCGCTTGGGGGGTGATGTTTGGCGAGGAGTCGCAGGAAGTGGTGTTGCGGTTCTCGCCGCGGGTGGCGCGGCGGGTGGGGGAGACCACCTGGCACGCCGGCCAGAAGCTGGAAGCCAGCGACGACGGGGGGTGCACCATGCGGGTGGAGGTCGCCAACACTCTGGAGATGAAGCACTGGATCCGCGGCTGGGGGCCGGATTGCGTGGTGCTGGAGCCGGAGGAGTTGAGGCGCGAGATCGCGGATGAGATGAGGCGGGCGGCGGAGGGGTACCAGTGAACGATGCGCCGCTTTACCAGCTGCTGTGGGCCAAGACCAGCAAGGACAGAACCAGCACGCACCCATTGATCTGCCACATGATCGACGTGGCGCAGGTGACGGCGGCGCTGTGGGATCATGCGTTAACCGACAGCATTCGCACGCAGTTGGCCCTGTCTATGGGATTGGATCACGACCAAGCAGGCCGAGTGATCAGCTTCTGGGCAGGATTGCATGATCTGGGAAAGGCTTGTCCGGCGTTTCAGAGGCAATATAGACCGAGGGCCGAGACATTGGCCTCAGCGGGACTACCTTTTCCTCCTGCGATTATGTGTGAGCCATGCTATCACGGCGCTGTTTCGGCACTGGTCTTGGAAAGGGCGCTCAGCGACACAGGCGGACTGGCAGGGCGACCGGCGAGACGCATCGCTCGCGCGGTTGGGGGACACCACGGCTCTTGGCCTCTGCCGGCCGAGATTCAGGCGCTAAAGGCCGCCCAGATTGGCGGAGAGCAATGGGCGGATGCGCGGCGTGACCTGCTAGATGCGCTGCATAACTTGGTGATGCCGCCATCGGTTGCAGGGCTAGGCGAGACCCGCGAAACCGAGAATGCTCTTCTGGCGCTGCTCGCAGGGCTGATCTCCGCTGCAGACTGGGTAGGTTCGATGGAATTCTACTTCCCCTATGTGTGTGCGCCAGTGAACCTGCCCGAGTATGCCGCTCAGTCATCTGATCGGGCCAAATACGCTTTGCGGATGTTGGGCTGGAGCGGCTGGCAGCCGCCAGATCATCCAGTCGCGTTCTCGGCTTTGTTTCACTTCGAGCCACGCTTGGCACAAGAGGCTGCGATTGCATTGGCGGAACAGATCACTTGTCCGGCGTTGGTAATCATTGAGGCACCTACGGGCATCGGCAAGACGGAGGCTGCACTATATCTTGCCGACCATTGGGCGCGAGTTTGTCAGCAACGCGGTCTCTATGTCGCCATGCCGACCATGGCGACGAGCAATCAGATGTATGGCCGCGTGAAGAAGTTCTTATCCGAGAGATACCCAGAAGGCTTGCTCAATCTGCAGTTGCTTCACGGCCACGCCGCCTGGCGTGAGGATGTGCGCGTCCTCAGAATGGAGACAACTGAGGAACTAGAAGAGAAAGAGAGCAACTTGGCGGCGATGGCCTGGTTCTTGCCGCGCAAGCGCAGCCTATTAGCTCCCTTCGGCGTCGGCACAATTGATCAGGCATTGCTGAGCGTATTGCAGACACGACATTTTTTCGTGCGTCTCTTTGGCCTGAGCCACAAAACGATCATCTTTGACGAAGTGCACGCCTATGACACCTACATGTCCACGCTGCTCCAGCATTCGCTGAGTTGGCTGAAAGCCATCGGCGCCTCGGTGGTGCTCCTCTCCGCCACGCTCCCTAGAGAGACTCGCTGGCAACTCCTGCAAGCATATACAGGCGCATCAGAAGTGCCATTGCCCGACGTCCCTTATCCGGCGATCACCTGGGCGATGGAGGGACGGGTTGAGGTCGCACCGCTTGCGGCCGAGAGCGGGCGTGCATTGCGGATCAATTGGGTCGCGCGCGAGCCGGAAGGTATCATTTCTCAGCTCCGTGAAGGATTGCAGGATGGGGGCTGCGCAGCCGTGATCTGCAATACCGTGCGCCGCGCTCAAGAGATGTACCGAGCCCTCAAGAACGCCGACTTCGTACTTCCGGAGAACCTTATCCTCTTTCACGCGCGCTTTCCATTGGCTTGGCGGGACAAGATAGAAGAGAGCGTGCTGCGTCGCTTTGGCAAGGATGGCACGCATGCCGACCGAGAACGTGCGATTGTCGTGGCTACGCAGGTAATCGAGCAGAGCCTAGACCTGGACTTTGACTTGATGATCAGCGACCTTGCCCCAATTGACTTGGTTTTGCAGCGCGCCGGGCGGCTGCATCGCCACGCCGAACATCAGCGTCCGCCGCGCTTGGCTGGCGAGCCTCGCTTATTGCTTGCCTCGCCGGAACTGCATGCTGGCGCGCCAGTCTTCGGCCGCGACGCTATCTATGAGCCTTACGTGTTGCTGCGTTCCTATCTGGCCTTGCGTGGACGCGAGCGTCTGACTTTGCCCGAAGAGACCGCTGCGCTTATCGAGACGGTCTATGGCGATGAGTCGCTCACTCCCGGATTGACGCCGGCACTAGCCTCCACTTTGCGAGACTTCAAGCAAAAGATGCAGCGGCATGAAGAGGGGGATGTGTTCAAGGCGCGCCAGAAATTGATCCCGCCGCCACAATCTGATGATTTGTTGGGGCGGCGCAGTCTGGCGCTGAGGGAAGACAGTCCGGAGCTACACGAGGCCTTCCAGGCCTTGACGCGGCTGACGCCGCCCAGCGTCTCGTTCGTTTGCTTGCACCGGACGGCGCAGGGGCTTGCAACTGAGCCAAACGGGAAGAGGGTGTTTGATCCGAACGAGCCACCCGATTCGGACACAACGAGGGAACTAGCGCAATACTCGATCAGCGTCTCTGACTATCGTCTAGTGCATTACTTCTCGTCACAGCCGTCGCCGGCGGGTTGGCGAGAGCATCCGCTGCTGCGCAACTATCATGTGCTGGTTTTCAATGAGGGCGTCTGTTGCTTGGATGCGATCTCTTGTCGCCTTCACCTGAGTCGCGAAATAGGCCTGGAGATTGGAGAGGAGGCGGAATGACATTCACTTTTGATCTGATCAACTCGCCATGGGTGCCCTGTATTCTGCCGAGCGGCGGGATTCGCGAGTTGGGTTTGCGCAATGCACTAGCACAGGCGCACGACCTGCGTGAGGTACATGGCGAATCTCCATTGGTCACGGCGGCGCTTTACCGCCTGCTGTTGGCCGTGCTACACCGCGTGTTCGGCCCGGCAGACTATGACAAATGGGGCGCACTGTGGGAAGCGGGGGGATGGGACACCGGGCGGTTGGATGCCTATCTGGAAAAGTGGCGCTCCCGATTCGACCTCTTTGCCACCGAGCGGCCTTTCTACCAGGCCGCCGATGCGCGGGTCAAGCCTAAATCCGTCATCAATCTGGTGCACGAAGTCGCTTCGGGGAACAATGCCACGCTCTTTGATCACCACACAGAGGAAGGCGGAATGGCGCTAACTCCAGCCGCCGCGGCGCGCGCCGTGGTAACGACGCAGAGTTTCGGGTTGGCTGGCCTGAGTGGGCTAGATCAGAAATTCACCGATGGGACCTGCGCGCGCGGCGTCTTGTTCTTGGCGCAGGGCAAGACACTCTTTGAGACGCTGGCGCTGAACCTGCTGCGCTATCCTGGTGATGACGCGGCTTTGCCTTGTCGAGGGGATGACTGTCCGGCCTGGGAGATGACTGATCCTTACGCGCCGGAGCGCTCGCTGCCACGGGGTTATCTGGACTATCTCACCTGGCAGAGTCGGCGCATTCTTTTGCTGCCAGAAGCGTCTGCGAATAGCGTCGTCGTGCGTCAGATGACCACTGCGCCGGCCTTACGTTTGGACAGCACTGTGCTTGACCCAATGAAGCACTATGTAAAGCGCGACGAGGAATTGGCAATGCTGCGCTTCAGTGAGGAGCGTGCCCTATGGCGTGATAGCGCTGCTCTATTTCGCCTGCGCTCCGAAGGGTGGCGGCCTCCGCTGGTGTTTGATCATCTTGGCAGTCTCATCGAGGAAGGCTATTTGGAGCGATCGCAGACGCTTCGCTATCTGGCCCTGGGTATGGCCAATGATCAGGGCAGGGTGTTCTTCTTTCGCAGCGAGCGCATGCCTTTGCCGTTGGCCTATCTGCGGAATAGGGGGTTGGTGGACGCGCTGAACTCAGGGGAGATGCTTGCAGAGAACGTCGCCCGCCAGCTCTGGGGAGCTGTGCGCACGCTGGCAACCTATGTGCTGTCCCCTGGGTATGACGGAGACGAAAAACACCGACCGGTCAGGGAGGATCTGGATGCGCTGACCGATAGCTGGGCTGTGGAGCGAGGTTATTGGCCGCGGCTGGAGCTGCCATTCCTAAGGCTGGTGCAGGACCTGACCGCGGACGAGGTCGAGCCGCTGGAGGAATGGGCCCAGACGCTGCAAAGAACTGCCTGGACCACTTTTGAGCAGATAGCCGGCAATCTCGAAATGAGCACGCGCGCGCTCAGGGCGACGGTGCAAGCGCGCGAGCAGCTGGCAATGGGATTGGGTAAAGTATGTCCCTGAACGCACGAGCAGAAACTCGGAAAGGAGGAAGCTGGTGGAGCAGACCGAATCGTTCATTTCTTTCCTCGAAGGGTTGCGCGAGGATCGCGGCGCGCTGGCGGCGCTCCGCCGCGGGCTGGGCCAGCCGCCTGGCAGTGTGCCAGATATGTACCGCTATGTCGTTCCCTGGATAAGCCCCAAGATGGGCGCTCTGGGGGAGGCGGCGCGTTATATAATCGCCGCGCTCTTCGCCTATCATCCGCAGGCTGGGGGCGAAGGGAATATGGGGCAGCATTTTGCCCGCGCCCGCGATGCACAGAGCGATGATACCGCCATCGAGCGCCGCTTTACTGCGTTGCTGGCGGCGCACCCGGACGACCTGGATGTCCACCTACGGCAAGCGATCGGCTTTCTGAAATCCAAAGAGATCGCGGTGAACTGGCATCGATTGCTGGGCGATGTGTTGGCATGGGGGAATCCGGACCGGCGCGCACAGGTGAAAAAGGAATGGGCGCGCGCCTTCTGGAGCCGCCAGATAGAAAAGGGTGAGAACACAAAGGAGGCGCAAGGTGTTCATTGAACTGCACATGATCCAGAGTTTTGGTCCGTCTAACCTCAACCGTGATGATACCGGCAGTCCGAAGGATTGCGAATTCGGCGGTGTGCGTCGCGCGCGCATCTCCTCGCAATGCCTCAAGTTCAGTATCCGCAAGAGCCCTGCTTTCCAGGCAAGCACTGGGGTTGAGGAGAGCGTGCGTACCCGTTACCTGACCCGCGCGCTTTCCGAGGGGCTAGCCGCGGCGGGGAAGCCGGAGGCAGAGGTAAAGCGGGTCGCGCAGGCCATAGCCGCTGGGTATACCAGCAAGAAAAACGAGATGGATAAAGATGACCCAGAACGCACCAAAATCGCCGTCTATCTCAGCCGGAACGACATAGAATGGATCAAGAGCGAGTTGTCTGCTCGGTGGGATGACCTTGTATCCTGCCTGGATCTCGAGAGCGCAGAAGGCAAGGGCAAAAAGGGCAAGTCCGGCGCCTCATCGTCGGCGGTACAGGCATTGGTCAAGGACATGATCCGGCGAACCGCGAAGCGGGCTGGGGCACCCGACATTGCCATGTTCGGCCGCATGCTTGCTGACTATCCAGATACAAACGTGGATGCTGCTTGCCAGGTGGCGCATGCTATCTCCACGCACCGCGTGACGATGGAGATGGACTTCTTCTCTGCTGTGGATCACTTGCAGAGGAAAGAAGAGACCGGCGCAGCGATGATGGGCTTTACCAGCTTTGACTCAGCCTGTTTCTACCGTTACGCGCGCATTGATTGGGATCAGCTCCTGACCAACCTGAGCGAAGAGCGCGATCTGGCCAAACGCACTGTCGAGGGTTTCCTGCGTGCAGCCACCGAGGCCGTGCCTAGCGGCAAGCAGACCAACTTTGCCGCCAACAACCCGCCGAGTTTCCTATTTGCCGTAGCGCGGCGCGACGGCATGGGCTGGTCATTGGCCAACGCTTTCGAGCGCCCGGTGCGCGTCCATCGTGAGGGCGGACTGGTCGCTCCCTCTGTCCAGGCATTGGATAGCTACTGGGGTCGCTTGTGCGCGCTCTACGGCACAGATCCGCTGATCTGCACGGCCGTGCTGGCACTGGACTCTGACCTGCCGCTAGTGTACCTGAAGGATGCGCAGTGCAGGAGCTTGGGTGAATGGGTCAAGGCCATCACTGACGCGTTGCCCGCCGCGAAGGGGGGGCATGAGCGTACTCTTGTTGCGACTGGCGGGGCCGATGCAGTCCTGGGGAGTTCAGAGCCGCTTTCGCGTGCGGGATACTGGCCTGGAGCCCTCCAAGAGCGGGGTGATCGGCCTCTGCTGCGCTGCACTGGGACGATCCCGGGAGTCCCCCATCGCCGACCTGGCCGCGTTGCGCCTGGCCGTCCGCGCTGACCAGGAGGGCGCCATGGCGCGCGATTATCACACTGCGCAGAATATCCTCAGGGCTTCTGGTGGCCCTCCCAAGGAGACTGAGCCCTCCACCCGCTACTACCTCGCCGACGCCAAGTTCCTGGTGGGCCTGGAGGGCGACGTTGGGCTGCTGCGCGAGGTGCACGTTGCGCTGCGCGACCCCCACTGGCCGCTCTGCCTGGGGCGCAAAGCGTTTGTTCCTGGCGAGCCGGTGTGGCTGTGTGATGGGTTACTGCCCGAGGCCGACCTAGCGCAGGCCCTGGCCGCCTATCCCTGGCTGGGCCACGACCCTCGCCGCCGGCCGGAGCGGGTGCGGGTGGTGTGGGAGGATCCCGATGGCGCGGAGGTGCGTCCCGACCAACCCGTGTCGTTTGCGGAGCGAC
>JAAYEA010000517.1 GCA_012689325.1 Chloroflexota bacterium
AATCGTCGGAGCGTTCTGAACTCCGGCAGCAGCGTCCGCTTACCTCAATGAAGGAGGCCGGTTATGCCCTCACTCGGTCGCGATGGTAGATGCAGACGGGGTTTCTCGCTCTTGGTCTCTGTTCTGGGCGTTATCCTTGCTCTGGCTTTCACTCGAGTTGTAGTAATAGCAGATTCGGGCACGAACCAGCCACCCACCCCTTTGGGGATCAATATGCCCGAGCTGGAAGCCAACGCACTGGTTCTGATGGACCCCGCCTCTGATCTCGCCGAGACAGTGATGGTCCGCATACGGGAGTTGGATGGTCAACCTTCCGTCATCCTGGCACCCGGAGCGATTCTGGCGTTTCTGGACTCTGACAGCGAGAAAGCTTTACTTGCCGAACCAGGGATACAGGCAATCCACAGGGATCCTCTCGTCACGTCAGAGATGGTGGCGCTGCAATCCTCACACCGGGTTGCGGCCACAGTATGGAACCAATGGCTGCGGGCCAAAAGCATGCCCATCTCCTCGCACTATTCCAGTCCCCAAACGCATGCTGATGCCCTGATTCCCCCTGATCGTGTCGGATCCGCAAGCCTGGCCTCACTCCCCAACAGCATCCAGACCAGCGAGTTCATGTACGGCTCGGTGCAGGTGGACGTGTTCCTTTTGGAAAGTAACGGCGCCATCGACAGCAATGTCGAGAACTGGACGACTAGCATGCGAGATCAGATTGTGGCAGGCATTGCTGCGGGCCTGGATTGGTGGCGGGTCACAGCCACGACCGGAGGCAAACCTACCGCAAACCTCGCTTTCAACCTAACCGTGTTCGACCCCTGGAATGCCCCCACAACAGTGGCGACTGGGTACGAACCGATTCAGCGCCCGCATGCTGATCAGGGGCTATGGATCACACAGATCATGAACCGGCTCGGCTATAGCACCGGCACCTACATTGATCAGGTGCGGAGCTACGCTGATACACGCCGTCGTGCCACAGGTGCAGATTGGGCGTTCGCTATCTTTGTGGTGAATAGCGACAAAGATACAGATGGAATGCTCCAAGATGGTTGGTCCCTCTGTGCCTATAATGGTGAGACAACTCGCCCGAAGAGTTTAGTGTACCATGTAGGGCGAAGGAGAGAGCGATGTCTCACGGAATGGATCGTGTTGAACTGAACAACGATACGGCAGCGCTTGGTAGTGCGGGCACGCCGGATCCGGAAGTTGTGCCCAAGGCCCAGCGCCGCAAGTTCAGCGCCGAGTACAAGGAGCGCATTCTGGCGCAAGCCGATGCCTGCACCCAGGCCGGTCAGTTGGGCGCCTTGCTACGACGGGAAGGGCTATACCGGTCGCATCTGGCCACCTGGCGCCGACAGCGCATGCAGTTTGGCCTGGCTGGGCTGGCTCCACGGAAACGTGGCCCGAAACCGGACCCCCAGGCCGCCGAGATCGCGCGCTTGCAGCGCGAGAACGAGCGCTTGCTGGGCCGGTTGCGGCGCGCTGAGAACATCATCGAGGTCCAAAAAACAGTTGCTCAACTGCTTGGGGCGCCGTTGGACCAGACCGAGAGCGACGAGCAGCCATGATGACCAGCGCCGAGCAGTTGGCCCAAGCCGAAGGCCCTGTCGCCGCTTGCCGGGCGTTGGGCGTGTCCCGGGGCAGCCTGTACCGGAAGCGCCGGGCCGCCACCGCGACGGCGACCGTGCCGTTGGCACGGTCGGCGTCACCACGGGCCCTGAGCCCAGCGGAGCAAGCCCAAGTGCGCGAGATCCTCAATGGTGAACGCTTCCAGGACAGTGCGCCTCGGCAGGTGTACGCCGCCCTGCTGGATGAACAGCAGTACTTGTGCTCGTGGCGGACCATGTATCGCATCCTGGACCAGCATCGGGAGGTCCGAGAGCGCCGCGACCAGTTACGACATCCCACCTACACCAAGCCCGAATTGCTGGCTACGGCGCCCAATCAGCTGTGGAGTTGGGATATCACCAAGCTGCTTGGCCCGGCCAAGTGGACCTACTACTACCTATATGTCATTCTCGATGTGTTCAGCCGGTATGTGGTGGGGTGGATGGTCGCCGCAGGCGAATCGGCAGCGCTGGCCGAGCACCTGATCGCCGAGACCTGCGCCAAGCAAGGGATCCCGTCGGGACAGCTGACCATCCACGCTGACCGTGGCAGCGCCATGACCTCCAAGCCGGTAGCGTTGCTCATGGCTGATCTGGGCGTCACCAAGACCCACTCCCGGCCACACGTCTCCAACGACAACCCGTTTTCCGAGTCGCAGTTCAAGACGCTCAAATACCGTCCTGACTACCCGGATCGTTTCGGCTGCCTGGCGGACGCGCGTCGGTGGGGCCAGGCCTTCTTTCACTGGTACAACCACGAGCACCATCACTCCGGC
>JAAYEA010000518.1 GCA_012689325.1 Chloroflexota bacterium
AGCTGGTCCTGGGCGACCACAGCAAGGTGGGTATCCTCTAGGTCTGGCCGCTCGCAAGCCGGTCCAGGGTTGCCGCGGCCCGGCCAGTGCAGTGGTTGCGATACAGGCATCGTCCAGGTGCGCCCCATCGCCCGGACGAACGCGCCGCGTTGTCCGCGAGGCAGGTCAGGCGCCAAGCGGTCATCCGTTCGCCCCTTGATTCGCGGATTTGGCCTGTTCGGCCCGGTGGTCGTGGACCATCCAGGCCAGCGCGCCCCCCAGCAACACCAGCTCGAAAGCAAACCTGAGCAGTCCCTCGGTGGTGGCGAACGCTTCCCAAAACACGTCCCCAAACCCCTTTGGCGCGGAGAAGGAATAGTCGCGCAGGAACAGGAGCCAGGGCATCTCCCCGCCATCGCCGATAAAGTGCAGGAAATGCCCCACCGCCCAGGCGCGCCCTCTTTCCTTGCCGCCAACGAGAAAAACCACTGCCGAGATGGCCGCCCAGCCCACCAGGCTGTGCATGGCATAGCGGCCGCTGGGGGTGATCTGCAACACTTGGGCCAGCGCTTTGTCCACGAGGTCGGGAGCCAGGCTGGCGGCCATGGCCGTGGGCAAGTCAACGCGCAGCAGCTTGTGGCCGAAAATGGCGAGGGCGATATGTCCGGGAAGGATCATGGGTGGGGTCCTGGGGTGCGGATGGGATAGGAGCGCTATTTGATGTGGCCGACGAACTGGAGCCGATAGGCCGCCGGCGCGGCGGACAGGTTCATCAGGCGCACGGTGAAAGCGGATTGTCCTTGAGGGTCCAATTTGGCCTGCTCGATATAGGCATTGGCCGCGCCAACGATCTTGCCCTCTTCGTCATACAACGAGGCGACCACCTGCACAAATTCGGCCTTGCTTTCGCCGGTATTCTTGACGTCCCCGGTGATCACGACATTGTTGAACTCGTCGCGTTCCACCTGAACGCCACTGGGGACGAACCCGGTGTAGGCCATGAACTCTTTGCCGGTGGCTTCCTGCGCCTGGATGAAAACCTCGAAGGAGGTCCATCCTGGCGGGGGATTGCTGACAACTACCACCACCGGGACGCTCCCATTGGCCGGGACCACATCGTGCACCGGGTAGCCCGACTCGAACAGCAGGCGTTTGCCGTCTTGATCCAGCAGCGAGATGATCACTTCGGGTTTGGCGATGGGGCGGCTGCCCGTGTTAAAGACCTCGCCGACAAAATAGACCGAGCCAATGGAGGTATACACGGGGATCACGTCGCGAGCTTCGGCTGACAAGGGGGTTTCCGAGTCCGCGCCGTGCAGATCGGGCAAACGGGCCATGCCCCGTTCCAGGGACAACGTGGAGGCGACCTGGCTCTTCTGCGCCGGCAAGTCACGAAGCGCCGGGCGCACGGTCATAACCAATTTGCTTGTGATGATGATCGCTGCAGCGACGGCGATAATGCTGAAAAAGACCTGTCGCGTGCGTCTCATGGTATGATCCTTGTCTATACCCCTGATAACAGAATTCATTATAACACACGTCCAGCCATTCAGCAAAAAAGTCGGGACCATGTCCGTTGACAAGAGCAAGAATTGAGGTATAATCTGAGCATGAGCGGCGGCGAGTTACGTGCATAGCAAGTGCGCCCCACTTTGCGACATGGAGCCCGGAATGGCAACCCATGCCACTACGTTCCAAAAACAGCACGGGCCTGACATTCAACAATCAACGAGATGTGCTGCAACATCGCAGCCTGGGCGCATAACCTAGCGCCCCTGAGGGCAGCCTTGCTAGTTCGTTTGAGGTGCAATGATGACACGAACAGCTTGTGCGGGCTGCCTGCGCGAGACCCCTAGTTTTTTCCGCGATCATCGCTTACGCCAAGGGCGGGATGGGCATGATGCTTGTCTGAACCTGGCTTGGGCATGCCAACAACTGCGCGCATGCATTGCGCGCGCGGCTTGGGCTTGCCATGATGAATGAGGGATCTCTTGTCTCGGCGCTGGAGCGAGGGGCCCTCTTTTTGTTTGCATCCAGGCGATAGCGATGGCGGCGCTCCTCATGTAGTGTCACAAACAAGGATGGACGAGATGAAAGGAGTGGCGGTTTATGGCCAGTATCACCCTTAGCGCGCCCGCGATGTACGCGGACCACCACGTGCTGCGCGTGCGCGAGGCACTGAGCGCCCTGGCCGGTGTCCAGGAGGTCTATGCCAGCTCGGCCTGGCAGTCGGTGGTTGTCTCCTATGATTCCGCCAAGATAGCCCCAGCGGCCATCGCGGACGCGCTGGCCCAGGCGGGCTATGGCGATCAGCAAGGCACGCCGATCCTGGCAGGAGAGGGCGAGCAGTATCAAGATCCCGCGTGGGAGGGGGCACCGATCCGCGCGACCCGGACCAACGAGATGGATCTCAAGATGTCCGGCGAATTCCGCAAGTACTAGGAAGGATACAACGATGCCAAAGAAAGCGCGTACCCCAGAAGAGCGAAGCGCCGACCAAGGTTCTGTGGATGTTCTGCAATATGCCTGCGACCTGAATTGCTCCACCACCTTTGATCGCGCCGATGATATGCTGCCCTGCCCCATCGGGGAGAAAGGCCAGTGCTGCAAGCATTGCGCCATGGGCCCTTGCCGTTTGACCAAGGATGGCCAAGTGGGCGTCTGCGGCGCGACCATCGATACGGTGGTGGCGCGCAACTTTGCCCGCATGGTGGCAGCTGGTTCCTCGGCCCACTCCGACCACGGTCGCGGCCTGGCCCTGACCCTGCTGGAAGTGGCGGAGGGCACAGCCACCGATTACGCCATCCGCGACCCCGAAAAGCTCAAAGAGATGGCCTATTATCTCGATGTCCCCGTCGAGGATCGCTCCCTGAACGAGATCGCCTACGATGTGGCGGTGAAGGCGCTGGCCGAGTTCGGCAAGCCTCGCGGCGAGCTGGCCTATACCCGGCGCGCCCCCGCCAAGCGCCAAAAGATCTGGCACGACCTCAAGATCACCCCACGCAATATCGACCGCGAAGTGGTCGAGATGATGCACCGCACGCACATGGGCAACGACCAGGATGCCGTGCATATCCTGGACCAGGCCATGCGCACCGGGCTGGCCGATGGCTGGGGCGGCTCCATGCTGGGCACGGATATCTCGGACGTGCTGTTTGGCACGCCCGGCCCGGTGCAGAGCGAGGTGGGCCTGGGCGTCCTGAGCCCGGATGAGGTCAATATCGTCCTGCACGGCCACGAGCCAACCCTCTCCGAGATGGTGGTGGTGGCCGCCAGCGACCCCGAGCTGATCGAATACGCCAAGAGCAAGGGCGCCAAGGGCATCGCCCTTTCCGGCCTCTGCTGCACGGCCAACGAGATCATCATGCGCCAGGGCATCCCCACCGCGGGCAACTTTTTGGAGCAAGAGCTGGCCATCATGACCGGCGCGGTCGAGTCCATGGTGGTGGACGTGCAGTGCATCATGCAGGGCCTGGTGGGCGTCGCCAAGCAGTTCCATACCGAGGTCATCACCACCTCGCCCAAGGCCAAGATCACCGGCGCGACCCACATCGAGTTCGAGGAAGGGCACGCGCTCGAGATCGCCAAGGGGATCGTGCGGCGGGCCATCGACCGCTTCCCCTTGCGCGGCAAGACCTTTATCCCCAAGGATCGCCACACTACCATCCCGGGCTTTTCTCACGAGTATATCGACTATGCCCTGGGCGGTCTGTACCGTGGCTCCTTCCGACCGCTGAACGACGCCATCATGGCGGGGCGTATCCGCGGCGTGGTCGCCAACATCGGCTGCACCAACGCCCGCGTGCAATACGAGTCGATGCACCGCTACCTGACCGAGCAGTTCATCAAGAACGATGTGCTGGTGGTCGAGACGGGGTGCGCTTCCGTGGCCTCGGAAAAGCAGGGCTTCATGACCCCCGAGGCGGCGCTCAGCATGGCCGGGCCCGGCCTGCGCGAGGTCTGCGAGACGGTGGGCATGTCGCCGGTGCTGCACCTGGGCTCCTGCGTGGACAACTCGCGCATCCTCACCATCCTCTCCCAGATGGCCAGCGAAGGCGGCCTGGGCGACGACATCTCGGACATCCCCGCGGTAGGCATGGCCCCCGAGTGGATGAGCGAGAAGGCCCTCTCCATCGCCACCTACTGTGTGGCCTCCGGCGCTTACGTGCTCATGGGCATCCACAACCCGGTGGCGGGCAGCGAGTTCGTCACCGAGCACATCAGCAAGGGCTGGGAGGCCAGCGTCGGCGGCAAGCTCGAGTTCGTGACCGACGTGGAAGAGATCCTGCGGCGCTCGCTGGCGCACATCGACGCCAAGCGCGCGGCGCTGAATCTGCCCGCCTACGATCCCTCCAAGTGGGGCCATAGCGGCGACGCGCGGATGAACGAGCTGCTGGAGCTGCCCCTGGAAGAGCGCATCAAGTCCATCTATGGCGCGGCTCAGCCGGCTGACTAGGAGGAAAAGCAACCATGTCCAAATACATTGCGACCCGCGCCATTCGAGGCGCTAATGCCATCGTCGCCGAGGCAGAAGCCCTGCTGGCCAAGGCCCTGGCGGAAAAAGGGCCGGATACCCCAGTCGCCTTTCCCAACACGGCGTACTTTTTGCCCGTGATGAACGGCATGTTGGGCGCCGAGGTCACCAAGCTGGGGCAGCTCAAGCCCGTGCTGGACCACGCCAAGCGCTTGCTCCACGTTCTGCCGCGCGATAACGTCTGGTCGCCCTATCTCGGCGAGACGCTGGATTGCGGCCAGGCGACCTTGCTGGCAACCGAGGCCATCGAGGCCATCCGCTTCGTCTATGGCGAACAGCCGGAGAAATACCCTGGATTTCGCATGGGCGGCTCGACCAACTATGGCCTGGATGGCGGCCACCTCAACGGCCCCATCGACGATATCCAACTGCGCTCGTGGGGCATCCAACTGGTGGACGGCCGCATGCCCGGTTTCGCCGCCATCGTCGGCGCGGCCAAAAGCAACGAGGTGGCGGTCAAGATCGTGCGGGAGCTGCAGCGCCGCAATATCCTCGTCTTTCTCTCCGGCAACGTCAACGGCCGCAGCATCATCGACCAGTTGCAGGAAGAGGGCGTCGAGATGGGCTACGACACCTATATCGTGCCCTTTGGCCGCGATACCATCTCGGCCATCTATGCCCTGGGCTTTGCGACTCGCTCGGCGTTGACCTTTGGCGGCATGAAGGGCGGGCAGTGGCGCGATATCCTGCTCTATAACAAGTTCCGCGTCTTTGCCTTCGTGCTGGCCCTGGGCGAGGTGGACGACTTGAAGTACGCCGCCGCGGCGGGAGCCATCAGCTATGGCTTCCCCACCATCGCCGACACCGTGATCCCGCAGATCCTGCCCACCGGCGTGACCCGCTACGAGCACGTGATCTCGATGCCCTTCAACGAGATACCCGGCCAGGACGATCTGGAGCGCGCCGAGCAGTTGGTGCAGAAATGCATCGAGGTGCGCGGGGTCAAGCTCAAGATCACCGAAGTGCCCGTGCCCGTGCCCTACGGCTCGGCCTTTGAGGGCGAGGTGGTGCGCCGCGCCGACATGTATATCGAGCACGGCGGCAAGAACAGCCGCGCCTTCGAATACCTGCGCATGGCGCCGATGGAGGAAGTCAAGGACGGCGACATCCAGGTGATCGGCCCGCCGCTGGAAGAGATGCGCGAGGGGTCCAGCGTGGACCTGGGCATCCTGGTGGAAGTGGCCGGGCGCAAGATGCAGCTCGACTTTGAGCCGGTGCTGGAGCGCCAGTTGCACTATTTCATCAACGGCGCCTCGGGCATCCAGCATATCGGGCAGCG
>JAAYEA010000519.1 GCA_012689325.1 Chloroflexota bacterium
CACGCCGACGCCTACCGGCACGGCCACCGCCACCTTCACCCACACGGCCACGGGGACGCCCACGCTGCCGCCGACCCTGACGATGACGCCCACCCATACGCCGACGCCGACCGATACACACACGCCGACTTCAACGTCCACGCCGTCCTCGACGTCCACGCCGACCCTAGCGGCCACCGCGCCCCCTACCGGCACCATCGCCAGCAGCTCGGTGATCGGCGCGGCCAACTCGAGAGGTGAGAAAGACCCGCTGCGCCCAGCGGCCCCGGCGGCGCCGCGGCTCCGGCAAGAGTCGGAATAGTGGACTGGCTGCTCGTCCGGCGTGGGGAATAGCTGCGGCGGGCCAGCCAACGGGTGCCCCAGAATCGTTCCAGAAAGGCCGGGCGCCCAGGGAAAAGCGCAGGAGAATACCAGTGGGGCTGACATCCCGTTTCTACCAGTCAGAGCGCGACCTGCTGGACATGTACGGCCTGTTGATGGAGGCGCGGGCGCGCACCGATGACTGGCGCTATCCGCACATTGGCGACCTGGCCTTCTGGTTCTTCATGGTGCTTTGTCACCTGGACCCGCAAAAAGAGATCCGCCTCTGGCACGATGGTGGGTTGGTCGGCTATGCGATCCTGGGCGAAGATCCCTCGTTCGACTGCCAAGTGCTGCCCCAATATGCTGCGGCTGGCATCGAGGGCGAAGCGCTGGCCTGGGCAGAGTCGCGCGTAGCCGAGTTGTGTCAGGGCGACGCCGCGCGCTGGGGCGGCAAGATGGTCTCGGGAGCCCGGCAAGATGACTGGCGGCGCAGAGCCTTTCTGGAGCGGCATGGCTTTTGCCTGAGCGACTATGTCGAGGTCAACTGCATCCGCTCGCTGGACGAGCCGATTCCCGAGGTCACACTGCCCGCCGGGTTCCAGGTCCGCGCCGTCGCCGATTCGGAGGCCGCCGAACGGGCCGCTGCCCAGCGCGAGGTATGGCAGCCATGGACAGTCGGGAACGTTAGCGAGGACGACTATCGCCGCTTTATGCGGCTGCCGGGCTACCATCGCGACCTGGATGTGGTGGCGATTTCGCCCGATGGGGCCATCGCCGCATACGTGAATGGCTGGATTGACCCCGTCAATCGTGTGGGGGATTTCGGCCCGGTGGGCGCGCGCCCGGCTTTTCGGCGGCAAGGGCTGACGCGGGCCGTGCTGCTCGAGTCCCTGCGCCGGATGAAGGCGCGCGGGATGGATCGCGTGAGCGTCTCCACGGGCGTCTCCAACATCCCAGCGAGGCGGCTCTACGAATCGGTTGGCTTTCGGGTCGTGAACCAGTTCCTCGAGGTTGTGAAATCGGAGGGCTGAACCATGAGCGCGCCAGACCAAGCCATTATCCTGCCCGAGATGCCCTCCGTGGAGGGCTTGCGTTTCCGACACATTTGCGGCGAACAGGACGCGGAGGGCCTGTACCAGGTGCGCGCCGGGCGGGTCGCCCGCGACCAGGTCGACCTCCAGTCCATCTCGGAGGGCCTGCCGAGCCGCGAGGAGATCGGCGCGTCGCTGGCCAAGCTGGTAGCCGCGCAGCAGCAGCACCGCAGGCTCGTGGCCGAGGTCAACGGGCGGATGGTGGGGTACAGCCTTGTCGAATCCTGGTTCG
>JAAYEA010000069.1 GCA_012689325.1 Chloroflexota bacterium
ACTCGGACTTGCCCTTCTGCTGGTTGATCTTGGCGACCTCGATGGCCACCTGGGCCTGGGCACTGAGCTCCACGCCCAGGAACTTGAGCTTGGCCTCCACCACCTTGGAATCCAGGCCGCTCTTGTTGGCCGCGTCCAGGAGGCGCATCACGAACTCGTCGTTGATCTTGGCCCTGAGCTGCTGGAGCTCCGCCTGGTACGCCCGGATCCGCTTGATCTCCTCCAGCTTGCGGGCCCGGTCCTGCAGGGCGTCCTCCTTGGCGTTGGCGTTGCCCAGCTCCACCAGCTCGATGTTGAGCTTGGACTGGAGTTGGGCCACCTCCTCGGCGTCGCCGGCCCGCTGCGCCGCGGCGATCTGTTGCTGGTAGTCGGCCTGCAGGGCCGCCCGCGCCATCGCCCGGTCCTGCTGCAGGATGAGCAGGTCCTCCTCATGGGCGTGTTGGAGCTCCGCCAGGTCGGCCAGGAACTCTGTCGTCGAGGCCTCCGCGGCCTGCTGGTAGCCCGAGGCGATGCTCAGCAGGTCCTCGTAGAGCCCCTCGGCGATGAGCTTGCGCTCCTGGGCGTTCTCCTCCTCCAGCGCCACCTGCTCCGCCAGGGCGGCCTGTTCCCCCTCGGTGATGCCCGTGTAGTACTCGGAGAACTGCTGGCGCGACTGCTCCAGGATCGTGCGCTCGGCCTCCAGGTGCGCCGCCCGCACGTTCACCGGCCCGCCGGAGGCCTGGGCCTCGGCGATCAGCCGGGCGGCCTCCTGCTCGATGCGCACGCGCTCCTCGGCGGAGATCCGGGTCAGCTCGATGCGCTCATACTCTCTTTGCGCGACAGCCTGCGCCAGGTTCGTCTGTTCCTCCCAGGCGGCCGCTGCGGCCTCGTATTCCTGCTGGCTGGTCGCGTCCAGGCTGACCAGGCGCCCCTCGATGGCGGCGAGCTGGGCCTCGGTCTGGGCCAGCGCCTCCCGGTCCATCTGCATGATGCTGGCGTCAAAGAGCCCCGAGGAGAGGCTGGTCTGGAGGTTGGACTTGCGTTCCACTAGCTGCTCATAGACGTCCATCAGGTTGCGGTAGCCCTGGCCCACGGCCTCCGTCTCGGCCTTGACCTGATCCACCACCTGCTGGTACTGGTTGCTCTCCAGCAAGACGCCGATGAGGCCCTGGCGCTTGCCGCTGGCGCGGTCGATGCGCATGGCGGAGGCCCGGTCTTTGGCCTCGGCTTCCAGCTCGGGGGACATAGTCCCCCCGGCCTCGGAGACCTTCGTGCGCAGCCACTCCTCCAGCTCCTGGCGGTTATTGGCGATGGCCTCGCGGTTGTCCATCCAGTGGTCGGTCAGCTCGGTCACCTTGGCGATGACCTCCGTGAGGATGGGCACGGCGTCCTGGAACAGGCCGTTGAGGAGGGGCATGGCCACGCTCAGCAGGTCCTCGATGGCCGGCAACAGCCCCATCACCAGCTCGTTGCGGAGGTTCTTCATCTGGACGCCATAGCTGGCCATGCGCTCGGAGGCCGAGAGCTCGCCCTGGGCCACCGCCTCCACGTCCGCGCCGTACTTGCGCTGGACCTCTGCCAGAAGCGCCATCTGCTTCTGCTCTTTGGTCAGCTCCGCGGTGGCCACGCCCAGAGACTCCGCCAGCTTTTTGTAGGTGCCGGTGGTGTCCACCACGATGCCCAGGTTGTCCAGCATCTCGGTGCTGCCGCGGCCCACGCCGGCGACGATGGCCTCCAGCGCCTCCGTCAGGCTGATCCCCATCTTGCGGGCCTGCTGTTTGGCGATGGCCATCAGGGTGGGGAGGGAGGTGAAGGCCTCCTTGCCGGCGAGCTCGGTCAGGCGCAGGGCGGTCTGCATCAGGGCCTGGTCGTCGATGACGCCGTGGGTGACGGCCCGCATCTGGGCCAGCATGGTGTCGCCGGCGTCGCCCATGGTGGCCGCCAGCTTACGGTACTCGTCGCGGGTCGCGGACGCGGCAGCGCCCTGTTCGCCCAGGGTCTTGATCATCTTGATGGCCGGCACGACGAACTGCTGAGCGACGGTGAGGACGCCCAGGAAGGCGTTGGCCAGGTTGCCGGCGACGTTGACGACGTCCAGGGCGACCTGGCCCAGTTGGGCGAGCCTGGACTGGGCCTGGCCGGCGGCGGGCGCGAGGCCGCCCATCGCGTGGGTGGTCTGCTGCGTGACGGTCTGCATCTGCTGCATCGCCCGCTCGGCCTCGGCGGTGCGGACCTGGTAATCGATGAGCAGTTGGTAGATTTCGGCTTCGGTGAGCATGTCTGGGTAACCCCCTGGGTAACCCTGGCCCTTGCCACGTGGCAAATATAAAAAGGCCGCGTGTGGGGAACGCGGCAAGATGGCCCATCCCCAGGACAGGCTCCTGTCACGCTCCCCCCACGCGGCCTTCAGTCCTCGACTGCAACGGTCGCTTGTGTTCGGAACGGCGCTGCGTTCGCTCTTGCGAACGCCAAACGCTCGTTCCTACGAGCGTCGCCCTATTCCCCCGCCTGCGTCTGGGGATCGGGCTATGTGCGGCGGTGGCGGTGAAGCGCCGTGCCGCTTGCCATATCACATTATACTATATTCACTAGCACAAAGCAACACCTATGAGACACAATGCAGGGCTTGTGCCAAGTCAGCAAGAACTCTGGCGCGCAGCCGTGGCCAACGGCTGAAGCGCCCCGCTGAGGGTGACGAGCTCGCGACGTACGGGCCCGGGTGGCTGGGCTGGTGGTGGTGCACCAGGCCCCGCCCACGGCCAAGGGGCGCCAGTTCCTCACCCTGGAGGACGAGTGGGGGCGGATCAACGTGATCGTGCGGCCGGACGTGGCGGAGCGCTATGGGCGCGAGCTGCGCGGCGGGCCGATCCTGTGAGCGGAGGGGATCGTGCAGCGGCACGATGGGGTGACCAGCTTGGAGGCGGCCCGGGCGGGGGCGGTGAGCGAGCAGGTCCGGTAGCACCAGCATCGTTGGTGGACTTGCCCACCTACTTTGCACAGATTTGAGAACGTGCCTATACTGCGCCCCAGAGCCACGATCGGATGCGTCCATAGTTCCCTCGTGAAGGGAGGCTTCCCATGAGGCGTTGTCTCCACATCTCGCTGGCTATCCTTATGCTATGCACGAGCCTGCTCAGCTCTGCTGCGGTGCCAGAGGCGCTGGCTGAACCCCCATCGCAAGCCGGTGCCAAGGTCGGAGTGCCCGCGCTGGCCGAAGTGGTTGGCCCAACATGGAACCGCGCCGAAGCTTATGCCCCAGGACAGATACTCGTCAAGTTCGCCCCGCACGTTCAGACACGGAGTGCAGGAGCGAAGGAGGTCTGGACTCGTGATGTCGACCTCAACAACGCCCTCACTAGACACGGTGAGCTGCATCTGGAGCCGCTCTTTCAGGGGAAGCATCCGTCATCTGCCGCAGATACAACTTCGCCAATAGCTGTCGTGGCGGATGGCGCAGAGCAACTCGGCCGTTGGTATCGCCTGGTTCTCCACGATGGCGCTGATGTGCAGACGGTGCTGGAGGGGTTGCGCGGCACGGAGGGCATCGTCTGGGCGGAACCCGACTATTACGCCAGGGCGCTGGAAGACGAAACGGCGACGCCCACGGAAACCGAGACAGAACTCCCCACACCCACTGATACCGAAACCATGACGCCGACCGACACCCCAACCCCGACGGACACTGCAACGCCCACCGATACCCCGACAGAAACCGCGACTCCCACTGATACTGCCACCCCAACGCCCACGGCAACGCCGCAGGGCTGGCCCCAGGATCCGCGCTTTGCCGAGCAATGGGGCCTGCTGAGAATCGAGGTAGTGGAGGCCTGGCAGGTCGTGACCGATACGGCAGCTGTCGTCATCGCCGTGGTGGACTCGGGGATCGACACCAGCCATCCTGACCTTACCGCGAACCTCTGGACCAACCCCGGGGAGATCGCTGGAAACGGCGTGGACGATGACAACAATGGGTACGTGGACGACGTGCGCGGCTGGAATTTCGTCAGCTACACCGGGAACGTGGAGGACGACAACGGGCACGGTTCCCTGGTGGCGGGCATTGCGGCGGCGCGCAGCAACAACGCTATGGGGATCGCTGGGGTCTGCGGCAACTGCCGGATCATGACGGTCAAGGTCATGCAGCCCTCGGGCACGGCCAACTACTCGGCCATAGCGGCAGGGATCGTTTACGCCGCCAACAAGGGCGCCCACGTCATCAACCTCTCACTGGGCGGGTACTCTGACTCGGCTGCGATGCGGGACGCCGTGGCCTATGCCGCCTCCTTGGGCGTCGTGCTGGTTGGTGGCACGGGCAATGATGCGTCAGATGCGCCCCTGTATCCTGCGGCCTATGCGGACGTACTGGCCGTGGCAGGGACGGCCAGCGACGATACACTGGTCGCTTCCAGCAACTATGGGTCCTGGGTGGATGCGTGCGGCCCTGGGCAAGGCATTCTCACCACCGCCCTAGGCGGCGATTACGTGAGCAGCTCTGGCACGTCCGTGGCCTCGCCTTTTGCGGCTGGGTTGGCGGCATTGCTGGTCGCCGAGCATCCGGACTGGACGCCGGCCATGGTCCGCCTGCACATCAAACACACGGGTGACGCCATTGACGACCTCAACTCGGGCAAGGAAGGCCTGCTCGGCGGAGGCAGGATCAATGCCAATCGGGCCATGTCGGCTCCGGTCCCGGCGCTGATGAGCGCCGGCTACAGCGTCGATGGCGTGCCTGACGGGCGACCTGCCTCCGGGGCCGAGGCCGAACTGACCCTCGGGATACGCAACGACTGGGGCGATGCGGCGGCAACTGTCGGCACATTGTCCACCGCAGATCCCTATGTAACGGTGGTCAGAGGAGTGGAAGCCTACGGCGATATCCTCGCCGGGGAAACCGCGGAAAACAGCGAGCCATTCTTGGTCTCGATCGCGGCGGGGGCAGGCTACAACCACCCGATTCGCCTCAACCTTGGCGTGACGTCGAACGGGGGCGACTATGCGGCCACCCTTGTTTTCACCGTGACGACGCAGAGCAGCGTGCAGTCGGTGGGCGGGACGATCGGCATGGATACCCTCTGGACCAGCGACAAGACCTACGTGGTGAATGCCGATGTGGGCATAGCTCCGGGCGTAACGCTCACGATCCAACCCGGGACAGTCATCAGGTTTGCGGGCGACTATGCGTTCAACGTCGGTGGGACGCTGATCGCCGATGGACTGGCCTCCAATCCGATCTTGTTCATGCCGAGCACGCTGGGGACCACTTGGAGCCGCATCCTCTTCGATGATCCAAGCGCCGACGCCTTGACGGGAACGGACGGCGCATATGTGCAGGGATGTATCCTGCGGCACGTCGAGATACAGGGGGCCGCTGGCGGTATCGTGTGCAACGGCGCGACCCCCTACCTGGCGAATCTGGACCTTGACGGCGGCGGCATCTCTGGCTCTCTTGGCGGCACAGACCTCTGGCTACTGGAGAGCGACGTGACAGGTGGGGTGTCGGTGAACCAGGTGGCGCACCTGTCGCAGTGCGTGCTCCAGGACGGCGAGCTGAACCTCAACACGGGGACGGTCGATGGAACGTGGATGACCTACGGGAATATCCGCCTGAACGGCGGCCAGGTGAGCGGGGGCCAGGTCGAGGGTGGGAGCATCCACATCTCCTCAGGTGTGGTTCTGTCGAACACGGTACTGGGGGGAAGCATCGTCGCCGGGGGCGGAAGCATCATCCAGGGCAACAAGGTGCAAAGCGCTTTGGGCGCGGCCATCGAGGCCGCGGGCGTCGTGACCATCACGAACAATACGGTGATCGACAGCACGACCCACGGCATCGTGGTCGGCACTGGCCTCGTGCAGGGCAATGCGGTGACCCGCGCTGGCGGGGACGGCATACGGGTGGGAACCGCCACGGTGATCAGCAACACCTTGATCGGGATACAGGGGCGAGCGCTCTACGCGAGCGGCGGTGTGCCCTTGCGGATCTCCGGAAACAACTTTGAACGTAACCCGGGGCCATACGATCTGTACAACGACAATCCCGTCGGAGAGACAATTACTGCGCAGGGCAACTGGTGGGGGACGACGGACCCCGGCGCTATCGCTGGGCGGATCTTTGACTACTACGACGACTATCGCAACGGCGTGGTTGACCATACACAGCCGCTGACTGTCCCTTCCGCCGCTGCGCCGGCCTATGCCAGATCGGGGACGCTGGCGCCGGCAAGCCCGGTGGGGCTGGAGACCGTCCAGTTCGATGTCGCCTTCAGCGCCGCCATGGACTCGCTGTCCCCGCCAGATCTGTCTTTCCGTGGCGAGTTCTGGGAGAGCTACACCCTCTTGAACAGCCCACTTGGCTCCTACGAGGTCTATGCCTTGACTATCGATCAAGAAGGTAACCTGCTCGTCGGTCGCGGCGGTGGGCTGGCAGTTCGTCACAACGACGGTACCTGGGAGGGCTACGGCATGAAGCCCAGTCCTGTCGATATTGCGGTCGATCGCACGTCGGGGGACAGGTGGTTGTTCCGCGGCGCCATGATTACTGCATGGCGGGCCGATGGCACCTGGGAGTCATACACTGTTCCGTTACAGAATGCATACTGCGTTGCGGTGGATCCTACGGGCGATGTATGGGTTGGTGCGATGTATGGGAAAGTAGCGGTCCTCCATACAAGCGGAACCTGGGAGACCTTCGATCTGCAGGGGCTGGAGCCATATAACACCATCGATGCTCTCGCCATTGACGCGAAGGGCAACAAGTGGTTGGGTGCGGCGAGCGGCATCATGCTCTGGAGGACGGATGGGAGCAAACAGATCTTCGAATCAGCTCTTGGTGGTATCTCGGATATAGCTATTGAAGAGGATGGCAACGTCTGGTTCGTCACCAGGCGTGCTGGGGTCCGAATGCGCACCCCCGACGGGGCATGGCGGTACTACGACAGATACAATAGCCCACTAAGCTACGACGAAGAGCTATGGTTCGTGACCATTGACCAGGCGGGCAACAAATGGTTCGGGACCGATGTCGGGATCAGTGTCCTGAGGGCGGATTGGGGCTGGCAGAACTACACGCCCGCGAACAGTGGCCTGCTTGATCCCGGAAGAGGCCATGTATCAGACATCGTAGTTGACCACTTCGGAAGCAAGTGGATTGGCATATACTCGTCTCCATTCCTCGAGGGAGAGGGAGGTCTGAACCTGCTCCGAGGAGGACCGGGTGCGGAGTTCCACGCGAGCGAAGACGCACAGTTTCTCTCCCCGGATCGTTGGCGGCTGACGTACGACATCGACACCCTGGTGCCGCGCGGCACCTACACCATGACCGTGACGGGGGCGGTCAGCGCCAGCGGCAGGGAGATGGCGCCAAGCGGAGTCGGGGCGTTCGTCGTCGACTATGCGGGCTCTATCGTGGACTCCACGCCGCCGGGCCTGCCAGTTGTTACGGCGGAAGGCGACGGCACAAACTCGTATCTGGGAGCGAGCTGGACGGCAAGCGACTCCGATTCGGCCATCACCCTCTATCGGTATGCCATCGGCACTGCTCCGGGCAGAACCGATGTGGTGAACTGGATCAGTTGCGGCGAGACCACGCTGGCTCGCAGCGGGCTCAAGTTGATCCCGGAACAGGGCTATTACGTCTCCGTCATGGCCCGCAACGAGGCTGGCCTCTGGAGCGAGCCCGGGGTGAGCAACGGCGTGGTCGCCGGCTATCCGCCCCCTCGGCCCATGGTCATCCCTCGCGAAGGCTACTCCCAGCCAGGCGCGCTCCTGCAATTCACGACCGTCTACACCGATGCCCTGAGCTGGGATAGCCTCCGGTACGCTGACTTCCTGGTTAACACCTCTGAGAACACGACCAACTGTACCTACCTGCGTTACGATGTCCAGGCCGACCGCATGTGGCTGCGTCTCCCCAACGACAGCGCGTGGCGAGGCGGGGGGACGCCAGGGGTGGCCGGAGTGGTGCGCACCGTCTATGCCACCCTGGACTATGGGCAGAGCTCGGTGGCCCAGTCCGGCAACGAGCTGACGGTGAATTGGGCCTTCATGCCAACGCGCTACATGAGCGGCAGGCAGCACAACCTCTACCTCCGCGCCGAGGACCTGGGCGGGCTGAGCACCGGCTGGGTGGACCATGGCGATTGGATCATCAACCGCAGGCCGATGCTGCTCGCGCCGGACTTGACCAACACCACGGCGCCCAGCCTGACCCCGCTGACCTTCAACCCGCGCTACTATGACGCGGACGGCTATGCCAACGTGCGGGTCTGCTACTATGCCATCGCCAACACCCTGCCGACGGGCGAGATGGGGGCCAACGGCATATTCCTCAAGTATGACGTGGACGAGAACTTGATGTACCTGGCGAACAACGAGGGGACGAGTTGGGGGACCGGGGTGACGCCGGGGACCGTGGGGGCGACCTTGAGCAACGCCGCGGTGACGGTGTACATCCGGACCAGCACGGTGGGCACGGCGGATGTGCGGACACGGCTGGTGCGGTGGCGGCTCGAGTTCAAGGCTCCCTTCGCGGGCTTTCACCGGGTGTACATGCGGGGGATCGACCTGTTCCCCCAGGCGGATGGCGACACGGGTTGGAAGCTCAAAGGGACGCTGACCATCCAGTAGCCGCGAAGGCCGGATGATCACGATAGCGGCGGAGGCCGCAAGACGCCGAGGGCTTGGGTGCCTTGCGGCCTCGTCTAGATGACCTACCGACAGGGATCGGCTACGCCGTCTCGGCCTCCAGTTCGGCCAACAGCGCCAGGGCCGTGGCCTGCCAATCGCGGGCACGGCCCCGCGCCTCGGCGGCCTCGCGCGCCTCCGGCGGGAGCGCGGCGATCGTCTCCGCAACATGCCGCCAGCCGATGTCGCCAAACCAGCGCGAGTTGGCGATCAGGCCGCGTTTCCCGGACAGCGCATAGAGCTCCGCCGCCCGCTCCACCTGCCCCTGGCGAACCAAGTACCGGCCGTACAGGGGCACCACCCCCGAGAGCGCCGCTCCAGGCATGTTCTGGACGACGCACCGTCTGCCGATCTCGCGCAGGTCCCGGAGCGCATCCTGCACCTGCCCACGCTCCCAGCGGACATGCGCTCGCAGCCAGAGCACGTAATGGGGATACGCCTCGTCCGTCCTGGGATAGTCGGTGAGGCACCGGCGCAGCCAGCTCTCCACGCCCGCCGTGTCCCCACTGCCAAGGGCGGTGAACCCCAGCCGGATGCAGCACTCTAGAGCATTCTCGCTGCAACCCAGGGCCTCCGACAAAGCCAGCGCCTGTTCGAGCTGGTCTTGCGCCTCCGCGTAACGCCCCTTGAGCATCAGGTTCCGCCCCAGGACCATCTGCTCGCGCGCCAGCTCCGGCCGAAGGCCGAGCTCGCCAAAGAGGGCGACGCACCTCTCGTACAGCGGTTGCGCCTCCTCCAGCCTGCCCAGGTGGAAAAGGCCGTTGGCCCACGCATCCAGCGCCCAGGGGTTCAGCGCAGGATCCCCCAATTCCCGCACATAGCTGGCGATCTGGTCTACGAGCTGCTCCGCATCCGCGAAGCGGCCCTGGTCGATGGCCAGAACCACGGCGGGGGTGATCATCTCGAGGAAGAGCGGGCCCGGTGCGCCCAGCTCCCTCAGGAGGGCCAGCGCTTCGTCCTGCAGCTGGCGCGCCTCCTCCAACCGGCCCTGCCGGACAGCCAGCGAGGCGAGGTCCTTGAGGGAGCCCGCCATCTCCACATGGTCGCCCACCTCCTGGGCCAGCGATAGGCTCTGCCTATAGAGCGATTCCGTCTCCGCGCTCTCGCTAGCAGAGCGCAGGCCAAGATAGTACTGCCCGCCCCCCTGGCTGGAGGTCTCCACGCCCAGGGCATTGCCCAGCCGCCGGGCGATCCAGGCCCGCTCCCGGCGAACCTCCTCGCCAGCCGCCTGGGCGACGGCCAGGAGATCCAGCGCCCTCCTGAGCAGCTGGCGGGCGAGGTCCAGGTGCGCCAGCTCGAGATGAAAACGGCCTTGCCACCCCAGGAGCAGGGCCAGCCCCTTGCGCGGCCCACCCTCGGGGAGCATCTGCTCCACCGCGGAGACGGCCTTGCCGCAGGCCTCCGCCCCCTCGGCGCGGCGGCCCTGCCGCGACAGGAATTCCCCCAGGCTGTTGGCGGCTCGTTCCAGCCAGGCGAGCTGCCCCTGCGCCACCGCCCGGTCCCAGGCGGCGCGCAGGTTGCCGGCCTCGGCGCTCATCTGTTGCAGCGCCGCCATCTCGCGGCTGCTCCACAGGTCCGCCTCCCACCGGCGCAGGGCCTGGGCATAGTAATCCGCGTGCCGGTCCCGCACCCCCTCCCCGCGATCCTCCGACTCCGCCAGCCTGCCCTCCCCGTACTCGCGCAGTAGGTCATGCAGGTCATAGCGCCCCGATCCCCGCCGGTACACCAGCGAGCGATCCACCAGCCGCGCCAGGTCCCGCAGGGTGGCCCCCGCCACCTCTTGCGCCGCCCCCGCGGTGAAGCCGCTGCGAAAGACCGCCAGCGCCGCAAAGGCCGCCTGCTCCCGCGCCGAGAGCAGGCTCCAGGAGCGATCCAGGGCGGCCCTCATGCTCCGCTCGTGCTCAGGCACCCCCTGCCAATCAGCGACGAGAAAGTCCAGGCCATGGCCGCTGTCCTCGGCCAACCGGGCGGCGATGTCGGCGGGGCCGAGGACGTGCATCCACGATGCCGCCAGCAGGATCGCCAGGGGGAGCCCCTCCACGCGCTGGCAGATGGCGGCCACCGCCGGGGCATCCGCCGCGCTCAATTCGTACTCTGAGCGCACCCGGCGGGCTGCCGTCACGAACAGCTCCCCCGCCGGGGGCAGGCCCCCATCTCCTGGCTGCCGGGTCTCCCGATACTCCAGGCCCTCCACCGGGAACACCTGCTCTCCGGGGAGGTTCAGCCGCGCGCGGGAGGTGGCCAGGACCTTGACTTCCGGCGCCACCGCCAGGACTGCGGAGATCAGTGGCGCCCCATCCAGCAGATGCTCGCAGCTGTCCAACACCAGCAACAGCCGCTTCTCCCGCAGGTAGGCCAGCACCTGCTCGGGAGGCGGCATCGCCGCGCCCGGGTGAAGGGCCAGGCCCAGGCTCCTGGCGATGGCGGGAACCATCTCGGGGGGAGATCCCACCGCCGAGAGCGGCGCGAACCCGAGGCCGTCCTCGAAGAGCGCGGCGGCCTTTCGCGCCGCCTCCGCCGCCAGATGGGTCTTGCCCGCGCCGCCGGGCCCGACCAGCGTCAACAGGCGGCAAGCGGGGTCGCGCAGGCAAGCGGCGATCCTGGCCAGTTCCTCCTGGCGTCCCACCAAGGGGAAGAGCGATATAGGCAGGTTGAGCGCCTTGCGCTGCCGCGGCGGCCCGCCCCCCTCGGCGCTGCGGATCCGCTCATGCAGTTGCGTCGTTGCTGCCTCAGGCTCGACGCCCAGCTCGGCCTCCAGCGCCCGGCAGCACTTTTCATATTGCGCCAGCGCCGCCGCCCGCTGGCCATCCCTGGCCAGTAGCCGCATCAAGGTCCGGTGCGCCTCCTCGTCCCAGGCCTCCACCTCGGACCACCGCCGCGCCGACTCCAGCGCCTGGCCGATCTCCCCGCGCTCCTCCTGCTCGGTGGCCAATTGCCGGAGCGTGTCCGTGTAGGCGCGACGCAGGCGCTCGCGGGTCAGCAACACCCAGTCCTCGAAAGGGGCGCTGTCCTTTAGCGCGAACCCGGCCAGAAAGTCGCCTTGATACAGGGAAATCGCCTTTTGCAGCTGACCGATGGTCCGCTCGCCGCCCAGGAGGGCCACGAGATCCAGCGCGTCCACCCGATGATCGCTGGCGGAATTGAACTGGATGGTTTCGCGGGTGATCAGCAGGAAGGGACAGGCGCCTACGAGGGCATCGCCCAGCACCTCGCGGAGGTTGGCGAGGGTATTGCGCAAGTTTGCTCTGGCTGCGGGCGGCGCATAGTCGGGCCACAGGAGGCTGGCCAATAGGTCGCGAGGGTGGGCGCGGTCGGGTTCGACGGCGAGGAATACAAGCAGGGCCCGCGCCTTGTCCGACTCGAAGCCGCGCAAGGGCAGGCCATCCAGGATGGCCTGAAAAGAGCCCAAGAGGGCAAGCTGGAGGCGCCGCATCGTGTCTTCCTCCCGCCCAGGCGAGGTCGCAGCAGCAGGTAGACCGCTCCTAGCACGATTCTAGCGCGAGTGGGCACAAATGTCAATGCCCTTGCACAGGTTTCGGTGCGTTTTCCTTGCGATTTCCCTACGATCGTTGGGTACAATGAGGATAGAGCTACCGGAAGTTGGGGTGCAGCTATGGGGCGCAGAAAGGGGCCGCGCTATCTCGCTTACGTGCTCCGGCTCTGGCCCGCGCAGGGTGATGCCGGGGTGGAGTGGCGCGCCTCGCTGCAAAGCGCCGAGACGGGGGAAAAGAGAGGCTTCGCCAGCTTGCGGGAGCTGTTCGCGTACCTGGAGGAAAGGACCGGACATGAGGCCGAGTGCGCCAGCAGATCAGCTGGCAACGGGGAGACGTGAGCCGGGTGCCTGACTGAACCAGACACCTCGTACCGAGAATGTCCGCATCGCCTATCGCAGTCGCAAGTTTTCGTGCGAATAGCACGGCTAGCGGAGACGTCAGGAAACAGACTGTTAGGCAATTGCATATATGTGCCCAGCTGCAAGGAGGAAGGTTCATGGATGCACAGGCGCTTGCCTGCCGCGAGCGTCACCTTGTAGACAGTGCATTGTTTCCTGCGCAGCAACGCGTCCAGGCGTATGCGGGCCCGTTGCTGGATGCGATCCGCTCAGCGTCTCACTCCGAGATGATCGATGCCCGCGCTTCGCCCAGACTCGCCCTTGCCAGTGTTCTCTTCACCAATCATAGCGGCGCAGCAGCAGTGGCCAGGTGGCGCAGCAAGATACATCGCACGCGTTGCTCTGCAGCGTCGCGATGCGAGACACGCGTGGGCAGAACAGCTTTGAAAGGAGGTTTCCCCCCGACTCTGGGAATAGGAAGAGAGAAGTGGATGTCCAGCAAACCACCAGGGGATAGCTGGCTTCCTTGCAGCGATCGGCACATCAGGCAGTACCCACCCAACATACGCAGTGCGCTGTGATCAACAGATCAGGCAGCATGTAGTTGGCAAGAGCTCGGCGGCACACCTGGTCAATGAGCTCTCGGGCCTGAAGATACGCGGTTCCATACTGAACAGGAGGGGTGAGCGATGGCAGAAACGGATAGTGAAGATCTCATCATAGCCGGGGCTGTGGGGTTGGCTACCGCCGGCGCCTATGCCATAGATCCCGTGCTGGGAGTGGCCGTGGGTGCACTCCTGGGCGGCATCTTTGGCGGGGACTCGTCTGAAGAAGTCGATGTGGAGGTACTCCTCAGCGACGCCGTGAGGATGTTCGCCAACAAGGTGCGTGTGATCATCAGCGAGGAGGTCAAGGCCAACGAGTTGCGCAAGGCCGGGGTAGCCCTAGATGCACTGCTTTGGAGGCTAGACGACTGGCGCAATGACGCAAAGGGACTGGGCAGTCAATGGTGGGCAAACCATGATCTCATTGACCGTCTGCAAGGGTGTGACGACTACGCCATTGACTGCGTGGAGAATCTTAGGTCGCTGGGTTTGCCTGGCTGGCCCGCATTTCTCCTTGCTGGCAGCTTGCGCCTGCACATCCTCAGCACCAAGAGCACCATACCGGATGCGGTCGAGCCGGGCTACCACGATGGCGCGCTGGAGACCATGAAGACCGCGGCTAGGAGTTATGAGGCGCACCACCTGACCATGTCGTCGCAGATACATGACCAGACCAGGGAGCTGGTGCTGCCGGTCGAGCGCGGGCTATTCGACCCAGGTGAGAACTATGTCAGTATGTTCGACCTTCCCTCTGAACACCTGAAGGTCAACGCACAGTACTTCTGGGTGCAGACGGGTGCACTGAAGGACCGCATGAGCCCGCTGGATCGGTCCGAGGACTGGGAATTCGCGAGTCTGCCGCCTGCCAGCCCGTTTCCGCCCGTACGGATCGACCCGAGGTATTTCTTGCACGAGTCTGAGGTCACAACCGCTAGAGGCGACACGTGGGAATACATGCCCTTCGTTGGGCGGTATATTACAGTCGAGAGCCGCTTCCAGGGCGACCGGACTGCGACTCGCCTGTGGACGGCCAAGCGCAGGCGTGACCTCCTTGGATGGATCCAGTGGATGCTGGGCGACAAGATCATGACCAAAGACATCCACAACATAGCCTGCACGCTGAACTCGGTTCCGATTGGCTGGAAGCGGCAGATATTCCCCGACGAGGTTCGTCCGGTGGCCATCCAATCTCGCGACGGCAAGTATCTAGCAGTGAAATGGGGACGGCACGACAATCGTACATGTTGGGGGCAGCTGGCTGCTGACCGTGGGTGGTTTGCCAGGCGAGAAGCCATGTTCCAGCGCGTCGAGCTCGACGGCACCAAGTTCGCCCTGTTCGCACCCAACGGGGGCTATGTGCGCACTGAGCTCGACCCCGATCTGGCGAGCGCCGATCTTGAGGGAACGCTGATCGCCGACAGCGATCGGATTGGGAAGAACGAGGAGTTCACGCTGGAGACCCGCGGTCAACAGAGGCCAGCGCAGATCGCCAAGGTGGCTCTTCGCGCGGCAAATGGCAAGTATGTGAAGGCCGCAGGTGGGCCAGCATTTGAGGAACTGAACGGGGTGGATGGCTGCGTGGCAGCAGCGAGCAGCAAGGCCAGCGCGGATACGTTCACGATTGAGTATCTGCAACCGTATCTCCTGGTGATCGAGGAAGTGAAGTGTATCGCACCGGCAGCGGCCGGAACCAAGTATCCATGCCTTCTGTTGGTGCATGCAGACAAGGACCTGATGACCGACGAGCGGAAGCAACTATCAGCCGGCGAGACATGGCGTCTTCCGGAGGCGGAGAGCACGCTCGTGTTCTACAAGCTTGCCCAGCTCAACCTGAACATCTGTCTCTGCCGTGGATTGCTGGAACTCCCCATCGGCAATGTTGATGTGGAGCCAAAGAAGCAAGAAGCCCGAGAAGTGGCGTTCTCGGGGACCTTAGGCGAGTATCGCTTGCGTTTTCGGGTTGAGCAAGGGCCCACACAGGGAACCGCCTTGCCAGGGATGACAATCCAGAAGCTCCCGGACAGAAGCCGGCTCCCGTTGCGAGCAAGGCGGCCACGACCAGTTCCCTAGGTCGCAAGGGCCGGAGGTCGGACCTGACATCGCGAGACGCGAGCTGGCATCGGGCGCGCGGACGTCTCGCTACCGCAAGATCGCCACGAGTCCGTGTCGCCGTGGTGGTCCCTGGTGGCCTGGCCTTCAGACCATCAGGGCCACCACGCAGGCACGCCTCCCTGCAGACAAGGAGCGAAGGACATGACCGAGCAAAACCAGAGGGAGCCAGCGAAGCCAGTGGTTAAGGCGTCAGGCAGGGTCTGCCGCCAGGGCAGCGACGACCCGGTGCGAAGGGCTGTGGTGAAGGCTGTGTCGGACGACGGAACCGCCAAGTCGACCATGACCGACAGCAACGGCCAGTTCGACCTCAATCTTGCACAGGGGGCTTGGACTCTTGTCGCTCTACATGACAAGAGCTTGCCCAGCGAACCTCAGCAGGAACAACTCGATGGAGACAAGACGGATTTTCGTTTCGACCTGGAGTTCCTCTCCGGAACGCCGGACGATGCAACCGGGCAGAGGTTTTTCCGAGGCCTCTGCGCCGGCTTGGCCGCCCTGATCGTGTGCTACATTGTATTGCACCTGGCTATCGCCCCGGCTCCCAGGCCGGTCAGCCTGGCCCTAACGACCGTGATCGCCCAGGCAAGGGAAGGAATCGCCAAAGCCCAGCAGGTGGCTCAAGCGGCCACAGCAACCGGGACCGTCGCCCGGGCAGATAGCGCTAGGCCCCAAGCGGCTCAGGACGCCAAGCTCATTGCGGCGATCGGGCAGCTCACGACTACCCTGGCCGCCGTCTTCCCCGCGGACTCTGAGACGCTAAGCACGGCCGATAGGGAGCTGATGGCCAAGCTGGCGAGCGAGGTCTCAGGGCTGGTCCAGCAAGGGAAGCATGATGAGGCGCTCACACGCCTGGAGACGGTACGGCGCATGACCGATAGCTTGGGAACCAAGGGCATCTTCTGGGAGGACGAGCCGTGGCGGTTCCTGGAAGTCTTCATGTGGGGACTTGCTGGCATCCTCATCAACCTGATCATCACCACCGGAACATACCTGCGGCAGCGCAACTTCTATCGCGAGGGCGTCATCATGCACATCTCGCTGATCATCGCCGTGCCCTTCCTGGCCCTGATCTTCGTGCTCCTGCTATCACTTGTCACGGTCAAGCTGACCCTGGTTGGGAGCGAGGTGCAATTGGACCTATCCGACCCGCGGGTGCTGGTTGCTGTCTCTTTCCTGATCGGCACGGTGCCTTGGAACATCTGGCGATTCGTTCGAGGGACGGGAGAGCGGCTCACCGGCCAGGGGCAACAGGAGGCTGGCAAGTCCGGCAAGTCCTGATGGCCCAGCTGCTTCACGCCCTGGCTGCGCCGCGGAAGGCATGAACGGAGGAAAAAGCATGGAGACTATCAGAACGGACTTTTCTCCCAGCGATCACGGCTTTCGATTCGTGAACAGGTTTGCCCTGCCGGACTCGGTGACGCGCCAGGCTGTCTTTGGCAGGCGCAACCCGCTCCGGCTGGACCATCTGGTCTATGGCCTGTGCGGCGGGATGTGCTTTGCGGCGCGCGACTTTTTTGGCGCGCACCGGCCTGTCCCGGACACCGCCTCCGTTGATGAGATCGGCGCCGAGCTGTTCAACTATCTTGTGACGCGGCAGGTGAAGAGTCTCCGTGGGGGAGTCGTGCCCAAGCTCGTCAAATGGATGATGCGAGACGATCCGGCTCTGGCTCGGTCCATGGTCGGGTGGGAGATCCCCAAGCTGCGGGAGAAGCTATCGGCGGGGGAACCCTCTGTCTTGGTGCTGGTTCGCGCGCACAGGCTTGCCGACATTGCCTTGAACCATCAGGTGCTGGCTACGGGCTATGATCTCGACCCGGTCACCAGAGATCTGAGCGTCTATCTTTACGACCCGAATCACCCAAACATGGCTCCCGCTCTGCTGATGAACCTGGCCAAACCCAAGGAGGGAATCAAGCTGAGGCAATCCACTGGGGAAGCCCTCCGTGGCTTTTTCGTCATCGACTATCGGACGCAGCCCCTTCCATAGGCATATCAGTATGGGACTGGGCAGCTGCGCGGTCGTGGCGGCCGGCTCCGTGCGCCGCTGGTGAGACGAGACCGTCCATAGCGCCACACCAGGCACCGGGCGCTGACAGGAGGATGATAGCATGGTAAAGGTTCGAGTCAAGATGATGGTGGACGACGGCGAATTCGCGCCATTGCGGACGGCGGAACAGACCGAGGGCTTTGAAGTCACCAGTGAGGAGTTCTTCCTCGACGGGCCAGTGACCAAACAGGTCGCCGTGCTCGACCTTGACGAGAAGACCGGCCTGCTGGAACCGGGAGTGCGATACGTCCCGCCCCCTCCTGGCAAGACGCTCGGGCGCTACGATATAGCAGATCCGCCCGACATCACTTCCCGCGCCTTCAATCAGGTGAGCGTTTTCGCGACAGTGCTCAAGACTATCCAGATGTTCCAGAAGAGCGACGTTCTGGGCCGGGAGGTCAGTTGGGCGTTCGAAGCTCCGCAACTGCTGGTCGTGCCACGCGCCGGCCAGATGGAGAACGCCTACTACGAATGCTACTCGCATAGCCTCCAGTTCTTCTATTTCCCCAGCCACGTGGACAAGCGGAAGATAGTCTACACCAGCCTGGCGCGCGACATCGTCGCTCACGAAACCGGCCACGCCATCCTGGACGGCATCGCGCCGCACCTTTGGTCTGCCATTGCGCCGCAGTCGCGCGCCCTACACGAGGCGATTGCCGACCTGGCCGCCCTGCTGGTCTCCATCGACAGCCCTACCCTCCGCGAAGCCGTCCTCGCCAAGACCAGGGGTTCGATCAAGCAGTCCACCCATTTCAGCGCCCTAGCTGAGCAGTTCGGCATGGAGCGAGGGACAGGGGCTCTGCGCAACCTGTACGATGAGGACCTGGTCCTGGGCTCACATGTCCGCAGCGAGGAGCATGATCTGTGCCGGGTCCTGGCCGCCGCGCTCTTCAGCGTCTTGGTCAGGATGCACGAGGATCGCAAGCGACAGCTCGCCTCTGGCCCAGATGATTATCCCGTTTCGGGCAAGGCCCTGATACTGGCGGCTGAGCAGTTCCGCCGCATGGTCATGCGTGCCCTCGATTATCTGCCCCCTGGCGAGATCTCCTTCGCCGACTATGGGCGAGCGATCATCGCGCCTGACCAAGCCGCCTACCCCAGGCAAAAGAAGGAGCGCCAGTGGCTGTGCGACGAGTTTGTCCGGCGGCACATGGTCGATGGTCCGGAAGCGCTCGCTGTGACGCCTCCTCCCCCGGACGGCCTAAAGGGCATTGATCTTCAGGCCCTGGTGGACAGCGACTGGGCGGCTTACGATTTCGCCAACAGCGAGAGGGGCCGCCAGCTCCTGGCGATCCCACCAGGGGTTCAGTTCCATATCGAGCCGAGGCTGCAGGTCGACCGCGAGTATCGCCACAAGAAGAAGGACGGCAAGCCGAACGATCAGAAGGTAGCCGAGTGCTTGTTCAAGGCCTGGTGGTATCACGAGGAGGTGAACCGCCTGGGCCCAAGCTTCCCTGGCCGGCGAACGATCGCCTGTGGCACGACCATGGCCTGGGACCAGGAGACGGGAGAGCTCCGGGTGTTGCTGACGTCCAACCCAGAAAGACACCCGGGTGAGCATGCCGTGCAGCAGGCCGATCGCGATGCCATGCTCGGGCGGCTGGTGGACGAAGGGGTGCTTAGACCTGGCCCTCCGCGTCTGGGCCCGGACGGCCGCCCGCTGCGTTTCGAAGCCAGCGTCGAAACCACTGAACGGACCATGCGCATCGCCAGCATCGCTCGGACGTTTCACCTGGCGAGGGGGGTACTACCATGAACAAGCTGCGCGTGAGAGTGTATAACGTCTTGTTTGGCGATGCGATCCTGATCTCGGTCCCGGACGCGGCGCCGGGCGAATCGCCGGCGCTGCGCCACATCCTGATCGATGTGGGCAATTCGCTGGTCACCGAGGGGGGCGAGGATAGCGTCTTCAAGAAGGTGGTAGCGGACGTTCTGACCGAGCTGGCAGGCCAGCCGTTGGATCTATACATCATGACCCACGAGCACATGGATCACGTTCAGGGACTGCAATACTACCAGACCAAAGTGCTCCATGGACAACCGATCAAGGACAAGCTCCAGACGCGCTATGCCTGGCTGACCCGCTCCGCTCACCCGGACTATTACACACCCGGGACCCCCGGCTATCATCCCAACGCAAAGGAAAGGAAGAGGCTAGAGCAAGTGTTCCTGGACGAGGCGAGGGAGTACTTCCAAGCGGCGCCTGACGAGCAGACCGACTGGGTCCGGGGCTTGTTGGCAATCAACAACCCGCGCAAGACGGACGACTGCGTCAGCATCCTGCGTGATCTGGCCCCCGCCCACACCCACTACATCTACCGCGGAATGGATCTGAACGGCACGCACCCGTTCCGCGAGGCCACGTTCGAGATCTGGGCGCCCGAGGAGGACACCGCCACCTACTATGGCCAGTTTCATCCAGTCGCCTTTGGGGCTGTCGCCGGCATCGGGCCGTCGGGGAAGCCCGCCCTGGCCCGCGTGGAACCGCCGCGCGGGGTGGATGCTGGCGCGTTCTACAATCTGCTGGATTGGCGGCGGCGGGGGTACGGCGACAACCTGTTGAGCATCGACAGCGCGGCCAACAACACCAGCATCGTGTTTTGCCTGAATTGGCGTGGCTGGAGCCTGCTCTTCCCCGGCGACGCCGAGGTGCGCAGCTGGAAGGAGATCAACAAGCGGAGCCTGGTCAAGTCCGTTCATTTTCTCAAGATCAGCCACCACGGCAGTATCACCGGTATGCCGCCTGAGGATGTGCTGGGTGAACTGCTAAAGGCCGACGGCACCCGACGCTACGTGGCCCTTTCGGCCTATCCCGACCTGGAGAAGCAGGCCCGTGGGGAGCAGGAGTGGACCTATCCCGAGGTACCCCGGCAGGAGGTCCTGGGTAAGCTCAAGAGCCGCGCCGATCTGCAACAGACGATCCAGGTGGCCGACGGCGGCTACATCGAGTATGCCTTTGCAGGCGGCACTAGCAATGTGACGATTGGCACGTCTGGCTGAGAGGAGGAGAACCCTATGAGCCGGAGCAACTTTGGTCTTTGGGGAGCCGAACTGGATGAAGAGAGCTTCGCCCAGGCACTCGCCGCTCTGGGGGTGCTGGTGGCATGCAACGAGGTGTTCCCCCCATGGGGCGACCTCGACCAACTGAAGCGCGACCTGGAGTCAGCCCGCGATTCTGTCCGCCAAGGCGATGAGGTAATGCCATTGCCATGGCGGCTGGGAGTGGAGCCGGATGAATTCATGCGGTTCCAGAAACCGCCGGACGCACGCTCGCTGTCACAGGCTTGGGACGAGACTTTCGGACATTTCATCTGGGATCCGCGGGGGCCCAGACCCAGATTGGAGATTCAGCCGGATAGCGAGGGCCAGTCGATCCTGCCCTGGCTTGTCTCAGAGCTCTGGGGCCGGGTTGCGAATCTGAGGTCAGTGTACATGCGCATCGAACCCCGCCACGCGTTGTCTAGGTGGGACTGGCCGTTGCGCGTCGGGACGCTGACCGAGGCAGACGCGCGCCAACTGCGCGACCGTCTACGCCAGACGTATGACCAATGGGGGCTAAACCTGTGCAGCGTCGAGGTGGCAGGGACCAGCGCGGAACCCAGTAATGTGCTGGTTCTGCCTTTGCCCCTGCGCGAGGGTCTGGGAGAGCTGATCCGACGGGCCCAACGGGCGCGTGCTTCCTGCGTTCTCGTGCTTGGCGGTATCGACGAGCCCTGGGAGCGTGCCCAGCCGCTCGTGCAGGCCCTGCTATCCGAGACCAACGCCTCCGCCGTATGCATCGCCTCAGTACCCCGCGACTGGGACGCGTGGTTCACCGAGAAGATGCTGCGTCAGCTGTCTCACGACTTGCCGCTGGACGTCGCCTTGCATGAAGCCTGGGACCGTGACCCGGGCCCGGCTCCGCTGTTGTTCGCATCGAGTTCGCTGGTCACTGACGCCCGTGTCTCAGCCAACTTCCGGGATCTGATCCGGCACCTGAGAAGCCTGCCTCCGGCAACCGAAATCCCGGTACCTGAGTACTGGCACAAACACGGGATTGCGAAGCCGGAGGAGAAGAGCCTGTCGGCAGAAGGACTTGCCAACAGACTGGAGATGATCCTTTCGAGCCTCGGCTACGGCCAGGAAATTGCTGGGGCCAGCGTTGTCGCGGCAGCAGGCCCGAACATCCGCGAACATGCGCCTGAGAACGAAGGTGCCCTGCGGTGGATTCAGGGGCAGGTCTACGAGCTTCGCGAAGGGGATCCGCAGCCCGCGAGAAGGGCCTTGCGCGCCGGGGCGCACCACGTGCTCGTGGCGCGCATCGGCCCGGCGGACACAGAATGGCTTACCCCGGCTCCGGACGCGGTCTTTCCCGACCACGAGCTCGATTGGACCGTCGACGAGCATCAGCTACAAGTCGTCTTCTCGGAGCCCAACCATGCCCCGGAGCCTCAGACTGCGACCATCCGGCTGCCTCGCGAGGGGGCGAGCACGACCTGCCAGTTTGTCTTTCAGACCCGCACCGATGTCCCCTCCTTCCGCGGGCGCGTCACAGTGCTGCACCAAAACCGGGTGTTGCAGACCGCCCTGTTGGAAGGCCAGGTTGTGCCCGATCCTGCGGAGCTTCCCGATGGCCCGCCGCTGACGTTGAGCATCGAAGGTACAGTGCGACCAGTGGAGGACCTCGAGTCCCACCGCCCTTTTAGTGTGGCACTCGTGCTGAACCATGATGCCACCGGTGTCCCTACCACCACTGCAATCGCCGACGGCAAAGCGCAGATGATTCACACCGACAAGTTCCAGGACACCGTCGACCGCATCAAAGCCAAGCTCAACGAAATGGCCGAAACCATCGTTCGGGATGGGACGCTATACGCCACGACTGACGCGGCCGAGACGGTTCAGTTCCTGCGGTACCTGGCCCTGCATGGAAAGGTGCTCTACGAAGGCCTGGTCAGAGACTGGGGGCTGACACTCCCAGAAGCGGGACGAATTCAGGTCGTGGCGATGGACTTTGACCGATTCTTGCCCGTCGAGTTCTTCTATGACCGCCCGGAGCCGGCTGACGATGCCAAGCTCTGTCTGCATACGCTGGAGGCATGGCGCGATGGACACGATTGCAGGGCTACCTGCCCGGAGCCTGGGTCCAGTGTCATCTGCCCTCGAGGCTTCTGGGGTCTACGTTACGTTATCGAGCGCCACACCTTCGACCCGAGCAAGGACAGGGGGCAAGTGGGTGACTACCAGCTGATTCCCGAGTCGCCGGTGGCAGGCCGCCAGCGCCTGAACCCGCTGCACAGTGCGGTCTTTGCCGCCAGCAAGAAAGTGGATATCACAGGACAACCCCTGCGGGACGCGGTGATGAAGACCCTGGCGGACCTGATCGGTCCACAAGTGGGCCGCGCCGAGACATGGGACGAGTGGAAAGATAGGGTGCGCGAGATCAAGCCCTCGCTGCTGATGTTGCTGCCTCACACTTTTCTCGACGACATGGACATGGCCGCCATGGAGATCGGGGACAATGCTCAGATCAAGGCGTTGACCATCGGCAAAGAGACGGCAACAGAGTACGTTCGCCCCAGCGAGAGCCTTCCACCTCCCATCGTGTTTCTGCTGGGCTGCGAGACCGGGGCGAAGGATGTGTCACTCGACAATTTTGTCGCCCCCTTCCGTCGCGCCAAGGCCGCTCTGGTGGTCACGACGCTATCAAAGGTGCTGGGGCGCCACGCTGCGCCGGTGGCGCAAGCCTTTGTGCAGGCGCTGAGCGAGATGGGCGCGAAAGGCCCTCTGCCTTTCGGCGAGGTCGCCCTAGCAGTGCGCCGCAGACTGCTCGCGGATGACATGCCAGCTGCGTTGACTCTGGCCGTGTACGGAGACGCGGACTGGATACTGGACACCAAAGGAGGCTAGACCGTGCTGACCATCGAAATGATTCCCGCCGAGTACGGGGATTGTCTATGGATAGAGTATGGCGAGCCAGGCGATGTGCACAGGCTACTCATCGATGGGGGAACCTACCGGACGTACGAGGCGCTCCGCGAGCGGATCAAGACCAGGCAAGAAGCCTCTATCTTTGAGCTGTTGGTAGTAACGCACATAGACAATGATCACATCGATGGTATTGTGCGCCTTCTCCAGAATCCTCAGCTAGGCGTTCGCTTCAATGACATTTGGTTCAACGGCTGGCGGCATCTAGGGGCTCCTAAGGACGATATTCTGGGACCAGTGCAGGGCGAGTACCTGGCCGCACGGATTGGGAAGATGAGATTGCCATGGAACAAGGGATTTGGCGGCAATGCGGCGGCCACTTCCGAGGCAGACAGGCTCCCTCGCTTGCCACTGGAGGGTGGTCTGAAACTGGTCCTGCTCTCGCCAACCCCTGCCGAACTGTCGAGCTTGCGTGCTGAGTGGGAATGCATAGTAACTGACGCAGAGAAGCACTATCCAGCACCCGGTTCAATGGCCGATTGGCTCGTGTGGCTGAGTAAGGATCGCCTGTACCGGCCTGACGAGAAGGATGATACCCTGGGTGAGGAAGCGCCGGATGTCGAAAAACTCGCAGGGGTCGAGTTCTCGCCCGATCCGAGCCCTTCCAACGCGAGCAGCATCGCCTTCCTTCTCGAGTATGGTGAAACCCGCTGCTTGTTCGCCGGCGACGCCCACTCGAACGTCCTGGAGGCGTCAATCCAGAAATACCTCAAGGAACAACATCTGCCGGTACTGCGGCTCGACGCATTCAAACTCCCGCATCATGGAAGCCGGGGCAATCTGTCATCGGGCCTGCTCGAACTGCTGCGCTGCAAGCGCTTTCTGATCTCCACCAACAGCCGCCGGTACAAGCACCCTGACGGGGAGTCAATCGCCCGGATCTTGACCCAGGGCGGCACGGACAAGGAGCTGGTCTTCAACTACCGGGGGACGCTGACCGAGCAGTGGGAGGACGTAGAGCTTCAAAGGAAGTACAGGTATCGCACCATATACCCCCCGAAGGGCCAGGCTGGTATCTCGATCGAGCTTTAGAGGATGTGCTGGAGGACAGAGTCCTCTGAAGGCTGTTTTTGGTGAACTATACGGGGCTCATCCGCGAATCCCGTGAAAACGCCGTGCTGAGCCGATAGTCTAAAATAGGGACTAAGGTTATCCCCACAGTCAAGACCACGCAACGGCCTAAAGAAATGAAACTCTGGCTCTAGCCAGTCCAGGTAATCCCCTTGTATACCTCGACCGGGTACCGACAGGGCTTGTGCAAAGTCGGCAGTCGGCTTGGCGCGCCGCCCCGCACGGCGATCAATGCGGCATGGAATGCCGACGCCGTGCTACGCCACCGCGCCCGATGAGATCGGGCTTCTGGAGCCTCCGCGGCACGGAACGCCGAAGCCTGATTCCATCAGGCGCAGCCCCGGCATTCCATGCCGCATTGATCGCCGTGCGCGACTTTGCACAAGCCCTGGGGTACCGATACGATAGGCCTTGATGCGCGCGCTCCTGGTTATAGAAGAACAGACCGACCTTCGTTGGATCTCGTCCGATCACGAAGAGTGCGGATGAGCCCCGTTTGGTCTATCAAACGCAACCCGCGCCGTCGCTTTACCGCGAGAGGATCCATATGATCGCGATTGCCAGAACGATCCACCATATATAGGGCCAGATGCTTATATCTTCTGACGCCTTGGTATCTACCTTCCGGCTGGAACCGGGCGGCACCCCAGTAGGGTTTTGTGGAGCGCTGGCACGTGAAGCAGGTGGGGGAGTGTAGATGGCCCTGCCTCGTGGGGGCGACGCCTTAGGAGGGGACTTGGCGGCCCAGTCACGTGGAGGGGGTGGCGGGGAGACTGAGCGCCGCGCACCCACCTGAATATCCGGAAACTGCAGGCTGTCATACGACATCTCGGGGCTGTGCTGAGTCCTTGGGTCGGAGACCACAGGCCCCCCCTGTTGTCTTGAAGGGGGTCTCTGACAGTCATGGACCTGGTCGTAGCCCTCGAAGGCAACCCAGTGCCCTGCGGGCATCCGTCGCATCTGAATGCGGCGACCACAGTACTTGCAGTTGCGGAAGTAGGACTCGCTCATGGGTTCAGCAGCCCCGCCTCTTGTAGGAAGCGACTGGGAAGGACCTTGTTGTTGCACGCGTTCTTGACATACGAGATGAGCAGGTTAGAGGAGGCACGGGTCAGCGCCACATAGAACAGCCTCCTTTCCTCTTCCACTAGCGCCCTCTTGTGCGGGATTAAACCCTCGTTGCAGGTCGTCAGGATGACCGTGTGCCACTGCAGGCCCTTGGCGCGGAAGTAGGTAAGGAGAGCGATCCCGTCGTCGCGATGCTTTCCTGCGCCCGTGGCTTTCGCTCGCTCCAGTGCCTTTTCGATAGTCCGCACGAATTCCTCGGTCCGCCCCTCATAGGTCGCCGCCAATTCGTAGATCTCCCCAAGGGGCACGCGCTCCTCGATGACGTCCTCGAGGCTACCAACCATGCCGCGGAGCCCTTTGAAGTCCTTGGCCAGCACGTCAAGGGTGTTCATGAGCGAAACCGCCTCCACCACGCCGCGTACTGCCAAGATCAGGCTGCCCTGCCGAACGGTGGACAAGGCCTCAGAGAACTCCTGAGAGCCTATGACACCGAGGAACGGACGCCCTCGGCTGAACAGGGCATGAAGCCGCTCGACGTCCCTGGCCGAGACGTAGGGGAGGTAGGCCTGGACCGCAAGCACTGCATCATCTGGAGTGGGCGATCTGCCTGCGCTGATCGCGATCTTGAGCCTGAGCACGCCCAGCAGGCGGTCCAGGATTCGATTGCTGAGGAGGTTATCTTGCTCGCGAACGTAGTACGGCAGGTCATTCAGCAGGAACTCGATTTGGAGGGGCAGGCTCTGCGCGTTGGTGCGGTACAGCACCGCGAAGTCGCTGTGCTGGAGACTCGGACTAGCCCGTTTCACCCGGCGGATGAACGATACGGCGAGTCTCGCTTCCACTGCCGCGGACAGTGAGGAAACCACCTTGATCTCGGCGGGGTCTTTTCTGTTCGCGATCGGGTACTTCTCGACGCGGCGGCTGTTATGGCGTATCAGCCGATTGGCGTGTTCCACGATGTTGGGTGGGCATCGGTAATTGACCCTGAGCTCATGCGAGGTCACGGGCGGCCGACCCAGGTGGGCCTCTAGATCGATGATATAGTCGGGGGTGCATCCCCGGAAGCCATAGATGGCCTGGTCGTCATCCCCAAAGACGACGAGCCTGGACTTTCCCGCGATCGCCTTTACGAACGCGGAGTCGAGCAGGTTGATGTCTTGAAACTCGTCAACCAGGACCTCGGTGTATCGCCCCTGTAGGGTCGTCAGGAGTTGCTCATCCTGGGCGAGCGAGAGGTATGCCCTGAGTTTCTGGTCGTCAAAGTCCAGGACATCTTCCCTCTGGAGCGCGATCCCGTAAGCCATATAGAGCCAGATCAAGCCTTGGACGACCTTGAGGACCGTCTGTTCGTCCGACGAGACGAAAAAGGCATCCTTGGCCTTCTCGACGATAAAGTCGGCCAGCCGCTGGGTGTTCGGCGACCTGGGATCAAAGAGGGCGTTCTTCAGGACGCTGAAGAACTCCAGGTAGAGGTTATCTGCCAGATTCTGGGGAAGGGCGGCATACCGGCCAGGGCTCTTCTGCCGCAGGGCTTCCTTGATCTCGCGAAGGAGCCTGCGCGACCTGTAGTCGGGGATCACAAGCTTGTACTCGCTTGGGACGAACTCGCGCAGCACCGCGTAGCCGAATGCATTGAGCGTGCTCACCGTGGGCCTGTCGCTAAGGGCAACCTGGTTGTCCTCCAGCTTTTGGTTGAACTTGCCATTGATGGCGCCTACGGCCGCATTGTCGAAGGTCAGAACCAGGATCCGTTTGGGGTGAACTCCTTTGCGGATGATGGCTAGGACGCGGTTGACTACGGTCTGCGTCTTGCCGGAGCCGGCAGGGGCCAGGACTCGAATGGTTCTGCCGGAGCTCTCGATGACGGCGGACTGGTCTGCATCGGCATCCGGGGTATATGAGGCCAGCGCCTCCCTGACGTCGATCGGGCTCTCCGCTAGCCGCATCTGGAGCTGCTCGATTGCTTCCGGGCGGAGCTCGAGATCGTCCGCGAATTCCAGGTCGGCGACGATGTGTCGGCTGTGTAGTTGGTTGTGTTCCATCTCGATCTAGTCGCCTCCTGAGTGCGAGTGGACGGCATCGAGGGCGACTGGCCCCTTCCTGCTATCCCACCTTCGAGCTTCTTGACGTCCCGGACGATACCGAGATGCGTGATGCCTTAGCGCTTGGGTGAAGCTCTCGCCGGGAATCCAAGCGCGCGCTATCGCCCAGAGATGAGAGATGATTGGGTTTTTCCGGGTTCTGCGACTATCTCGTCCAGCATCAGCTCTAGATTCATCATCGACGACGCCAGGTTCTCGCGGATTCAGTCAGAGCCTGCTTTGCCCGCACCGTGCTACAGACCACGAACTGCTCGCAAAGAGAACAATACTGCGCCATATCATGCGCGAAACCAGGAAACGGGCAAACTCCACGGCCATACCGGAGCGCAGACCGAGCAAGCGGCATACCCATAGCTTGTCGCCCGAGCACGTTGTGACGTGGACGCGAGCCCCAGTCAAGACCCGCAGACAGGTCAAAGTCAGCGTCGCGGCGGCAAGAGCGACTGCGGCCTCGGTGACCATCGATGCGATCCGGGCCAAGGCGCTATCGCGCAACGGACGGCGCAGTCGGGTCTCGCCAAAGACGAGAGGCGGCGCCAGCAGATGCAGGGGCATCCGTTGCCTGACGGTCGCTAGGGATTGTTGCCGGTGCCGATGACTATCCTTGGGACTTTGCCGCCGAACACGCCGTATACGATGATGAAGTTGCCCGGCTCGCCCTCGATCCACACATCGGACTCGAATCGCCCTTTCAAGCTCTCGCTCAAATACAGATCCACGATCAACTCGGGCAGACCTTCAGGGCTGTACGACCTGACCAACTGGCTATCTGCCGGAATCAGCAACGCGCCCGCGCTGCGCGCATCCGCTAGGGAGGGCTGATCCGCGCCGTAGTTTCGCTCAAGATGCTGCAAGTTACCGTCCACGAAAGTGATCGAATACGTGCCGCCATCGTAGTTGATGTAAGGGCCGGGGCCAGTGCCACTTTGGGCATGTGCCTGTTCCCAAGCCTCCCGACTCAAGCCGAGCCCTCCGGATTGGAGATCGTCAGGTGTAGCCACAGGTTGCTCAGAAGGCGCAGTCGTCGGGAAAATGCCCTGCACGGCGCTCATCGCCTCTTCTCGGACCTGGGCCAATTCCCTAGCATCGGCCACGTCATATTCCTGAGCCAGCCTCTCTTCGGCTGCAGAAAGGGCGGACACCAGCGATTCCTTCAGGGGACCAATCTGCTTAAGGACTTCCCCGGAGTCGATCTCCTTGTCCCACCATCGTTTCACGAGGCCCGCGACAGCGGAATGGATGGCCTCAACCTCATCCCAATAGGGCTGCCAGAAGGCGGGCGGCGTCTTGCTCGGCATGGCCTCCAGGACGGCGCCGATGAAAGCCGACACGGCAATCATCGCGCCCAGGGAATCGAAGCCCGAGAGCTCCCCGCTAGCCACCCGACGGGCCATCTCTGCAACCATTTCGGTGTTCATCTGGGCCATGATCATGATCATGTAGGTCGTCGTGATCTGCGTCAGCATCTCGGCCGGGATGGGCTGTGGAGTCGGGGTAAGGGTGATGGTTAGCGTGGGCGTGTCCGTGGGTGGGGCGGCCGTATCGGTGGGTTTCGGCGTCTGGGTAGGAGTGAATGTGGCCGTAGGCTTGGGCGTTTCAGTGGACTTTGGCTCAGTCGGCCGAGAAGTAGCAGTAGGCTGAGTCGCCTCGGCTGGCTTTGCCGCCTGGGTGGGCTCGCTGGTCGCGGTCGGGGCAACGGCTTCGCCCCCGCAACCGATGATGCTGCCGAGCAGGATTGTTAGGATCAAGCCAAGTGATAACAGTTTGCCCAAGGTGAAGGGTCTCATCGCATTATCCCTTTCTGGTCCTTTGTGTCGGAGCCTGTGGCGCCGGCTTTTGACGGCCTGCTCGGCCCTGATTAGCTCGGTGCGTGGTGTGACTCCGGAATCCGCTGAACTGGGCCTATGCTTTGCAGTTACTGACCGTCTCCCTTCGGAAGGTCGCGATTCGTTCGAGTTGAGGGCGTCTCTATCTGCGCTCTCAGGCCCGCGATCTCTCGTCGCAACTCCGCCAGTTCTTGGCGGATCGCCTGCAATTCCGGGTCTGGCGCTTGGGCGGGTGGCGACAGGAACCAAGTCGCCACAAAGCCGGAGACGATGCCGAACAGGCCGACCCCGCTGAGCATGAGGAGGGCCGCGACCAGCCGCCCCTCAGCGGTGACTGGATAGCGGTCACCGTAGCCGATAGTGGTGATGGTGACCAGGGACCACCAGATGGCGTCGCCGGGGGTGCGTATGTTGGCTTCCGGCGACTTTTCCACGCTGAGGATGGCGATGCTCGTCGAGATCACCAGCAGCACGGACGCGAACAACGCGGTCAGGAGGCCGCTGCGCGCCCGTCTGGTCAGGACCGCCGTGGACATGAGCCGCGCCGAGCGGGCCACCCGGAGGATCCGCAGGATGCGCACGACGCGCGCTGCCCGGGCGAAACGGAAGAAACCTGCGGCGGGGATGCTGGAGATGAGGTCCAGCCATCCCCAGGTCAGGAAATACCTGCCCCGGTTCTTGGATCGCCACAGGGTGAAGACGAAATCGAGAAAGAACAGGCCGCAGATCACCCAGTCGGCGTACATCAGGATCTGCTGACTGGCGGGGTCAAGCGGGATCACCGCCTCGATCGCCAAGGCGACGATGGCGAACACGCTGAGGACGAGAACGACGATCAGGTAGAGCTGGGGCGTTTCCCGTTCGTTCATGTGCAACTCCTTGGGCTTGAGCGGGCGCCGTGCCGATAAGCGGCCCACTACTGGCCCAATCAGAGGACAGGTGCTTCTAGCGCAAGTTTTGTGCAACCAGAGGCCAAACTGCTATAAATGGCCAGAACATGAACTTTCTGAGAATGGCAAGGGTAATTGCACTGGCCAGCCCCTTTCTAGAGTGAGGGACCGACCAGCAAAGA
>JAAYEA010000520.1 GCA_012689325.1 Chloroflexota bacterium
ATGATCCCTCCTCAAATAACGTTGCCGCAGTGTACCACAGGGCGGCGGCGGGGACAAGCGGAGGGGATGCATTTGACCGGCGGCGCTGCCCGCGTATAATACCGCTCATGGGTTTCTATGCGGGCGGTCAGACCGCCTTGTGTGACAAGTCACCTCGGAGAGGATAGCGACATGGCCAAGAAAAAGTCTCGCAAGAGCGTGCAGCAGCGGCGGCCTGTGAACACAAGATCGGCAGCGCCCGCGGTTGCAGCCGCGCCAGAGCCCGCGCAGCCAGCTAACCTGGCGGAAGAGTACCACTATGTCATCACGGACCTGAAGCGCATCGGCTTGCTGGCGGCGGCCATGTTCGCGCTGCTGGTCGTCCTGGCGCTGGTCTTTGGATAGGGTACCCGGGGCTGGCCCGGCCCCTGCTTAGCGGGTCGAAGCGGCGGGAAGCGGGACGACGAGGGTAATTACTGTCCCCGACCCGGGCCGCGAGGCGATCTCTAGCGTGCCGCCCAGTAGCGCGGCACGCTCTTTCATGTTAACCAGGCCAAAGCTGCCGCGCTGGTCATAGCTCCCCTGGACCTGCTCGACGTCGAATCCCCTGCCATTGTCCCGTACAACGACCAGCAGTGCGGCCTCGTAGGCGGCAGCCCGCACCGAGATCGTCTCCGCGCCCGAGTGCTTGCGAGCATTGTTCACCGCCTCCTCGATGATGGCAAAGATGGCGCTTTCCACCTGCCCGCCCAGCCGCTGCGGCGGCTCTTCCACATCCAAATGCAGCCTGATCCCCTCGTCCTCGCGCAGCCGGGCCGCATATTGCTCCAGCGCGCCGCGCAACCCCTGGCTTTCCAGGGCCAAGGGGCGCAGCTTGAACAGGGTGTTTCGAATCTCGCGGGTGGCGCGGCGGGCCATCTTTTCCAGGTCCCCGATCTCGTCGGCGACGCGATCCGGTTCTCGCTCGAGGATGAGCTGCAAATAGTTGAGCCGCATCGCCAGGGCCGAGACGGTCTGGGTCGGCCCGTCGTGCAGCTCGCGGGCCAGCCAGCGTCGCACCTCCGCCTCGCTTTCGATGATGCGGTCCTTCTCCTCCTCCTGTCGCTGGTAATAGCGGGCGTTCTGCAGGGCGATGGCGGCCTGGTTGCCCAGCGTGGCCAGGAAGATCATCTGCTCGGCCTGGTAGGCCTCAGGGCGCGCCGAGGCGAAGAGGAGGGCGCCAAAGAGGTCGAAACCGGCGCGGAGCGGCACTGCGGCGGCGGAGCGTAGGTTCCTGAGCGAGGGAAGGGCGCCCAACTCGGGGTCCAGCCCGGGATCGGCAACGACGCGCGGCTCCCCGGCGCTGACTAGTTCGGCCAGCAGCCCCTGCCTGGCTTCCAGCACCTGCCCAGCCTCGTCCTCCGAGAGCCTTCGGCTCGCCGCGATGCGCAGAGGGCCGGGACCGCCGGCCTCGTCGAAAAGCAGCACCAGGCCAGCGGTCTCGTCCTGCTGACCCGCCAAATCCCGCAGCCCGAGCAGCGCCACGTCCAGGATCGCATCCAGCACCCGGCCATAGTCCAGGGTGGCGCTCAACGCGCCGGTCAGCTCGTACATGGCCCGGGCCTGTTCCTCGGCGAGGCGGATGCGGTCCCGGCCCTGCTGCTCCAGAGCTTGGGCGCGAGCTCGCGCCAGGCGCCCCAGCTTGACCCCAACGACCAGCAGGCAGGCCAGCAGCCCCAGCCAGCCGATGAGGCGCGCCACCTCTGCGGAGGTGGCCGGTCCATCGCGGCCGGAGAGCGAGAGGGCGACCCAGAGAAGGCTGGTCAGGAGCGCCGGGGCTCCGCCAGCCCAGCCGCGGCGCAGTGAAGCCACCAGAACCGGGATCAGCATCAACAAGGGCAGCGGGCTGTCGCCACGCCCGCTCGTCCAGGCCAGCGCGCCGATGAGGAGGACGTCGCCCAGGGCGGTCGGTTGGTCGAGATGTAGTGGGGCGGCGCGCCGTCGGGCCAGGATGGCGAGGGCCGTGTTGTAGGCGATGGCGATGGCGGCGATGGCGACGAACGGCAGGGAGAGCTCGGTGGGAGGCAGGAGGGCGAGGAAGAGGGCTATGGCGAACAGGAGCCAGCGAAGCTGGACGAGAGACCAGTCGAGCTCGAGTTGCCGAGCCAGCCTTGCCGACATGCCTTGTTCTCCTGACGCGATCCGTTCGGTGTAAGGAGACCCCTTCGGGGGGCGGATGGACACATCCACCTGTCGAGGATTATACGGCAGCCCGCCGGCGTGTCAAATGGGAAAAGCCGCCAGCAAGGTGGCGGCTTTG
>JAAYEA010000521.1 GCA_012689325.1 Chloroflexota bacterium
CTCTCCACCGGCGAGCACGTGATGGCTCTCTATCGCCCCTGGCTGCGGGAGCGGGGGATGCTCAGCAGCGCCGAGCTGGGGGCATGTCCCGTGGGGCGGCGGGCCCGGGTGGCCGGGCTGGTGGTGGTGCACCAGGCCCCGCCCACGGCCAAGGGGCACCAGTTCCTCACCCTGGAGGACGAATGGGGGCTGATCAACGTGATCGTGCGTCCGGACGTGGTGGAGCGCTATGCGCGCGAGCTGCGCGGCGGGCCGATCCTGTGGGCAGAGGGCGTGGTGCAGCGGCGGGACGGGGTGACGAATTTGGTGGCGGAGCGGGCGGGGGCGGTGAACGAGCATGTCCTGTAACACCGACGCCGTTGGTGGACTTGCCCACCCATTTTGCACAGATGTGCAAATGGGCCTACACTGCGCCCAAGAAACGCGCTCGGATGCGCTCGTAGTTCCCTCGTGAAAGGAGGCTACCCATGAGTTGTCTCCACATCTCGCTGGTTGTCCTGATCCTCTGCGTGAGCCTGCTCACCTCCTCGACCGTACCCGCCGCCCTGGCCCAACCATCGCCACCCCTATCGCAGACGGAGGGCGAGGCGCCCCACGCGGGAGAGTCGACGTCGCTCGCCGACTTGCGGCGATGGGCGGATGGATATCGTGGATAGCCCGCTGCTGAGGTCGAAGTTCGGACAGGCGGGTGGCCCCCTAGACCTGTGATCTGCACCACGCAAGACGCATCTGGCGATCACCAACGTTCGTGGCCAACCCTGCTTGGCCAAAGAGGAGGCACTGGCATCTATGAAGGCGAAACGATCATCCCATATCGCAAGAGTGATGACCCTGGTGGCGATCGGCATTCTCTTGCTTTTCGCTCACGCTAGCAGCGCCAACGTCGGGCTTGGCACGGCGATGCCGGATGCGGACCTGTCGCAGCTGCCGCCGGGCGCAGGCTCTCCGGGCGTCTATATCCAGTTCGACAACACATACCATGAGCTCAATTACGCCAACGGGCACCCGGTGATGGGTGGCCACGCCCGCTATGGCTGGAACACCCTGGAGCCCGACTCTGATGACGACTACCGCTTCGACACGGTCATCTTGCCCTGGGTATTGCGCGAGGCGAGCCAGGGCAAGAAGGTCTGCATCGGCTTTGTCACCTACAACGGGCGGCAGTACGGCGGTCTGGCCGTCCCCGACTGGCTCATCGCCCGCGATCCCGATGCGCGGCTCTACAACACCTACACCAACGATGGCTGGTATGTGCTGAACTATCTCAACGCGACCTATGCGGCCGAGTATGCCGAGATGATCACCCACTTTGCCCAATGGGTGGCCGCCAACCCCGTGGTGCGTGACAACTTGGCCTGGATCGAGATCGGCATCGGCCTCTTTGGCGAGAACCAGCCTGCCGCCAACAGCTCGTACGATAGCGTGGACCGCACCTACTACAGGGACTATGCGCCGCGGCCCGGCGGCGGCGCGGGCTGGACCTCCGCGGACTGGATCGGTCACGTCAACGCGGTCAACCAGTTCTATCGCGCTGCCTTTGTCAACGCCGGGCTGTCGCAGATCCCCGTTCTCACCAATATAGCCCCTACCTTCTTGGCGACCTGGGAGCGGGATGTCACCTCGGACTATGCCGCGAGCATCGGCGTCGGCCTCAAGCACGCCGGCCTGCTGGCCGACCACAACAATGCCGCCGCCAGCTATGCGCCGCTCATCAAGTACGCCACCAGCGCCACCAAGGTGCCCATCTGCTGGGAGAGCTATGGGCCGGATACCTGGGGCACCCCTCTGGTGGACTGGTATTGGATGGTGTTGGGCGGCTTGGCCAAGCACCCCGACTATTTCCTGCCGACCCGCGGCGTGGTCACCTTTGCGGACTACAAGCCTGTCACCGCCATCGCCGACCAGTATTCAGGCGTCACCTTGGAGAACACGCCGGGGGTTTGGGTGGCGTTGCGCGAGACCTTCCGCGTGGGGCTGTGGGATAACCCGGAGTACGGCAACTTTAACTTTTGGCTCACTCAGGATGACGCCATCTCGGGCGGGCGCACGGTCACCGAGACCTATCGTTACGACGAGATCACCCAGAGCGTCATGAACCGCTTAGGCTTGCCGGTGTATAACCCAATCCTGGGCACGTTCAAGGAAGGCTGGACGACCCGGCGCACCAACGAGGGGGATGGCAACCCCTACATGTGGTTCAAGATCGACGATGGCTACATCAATGGCGGGACCAACCAGGTGAGCATCGAGGTCACCTATTTCGATCTCGGCGCGGACAAGTGGTCGCTGCAATACGATTCGACCACCGGGATGAAGGATGCCATACCCGACGGCTCGGCCAACCCCTATGTGCACAAGACAGATTCGCGCACGTGGATCACGGTTTCCTTTGGCATCACTGACGGCCGTTTCGCCAACAGCCTCACCGGCGGGGCCGATTTGCGCGTCAACTGCATGGACGACGGCAACGAGTGGGTCCACCTGGTCAAGGTGAGCAAGGCAGGTGCAGTCTCGCCCACAGCGACCGCGACGCCCACGCCGACCGAAACAGCCACGCCCACATCCACCCCGACGCCCATCGCGACAGTTCTTGGAAGCACCATGCGCGCCTCGGTGGCCTCGGATGCAGCGCAGGGGAACGCTTCGTCCGGAGTCCCCTCCCTCTCGGATGATGGGCGCTATGTGGCGTTCGACTCGTCTGCCAGCAACCTGACGGCCGGCGATATCAACGGGGTGCGCGATATCTTTGTCCATGACCGGCTGACCGGTGAAACCATGCGGGTCTCAGCGGACTCGACTGGCGCGCAGGGGAACGGTGCATCCTACCTCTGCTCTATCTCGGCCGATGGGCGCCATGTGGCATTCTACTCGGATGCCAGCAACTTGGTCAGTGGCGACACCAATGGGTCGGGCGACATCTTTGTCCGCGATCGGCAGACAGGTCAGACCACGCGGGTCTCGGTGGCCTCTGACGGCACGGAGGGGAGCGGCCTTACACAGCTGCCCGCCATCTCAGCCGATGGGCGCTTTGTGGCCTTTGCCTCTTCTGCTGCCAGCCTGGCGACCGGCGATACCAACGGGACGACGGACATCTTTGTTCGCGACCTGCAAGCGGGCCAGACCACGCGGGTCTCGGTGGCCTCTGATGGCGCCCAAAGTAACGGTCCGGGCGGAAGCAGCGCTATCTCGGCGGACGGGCGCTATGTAGCTTTCTCCTCTGACGCCACCAACCTAGTGGGCGATGACACCAATGGGACTGGCGACGTTTTCGTCCATGACCGACAGACAGGACAGACCACGCGCATCTCGGTGGATTCGACGGGCGCTCAAGCCGGTGGGGTGTCTTCGATCCCCTCCATCTCGGCGGATGGGCGCTACGTTGCCTTCCATTCGGATGCGGCCAATCTGGTAACGGATGACACCAATGGGACAAGCGATATCTTTGTGCACGACCGGCAGACCGGCCAGACCGTGCGTGTCTCAGTGGCTTCGGATGGCACGCAGGGCGACCAGTGGGTCGAGACCCTGGACATCTCTGCCGACGGGAGGTATGTCGCTCTTGCCTCTGCCGCCGGCAACTTGGCGCCCGGCGACATCAACGGGATCACGGACATCTTTGTCCACGATCTACAGACCGGCGGGACGGTCCTCGTTTCGCTCGCCTTTGATGGCACCCAGCAAGACAGGTGGGCCAGCTACCCCTCCATCTCGGCTGATGGGCGCTACGTCGCCTTTCTCTCCAACTCCACCAACCTGGTGCCCAACGACACCAACGAGATGAACGACGTCTTTGTCCGCGACCGGGGGAGCGCCGAGCCGATGCCTACGCCCACAGCGACCCCCGCGCCCCTCTCCTGCGCCGACTTGACCTGGACCAGCAAGGCGAACATGCTTACCCCGCGGGGCGGGATCGGCGTGGCGGCCCTGGATGGTCTGATCTACGCGGTGGGAGGGTACAACGGCTCTTACCTCAGGACCGTGGAAGCCTATGACCCCATCGCCGACACCTGGCAGGCCCGAGCCGACATGCTCTCGGTGCGCCACCAGGGCGCGCTGGCGGCGGCCAACGGCAAGCTCTACGCCTTGGGCGGCTTTGCCGGCTGGGACCCTGCGGAGCAGGCCGTGAATAGCGTGGAAGAATACGACCCCGCCACCAACACCTGGACCGCCCGCGCCAGCATGGCCGAGAGCCGCAATAGCCCGGCAGCCGCCACCGCCAGCGACGGCCGGATCTATGTCGCGGGCGGGGGAAACAACACCAACGCCGTGATGTCCAGCATGGAAGCGTACGATCCGGCCACCGACACGTGGGCCCCGCGGGCCAGCATGCCCACGGCTCGCAGCATGCTGGCGCTGGTGGCCGCCATCAACGGCAAGCTGTACGCCATCGGCGGGTCCAGCGCGGAGAGCCTGGTCTTTGTCCGTGCCGTCGAGGAATACGATCCCGCGACGGATACCTGGACCACCAAAGCCGACCTGCCGGTCGCGTTGACGGGCCTGGCCGCTGTCGGCGCCAGCAATGGCAAAGTCTATGTCATGGGCGGCGCGATCGGGGACCGCCTATTGGTGGACACGGTGTTCGAGTATGACCCGGTGAGCGACGCCTGGACGACCTGCACCAGCACGACTGTGGCCCGTTATGTTCCTGGCGCGGCTGTGGCCAATGGCAAGATCTACCTGGTAGGCGGGTTGGACGCCGGGCTGGGGGGCATCGCCTCGGTGGAGGAAGCCACCTTCCCCGGTCAGGCCGATCCGACGCCGACAGCGACCAGGACGCCCACGCCAACGGGCACGCTGGAGACGCCGCCGCCCCCCACCCCTACCTGGACCGCCACGCCGACGCCTACGCGCACGCCCACCGCGACCTGGACCCCTACGGCGACGAACACGCCGGCCACGCCGCCGCCGCCCACCGCGACCAACACCACGCCACCCACCGCCACCCCTACCCCCACCAGCGGGACCTGCGGCCAGGGGGTGCTTTCCACGAACCTCTTCGCCGACGTCTATGGCCTGTCCTCCACGCTGGATGGTCAGCCTCTGCCGGTGGGGGCGTGCGTGCTGGCCTTCGATCCCCAGGGCGTCAACTGCGGGGCCTTCCAGGTGACCACGGCGGGCTACTATGGCCTGATGCACATCTACGGCGACGATCCGGGCACGCCACAGGACGAGGGCGCCGTCTCGGGCGACCTGATCACCTTCACGGTGAACGGCTTGCCCGCCTCCTGCGATGCGCCGCTGACCTGGCAGGACAAGCTGGCCAAGCGGGTCGAGTTGACGGCGCTGACCAGCGTGCCGGTGCAGATCCCGCTGCTGGCGGGGTGGAACCTCGTCTCATTCAACGTCACCCCCCTGGAGGGGACGGAGCCCATCACCCAGGTGCAGGAGATCCTGTCCAGCATCACCGGGCAGTACCAGGCGGTGCTGGGCTTCGACCGCGGGGCGAGGTCGTACTATCCCGACCTGCCCGACTTTATGAATGACCTAAAGGCGCTGGACCCCGACCACGGCTACTGGGTGCGCATGTCGGCGCCGGCGACGCTGCACATCACGGGCCTGCCGCTGGCGGGTGGGCACAGCATCCCGCTGTACGCAGGGTGGAACCTGGTGAGCTATCTGCCCGGGATGGCCATGGACGTGACGCAGGCGTTGGGGAGCATCGCGGGGCAGTACGCGGCGGTGCTGGGCTTTCATGAGGGTCAGGCGCGCTCGTACTATCCCGACCTCCCCGCCTTCATGAACGACCTGAAGTGCTTGCAGGTGAACCACGGCTACTGGATCAAGATGGTGCAGGACGCCACGCTGACCTATCCGGCCAGCGGCACCTGCTCGTCGCCGTTGCGGGAGGTCAAGCGTTTCTCTGGGGAGCGGTGGCCGCGCCTGGGCGCCGACCCCGTCCTGCGGTGGAGCCAAGCTGCTCCCCGCGTGGTCATCCCGACCAACGACTGGTGCGACTTTTACAGCCTGAGCACCCTGCTGGACGGCGCATCGGCGCCGGTCGGCGCGGTGGTCAACGCCTATGATCCCCAGGGCGTGCACTGCGGCACGTTCACGATGACGGTAGCGGGACAGTGGGGCCTGATGCACGTCTATGCCGACGATCCCAACACGCCCGAGGATGAGGGGGCGCAGCCGGGTGACGTCATCACCTTCCGCGTGGGTGGCAAGCTGGCCGCGGTGGCATCGGGCGACAACACCTGGGCCAGCAAGGCGCTGCGTCAGGTGGCGCTGGTGGCCAGCAACCACTCCCCAAGCCCGGTAAGCATGGCGCCCAGCGACGGATGGAGCGTGCCAGGGGAGCTCGTCAACTTTTCCGCCCGGTATTCCGATCCCGACGGGGCCGGTGATCTGGCCTACGCCGACCTGCTGGTCAATACCGGCACAGGCACGACCAACTGCATTCTTCTACGCTACGACGTGGGAGCCCATCGCTTGTACATCCGCCGGCTCGATGACAGCGGGTGGCAGGGCGGCGGCGCGCCGGAGAGCGTGGGGACGGTCAGGAACCTCCAGGTGATCCTGAGATATGACCTTACCTCAGTGGAAACGAGCGGGAACGAGCTCACTGTGCACTGGGCCTTCACGCCCACCTATCCCAATAGCGGCAAGCAGCGCAACCTCTACCTCCGCGCGGAGGACGTCGGCGGGCTGAGCAGCGGCTGGATGGACCATGGCGACTGGATCATCAACCGCGCGCCCACCAACATCCCACCCACCGCGCTCCTCCACACCACCGTCCAGGGCGGCGCCGCCGTGACCTTCGACCCGCGCTATGGCGATCTGGACGGCTGGGCCAACCTGGACACGCTCTACTTGGCCATCGCCAACAACCCGCCGACGGGCGAGATGGGGCCGAACGCGGTGTACCTCAAGTATGATCAGGCGGCCAACCAACTGTGGCTCGCCAACGACGAGGGGACGGCGTGGCTGGGCGGCGATGCGCCGGGGACAGCCAACCTGATCAGCAACGGCAAGGTGAAGGTGATCGTGCAGTACAGCACCCCGGGCGTGGCCAACGTGCGGACGCGGATCGTGCGCTGGCGGTTGGAGTTCAAGTCGAGCTTTGCAGGCTCTCACCAGGTCTACCTGCGGGCCAAGGACCTCTTTGGGGAGCAGAACGGCGATACGGGGTGGGAGCACAAGGGGACGCTGACGATACGGTAATGATGAGAGCATCGTGACAGCGATGAGAGCGGGGGTTGGCTTGCCAGCCCCCGCTGCATTTTGGAGGGCCTACGATATTGCGTGCAAATGGCAAAACTGGGTAAAGCAGGAGCCAATGCCCCGCGTAGCAGGGCGTCGGGATGGGGGCGCTGGCCGGGCCGCCAGGGCCGCCCGATGAGGAGCGCACGCAGTCATGAGTAACATGGCACATAAGGGACTCGGTGTCAAAACACTGGCTTGACGCACTCTGCCCTTGAGCCATTTGACAACTCCCCTGCTGCTGGTATCATCACCCAGGAAAACATACCCTGTGGTCGCGGTTTGGTTCTTAGCGCGACGTTCCTTGACGCGCC
>JAAYEA010000522.1 GCA_012689325.1 Chloroflexota bacterium
GCGGCCCGCTCGAGAAGAGCGGCTATGATCTTGTGATCCGCCGCCGAAAAAGCGAATTCGCCCACCTGCGATAGAGTGATCCAGCGCCAGTCCGCCACTTGGAGGCTCTGCGGCTCGGCCCCGACGGCCAGGCAGTCAAAGGTGTGCATGGTAATGCGAAAATGGGTGTAAGCGTGTTGCACGACGGTCAGCAGCGCGCCCACCGCGATCTCGAGCGCCAGCTCTTCGGCGATCTCGCGCCGCAGGCATTCAGGAAGCGTCTCGCCGTCCTCCTGCTTGCCGCCGGGGAACTCCCACAGCCCGCCCAAGAGCCCCTGCGGCCGCCGCTGCGCGACAAGAAAGCGCTCCCTGGCCGGGCTCTGCCAGATCACCCCCGCGGCGACCTGGTAATGGGGCGTCGCCCGGCGCGGGGCGGCGGCGGGGAGCGTCTCCTGGATGCCCAGCCGATAGGCGGCGCAGGCGCTGGCCAGCGGGCAGGCCAGGCAGCGCGGCCGCTTGGGCACGCAGATCGTCGCCCCCAGATCCATCACGGCCTGGTTCCAGTCGCCGGCCCGGCCGCGGGGGAGTGACTCCGCCGCCAGCCTGGCCAGGGTCCGCTGGGTATCTGCGGCGCCGATCTCGGCAGTGATGGCGAAGAGCCGGCTCAGCACGCGGCGGGCGTTGCCATCCACCGCGGGCAGGTCCTGGCCGTAGGCGATGCTCAGGATCGCGCCGGCGGTGTACTCGCCGATGCCGGGCAGGGCGCGCAGCGCGGCCAGGTCGTCGGGCACGCGGCCGCCATGTTCCGCCGCCATCCGGCGCGCGGCGGCATGGAGGTTGCGGGCGCGCCCATAGTAGCCCAGCCCCTCCCAGGCCTTCAGCACGTCGTCGAGGGGCGCCTGGGCCAGCGCCGGGAGCGTGGGAAAGCGCCGCAAAAAGCGCTCATAATACGGCCTGGCGGTGGTCACCTGCGTCTGGTGCAGCATGATCTCCGAGACCCAGATGGCATAGGGGTCCCGCGTCTGCCGCCAGGGCAGCTCCCTTCCATTGCGGTCATACCAGGCGAGCAGCTGCTCGGCGATGGGTGCGTTCATGTCCATGCCCCATTCTATCATGGACCGACAGCGCGAGCAAGCCTGCTACAGGCCAGCTCGCCTGAGCGGCGCCCTCGCGATTTGCACAAACCGGCCAATCCGCGTATAATCTGGGCGAAACACGGGCAAGTAGCTCAGTTGGTTAGAGTGCCACGTTGACATCGTGGAGGTCGTAGGTTCGATCCCTATCTTGCCCACTTACCCAGAGCCTCGCGGCGGCGAGGCTCTTTCCATTGACAGACACGGGGACCGAGACCAAGCCAGTCGCTGCCGGGTGCCGGAGCATGAACCAGCCCATACCCACGAGAATCCTGGCGAGCGGTTACGCTGTCGCCAAAAGGATCACCAAACAGTACGCCAAGACGTTCTACTTTGCCTCTCACTTCCTGCCTCGCCAGAAAAAGCGCGCTGCCTATGCCGTCTATGCCATCTGCCGGGCCAGCGACGAGGCCGTGGATGACAACGACCATGTGGGCGGCGCGGACGAGCTGGCGCACGTCGAACGAAACATCCAGGCCGCCTACGACGGCTCGGCGCTGAACACCCCCCTGCTACTCGCCTTTCGCGATGCCGTGATCCGTTACCAGATTCCCCGCAGCTATTTCGACCTGCTGCTCGAGGGGATGCGCATGGATCTGGACCAGTCGCGCTATCCCACTTTCCTCGAGTTGTACGACTATTGCTACAAGGTCGCCGGGGTCATCGGCCTGATCATGCTCAAGATCTTTGGACAGCGCGACCCCCAGGCCGGCCAGCACGCCGTCGAGCTGGGCGTCGCCATGCAACTGACCAACATCATCCGGGACATCAAGGAGGACGCCGAGCGCGGCCGCATCTATATCCCCCAAGACGAGCTGGCGCGCTATGGCGTCTCGGAGCGGCAGATCATCCAGGCCGAGCTGGACGAGCAACTGAGGGCCCTGCTGATCTACCAGATCGAGCGCGCCAGGCAGTATTACGCCGGCTCGGTGGCGGGAATCAAGATGATCAGCAGCCGCAGCGCCAGGTTCGTGGTCTATGCCATGAAGGAGATCTATGGCGCGATCCTGGAAGTGGTGGAGCGCAACGGCTACGACGTCTTTCGCGAGCGGGCCCACGTGAGCGGCAAGGAAAAGGCGCGGCGGGCCTGGCGCATCCTCTGGCGAGGCCAATACATCTAGCCAGGAAAACGAACGGCGGCCACCCCAACGGGCGGCCGCCGTTTTTGGTTGGGCAGGGCTGGGCCTGCTAGGCTTGCGCCGCCATGGCCGCTTCCCATTCCTTGTGGGCCTCCTGCAACAGGGCAGGGTTGGCGATCAGTTCAACTGCCATGAACGCCATGGCCTTGGCGGCGTCGATGATCGACTGGTGCCCGCGCGGCGTCAGCGTCGCCGCGGCGAACTCGGCGGAATGCGACCGCAGAGAGAGGTCGCCGATGGAGAGGCGCAGCGTCACGCAGGGGGTCTTGTGGCTAACGTTGCCAAAGTCGGTGGAGCCCATGCCGCGCTCCTCGGGCACCTCGTCCAGCTTGACGCCCGCTTCCCGCAAGGCCGCGCGCCCCAGCCGGGCCAGCGCCTCGTTGGCGATATAGTTGTGGTAGGGGTTGGCGTATTCCGTCCATTTGAAGGTGGCGCCCGCCATGAGCGCCGCGCCCTCGGCGCAATGGATCACCTTCTGGACGACCTCCTCCAGGTAGCTCACCGACTCGGAGCGCACGCGGAAGCGGCAGGAGGCGTATTCGGGGACCACGTTGGCCGCCGCGCCGCCGTTGGTGATGATGCCGTGGATGCGCACGTCCGGTCTTAGGTGCTGGCGCAGGGCGTTCACGCCGTTATAAGTTTGGATCACCGCGTCCAGGGCGTTGATCCCCTCGTGCGGCTTGGCCGCGGCGTGGGCGGCCCGGCCAAAGAACTCGAAATCAAAGCCCCGCGCCGCCAGGGAGGACGCCGTGGAGACCATGTTCAGCGTCCCCGGGTGCATCATGATGGCCGCGTCCACCTGGTCAAAGAGCCCCTGGCTCACCATGGGGATCTTGCCGCCGGCGCCCTCCGCGGTGGACTCTTCGCAGGGCGTCCCCAAGAGCACCACCGAGCCGGGCAGCTCCTTCATGACGCTGCGCAAGGCGATGGCCGCGCCGATGGTGGAGGTGGCGATGATGTTGTGGCCGCAGCCGTGGCCGATCCCAGGCAGGGCGTCGTATTCAGCGAGGAGCGCGATGCGGGGGCGCGCGCTCTGCCCGGGCAGCTCGGCCCGGAAGGCGGTGGGCATCCCCGCCGTGCCGGCCTCGCTGCGGATGCCGTGCCGATCCAGGGTGTTGCGCAACAGGGCGCTGGATTCATATTCCTGATAGCCGATCTCGGGGTGAGCGGCCAGATAGTCGCTGGCCTTGACCAGCTCGCGCGCGAGCCGATCCACCTCGGCGGACACACGCTCTTTCATGGACTGGGCGGAAACCATCATCTCCTCCTCGCACTGGGGCCGAAACAGGGGCTGCGGCGATCAGCCGGCGTCCCGATAGAATTGATCCAACCCAAGGCCGCGCAGGTCGGCCACGCGACGGGCCTCCTCCGCCTCGTAGAGCCGCCAGATGATGCGCAGCCCCTGCAAGCTGCCCTCGCCATCGGTGAGCGGCCGCTGGCCGGTGCGCACGCAGTCGAGAAAGTGCGCCATCTCGTTTTGCACGTGCTTGCCCGGCGCGGCCTCCAGCAACACCTCTTGCTGGTCCTTCACGTGGGCGATGAGCTTGCCCTCCGAGATAGCGGCCTCCAGCATCCCCTCGGTGCAATGGGCGTGGAAGGAGTAACGCAGCCGGGTGCCTCGCGCGCCCCAGGTGCCAAAGTGGTAGCCCAGCCGCCCGCCCTCGAACTCGATGCTGACGTTGCTGGTCCCCTCGCGCTCCATCCAGGGCGTGCCGGTACTGGTGCCCAGGTGCGTGCCACGCACCGGACGGCCCATGGTCCAGAGCAGCAGGTCGATATAGTGGCAGCCGTGGCTAAAGAGCTGCCCGCCGCCCAGCGTGGCCGCCTTGAGCCCCCAATGGCCCTCGGGATAGTGGGTGAGCTGCTCGGTCCAGATGGAAAGCTGAAAGAGGTCGCCGTAGGCCCGCGCGTCCAGCAGCTCCTTCAGGCGCACCACCAGGGGGTGGAAGCGCATGCAATAGGCGATCATCAGCGTGCGATCGGCCTGCTCGGAGGCGTCGATCAGCTCCAGGCACTCGCGCTCGCTGATCGCCATGGGCTTTTCCAGGAGCACGTGCTTGCCCGCCGCCAGGCAGGCCATCGCCACCGGATGGTGCAGGTGGTGGGGCAAGGCGATAAGCACCGCATCCACATCGTCCAGGATCTCGCGATAGTCGGCGGCCACGCGCGCGCCGGGGAGCAGTTCTGCCACCGCCTGCGCCCGCTCCGTGACCACATCCACCGCGGCGGCCAGCCTCATGCGGTCCTGCGCCGCCTCAAAGCGGGCGACGTGGGCCTTGGCCATGCCCCCGCAGCCGATGAGCCCCAAGCGAATACGTTCCATCTCTCTCCTTCTCGGCCGGCGCGCAGGCCGGCGCTCGATGGGTAACAAGCTCGCCCATGTTCCGGAAAAAGGCACCGCGCCACCAGAGGGGTTGGCGCGGTCCATCTTGATCCTAGCTCTTGGCGGGGCGTCGGCCGCCCGGGACGTCCGGCGCTAGCATGCGCGCTCGATGCGGGCAATGATGTCAGCGGTGACGTCGGCGGTCTTGGCTTTGCCGCCGATATCGGGCGTGCGGACCTTGCCCTCGGCCAGGTTATCCAGCACCACCTGATCCAGACATTTCGCCGCCTCGGCCTCGCCCAAAAAGTCGAGCATCATGGCCGCGGCGCGGAAGGTGGCGATGGGGTTGGCGATGCCCTTGCCGACGATATCCGGCGCGGAGCCGTGTACCGGCTCGAACAGCGACGGGCGGGTCCGCTCGGGGTTGATGTTGGCGCTGGGGGCCAGGCCCAGGCTGCCGACGATGGCCCCGCCGATGTCGGTGAGGATGTCGCCAAAGAGGTTGGAGCCAACCACCACGTCATAGTTTTCCGGGCAACGCACAAAGTTCATGCACAGCGCGTCGATGTGGAACTTGTCGGCGCGGACGGTGGGGTATTCCTTCGCGACCTCGGCCAGGATCTCGTCCCACATCACCATGGCGAATTTCTGGGCGTTGGACTTGGTGGCCAAGGTCAGGTGGTTGCGTCGCTTGCGCGCCAGCTCGAAGGAGTAGCGCAGGATGCGCTCCACGCCCTTGCGCGTGTGCATGGCGGTCTGCAGGGCGCACTCGTCGGGCTGGCCGATCTTGAAGCGCCCGCCCAGGCTGGCATACTCGCCCTCCGAGTTTTCCCGCACCACCATGATATCGATGTCGCCGGCCTTTTTGTTGGCCAGCGGCGAGGCCACGCCGGGGAGCAGCGTCGCCGGGCGGAGGCAGACGTACTGATCGAAGCGCTGGCGCATCTCGATCAGCGGCACCAGCGTGATGTGATCGGGGACGTGCAGGGGGTCGCCCAGCGCGCCCAGCAGGATCACCTCATAGTCCTTGATGATATCGATATAGTTGTCGGGCGTCAGCTTGCCCGTCTCGCGCCAGTAGCGGCTGCCCCAGTTAAAGTCGGTCAGCTCCAGCTTGAAGCCGCCCGAGGCCTGCTCCAACTTGTGCAGCACCTTGATCGTCTCGTCCACCACTTCGATGCCGATGCCGTCGCCGGCATAGACTGCCACTTTGTAACTGCGCATCCAACAACCCCCTTGCGATGATCTCGCGCCGCTCGCAGGCAGCGCGTCACTATCATTCTAGCGGATTCGGGCCAGGGGCCAAATCACAGATAGCCCCGCCTGGGCAGCACCGCCAGCGCGGCCAGCAGCGCCTTGATATAGCCCACCGAATAGGCCAGCCCCAGGCTCGCCCCCGGCGTATCGCCCTCCAGCGCCGGGATGTGGTCGGGGTTCAGGCAGCCGTCGTAGCCCACCTGGTCCAGCGCCAGCAGCACCTTGAACATGTTCATGTCGCCGTCGTCCAGCAGCGTCTCCTCGAACCCTCCGGAGGTGGCCAGGCTGCCGCGCACGTTGCGGAAATGGACGGCAAAGAGCTTGCCCTTGCGGCCATAGTGGTGGATCTCGTCCAGGATCAGCGCCGTGCCGCCGGCCTCGGCGCGGGTGCCGATGCAATAGAGCAGCCCCACGTTCGGGCTGGGGAAGGCGTCCAGGACGCGGTGCATGCCCAGGGCGCCCAGCGGGGTATCAGGATAGGGTGTGTCCGAGGGGTGGATGGTGAGCCGGACGTTGTGCGCTTCCGCGGCCGGGACCATCCGGCCAAAGGCGGCGCAAAAGCGCGCCCACCACCGCTCGTTCCCCTCCGGCGTCTGCACGGGGATGCGCGCGCGGGCAAAGGCGGCGCTCTCGGCGCGGGAGACATAGCCGCCGCGATGGGCCGCCCGGCTGGAGGTCATCCCCGGCATGATATCGCCGCCGAAGCGCTGGCGCACCAGGGTGATGCCCGCCTCGCCGAAGACCTGGATCGCCTTGACCACCCCCTCCAGCTCGGCCTCGCCCCCCGGCTCGTCGTTCATGAAACGGTCGGTGAGGTTGGGCAGGGTGACGCGGTTGATCTCCAGGCCCCAGGAGGCGATGCGGCGCTTGATCTTGAGCAGCTCATCCAGGTCGGGATAGCCCTGCTCCTTCACGCCCGGGAAAAAGCCGCCATCGCCGAAATCCACGCAATCGGCGCCCAATTGGGTAACTTGGCGCAGGTAGCTATCGGATAGCTCGCGACACCACACGGAAACCTTGATCATGGGACGTTTCCTCCTTCGCCTGCTCGCTGAACCGGCCAGCGAGCCGAGACCCTTCAGCCCGGCGCTCCGCGCCGCGACCTCAGGGCTGACATTATGACCACACGCCATGCTAGCTACACCTGATTCAGCACACTCTAGCCGTGCCAAAGCGCCCCGCGCATGTCATGCTGAGGTCCGCCGAAGCATCTGTCCTGCAGCACACGACGCCATGGCCCACTGAAAACCAAGTAGGCTCAACTTCTTGGCGTCGCTGCCGCCCGGCCACGCACGACCTCCCAGATGATGACGCTCAGAGTCACCATGCCAAAGCCGAACATGAAATCCTCGATGGGGATGGTGATGATGCGCACGCCGAGAAAGAAACGCGGCTCGTAGAGCACGATGGGAGTGCCCGCCATGCCCGTCAGGTAGCCGTTCACCAGCAGCTTGAAGCCAATGATGATCAGCAAAAAGACATAGTATTCCTTGCGCCGCAGCAGGTTGACCCCGCTCCAGCGGTCCAGTAGGATGGTGGCGACCACGGCGATGGCGCTCAGAATGGTGTACTCTTTCATAGCCACCGCTCCTTGATGTACTTGATCGCCTCCCAGGTGAACAAGCAGCAAAAGGGGATCACCACGAAAAAGAGCCACTCCTCCAGCGGCAAGTTGATGATCTGGATGCCCCAGACGCCGCTGGGATCGAAATGCCAGTGCCCGCGCCAGGTGGCAAAGACGTCCCAGAGGCCATAGATCACCACCACCGCCCCGATGCTATACAGCAAGGCTCGGGGGCTCTTGTAGAACTTGAGCGGCGGCCACACGCTGATCAGGAGCGGCACGGCCAGCGAGAGGACCAACACCCACATGTATCTGGACATGGCGCTACCCTTTCCCGTTGATCAGGTCCGCGACGATCCGCGAGCTGGCCATCACCACCGGCAGGCCGCCGCCGGGCTGCGTGCTGGCGCCCGTGTAGTACAACCCTTTGATCCGGGCGTCGAGATTGGCCGGGCGGAAGAAGGCGCTCTGCAACAAGCTGTGCGCCAGGCCAAAGGTGGCGCCGTATTTCACGTTGTACCGCCCGACGAAATCCTGCGGGTAAAAGGTGCGCTCCACCTCGATCAGCTCGTTCACGTCCACGCCGCAGACCTGCTTGACCTTGTCTACCACCAACTGGCGCAGGCGCTGCTCGTGGGCATGGATGTCGTCCGCGGAGCCGTCGAGGTTGGAGACCGGGATCAGCACGTACAGGATGTCTTTGCCCTCCGGCGCCAGCGAAGGATCGGTCACGGTGGGCACGTGAATGTAAAAGGAAGGATCGGCGGGGATCACCTTGCGGTCAAAGATCTCGGCCATGTTGCGCGGCAGGTCGCCGGAGAAAAAGAGGTTGTGGTGCTCCAGCCCCTCCACCTTGCGCTTCAGCCCCCAGTAGATCAAAAAGACCGAGCAAGAGTGCTTCCAATGGGGCAGGCGCCGCTGCAGCAAGTCGCCCTGGGTGTGGGCGTAATCGGCGTTGACCACCGCCCGATCGGCGCGAAACTGGTCCTTGCCGAAATCCAGCACCACGCCATCGCCATCGCCGCGCAGCCCCTTGACCTCGGCGCCATAGTGGAACTTGGCGCCGAATTTGGCCGCCATGCGCTCCAGGGCCAGGGGGATCTGGTACATCCCGCCCATGGAGTGCAATACCTTTTGCACCTGGTCGGCGTAGGTGATGATGCTATAGAAGGCGGGGGCCTGGAAGGGCGAGACGCCGATGAACATGGCCTCAAAGACAAAGGCGTAGCGCAGGCGCTCGTCCTGGAAGTAGCGGCAGGCCAATTGCCAGACGTTCTCCCAAACGCGGAGCTTGGTCACCAGCGGCCAGAGAGCGGGGTTGGCGAGGTCCTTGAGCGTGAAGCACTTGTACAGAAGCGGCTCTACGTCGCGATAGATGCGCGCCGTCTCGGCGATAAAGGCGTCGTACCCCCTGGCGCTCCCCGGCTCGATCCGCTCCAATTCGGCCTTGGTGCGCTCCGGGTCGCCATAGACGTTCAGGCGCGTGCCATCGGGGTAAAAGATCCGATAGTGGGTCTCCAGCGCCCGCAGGTCCAGATAGTCAGCCATCTCCTCGCCGCAATAGTCAAAGACCTCCTTGTAAAAGCCGGGCATGAGAACAAAGGACGGGCCCATATCGATGCGAAAGCCCTTCTCCGCCAGCAGGCTGGCCCGCCCGCCGCATTGGGGCAGCTTTTCCCAGACGTCCACCTCGTAACCATCGTGGGCCAGGCGGGCGGCAGCCGAAAGGCCTCCTACCCCGGCGCCAACCACAGCGATGCGTTTGCTCATCAGTTCCTCTTTCCGGCCAGATTAGCCTTGGTTGTATTTCTTGCTGGCGTACAAAAAGCCGAACGCGACGCCGCTGTGCGCGGTGCTCTTTTGGTGGTGCGTGGCGTGGGCGCGGATGATCCGCTGAAAGTAGGGGGTCTGGGGCCGCCAGCGAATGCTCTTGATGCGCCGGTGGAACATGATGTCATGGAACAAGAGGTAGCCGATCCCATAGCTGGTGATGCCCCACCCCAGATAGAACAGGGCATTGAAGCCGTTCAGCGTGCCCAAGAGGATCAGCAGAATGGACAGGATGGCGAAAAAGAGGCCGTACAGGTCATTCTTCTGAAGCTTGGATTTGGTGGGACGGTGATGGTCCTCATGCAGCACCCAAAGGAAACCGTGCATCACGTACTTGTGCAGGAACCAGGCCACCCCCTCCATGATCACGAACACGACGGGAATCATCAGCAAGCCCAGGAACACGTTCATCCCACATCCCTCACCGTTTGACGACTGGCGCACCGCTGTTCTTGTCCCCGACGAGCACCGAGTATACAGAATAACGCTCACATGTCAACCACGGACCTCGCGCCAGGCCTCGATCATGGCCTGGACGCTCTCCCAGGGCGTGTCCGGGAAGAGGGCGTCCACCGGCGCGAGGATGAATCCATCGGGCCCCAGGGCGCCCACCGCCTCCGCCACCGCCCGACGAACCTCCTCACGAGAGCCGCCGGCCAGGGTCACGCCGCTGTTGACGCCCCCCGCCAGGGCGATCTTGCCGCCAAAAACAGCCTTGGCCGCGCCCAGATCCAGCCGGTCTTGCACCGGGTCCGCGTAATAGAGCAGGTCGATCCCCGCTTCCAGCAGCGGCTCGGCCAGCGCCATCACGCCGGTGGTCATGGCGTAGGCGTAGCGCGCCCCGGCCTGGTGGGCCAGCGCGGACATCAGGCGCAGGTGGGGCAAGGTGTGCTGCCGGAACAGGCGCGGCGACCAGAACTCCGTCGAGCTGTACCAGCCGCGCTGCACCACCAGGTCCACGCCGCCCACCTCCAGCATGAACTCGGTCCGCCGCCGGTCAAAGGCGGCGATCAGGCTCATCAGCTCCTCGAAAGCGGCGGGCTGGGTCATGGCCATGAGCACCGCGCCCTCCACGCCGCAGAGCCAGACCGCCAGGTCCATGCCAAAGGCGCTCCACCCCTGGACCAGGACGCCCCGCTCCCCGGCAAAGCGCCGCACCGCCGCCATGCGCTGGCGATAGGCGGCCCGTTGATCGGCGTCCGGCTCCCCGAGCAGGTAACGGAGCTTGGGCAGGTCCTCCGGCCCGGCGACGGCGTGCTTGACGCCACGGGGGATATTGAAATCCTCGATGAGGGGCACCTGGTCGGGCTGTATCACCCAGCCGGGCGGGGTCTCTTCCTGCGTCTGGCGCACGACGTGCCGCAGCTCGCCCGCCGGGGTGGCATAGGCGCGGCCCAAAAAGGCGCACGGCTCCTGGGCCGTGGGCGGCTCCCGCCAATCGCGGAAGCGCACCTCCGCGTGCAGCCCCCACGGCGGCGAGACCTCCAGCACGTCATCCAGCCCGAGGGCCAGCCAGCGCTCCACGCGGCGGAAATCGTCCTCCAGATCCCACGGCTGCGGCAGGGTGTGGATATGCTCCAGGCGCAGGGTGTACCAGTAGCGACGGTCGCGCCCGTCGCGCTGCCAGCGCAGGTGCGGCGGCGCGGCAAAGCCAAAGCACCAGCACAAGAGCGGCACATGGTCGGGCGTGCCCCGGTCGATGGCGGTCAAGAGGCGCTCGCGCGAGTTCATCTCCTCTCCTCTCAAGCCATGCTGGACAGCGGAACGCCGACCATCCCCGCCAGGTCGGCCAGGGGGCGGCGCCAGTCGCCATAGGCCGCCATCCAATGGTGGCCCAAACCCTCGTCGATGATCCACGCCAAGATGTCGCGGTAGCCAGCCTGGAAGCGCACCCGCAGCGGGTTGCCCGGAAAGACCATCTCAGTGGGCATCACCTCGCCATGAAGCAGGCCCAGGCGGTAACCGTCCAGGGTGGGCGCGAGGTTGAGCAGCGTGATCGGGCCGGGGCGCCCCGGGAAGAGGCAGCAGAGGCCGCGGTCCATCAGCCGCACGGGCGCCAGGTGGATGTCGGCGGCGTCGGCGGCCAGGGAGAAGGCGCCGCTGCCACAGTGGGAAAAGACGATGGCGTTCTCCTCGGGCAGGGGGTCCAGCAGGTCGGTATTATGGACCGGCTGCCCGGTGAGCCGGGTCAGCGCCAGCATGGCCACCGCGCCGTTGACGTCCCCCTCGCAGGCCACCGGGACGCCCTCCTCGGCCAGCAGCGAGGCCGCCAGGCAGACCTTGCCCATGAGGTGAGGATAGCAGCCCACCGCCACCGCCGAAAGCCCCCGCTCGGCGACCACCTGGCGCAGGGCCGCATGGACGCGCAACGACTCCAGGCCGCTCTCATCGGCGGAGGTGACGCGGCCGACCCGCCCCTTGAGCGCCTCCCAGTCGCCGCGCAGCGCTTCAGCCTCCACGTTCGCCGCGCGCTGGAGAAAGAGCTGGCTATCCAGCCCCACCACCCGCGGCCCCCACAGCCGCTTGAGCGCCAGCTCGTGGGCGGTGGTCTCGGTCATACCTTCCACGCGGTGCCCCAGATAGCCGATGCGCGCGCGGCGCAGGTGGCGGCGCAACGCAGCCGCTCGCGCGAAATCCCCGGCCCGCGCCGCGCCCGCCTCCGCGCCCACCGGCTCGAAAAGGAAGCAGAAGGGCTGCCCCAGCGCCTTGAGCATCAGGCCCAGTTGCTGCGTCCCGCAGAGCGCCCCCGTCTGCATGCCCGGCCGCGCCCAGAGGATCAGCGGCGCGGGGCACTCCTCCAGCAAGTCCAGCACCAGGTAGTCCTCGAACCAGGAGGCGGCCACCACGCAGAGGGCGTCCACGCGCTGGTCGTAAAAGAAGCGGCCCGCCGCCACGGCCGCGTTGGGGTCGGATAGCGGGCCGGGGGCCAGGCAGCACTCCAGCCCGCCGAGGGCGGCCAGGGCGTCGCGCAATTCCGCCAGCAGCCGCGGCGCATCCCCCGCGCCCACCTCCAGCGGGCTGGCGGCGACGGCCAGCCCCAGGCGCACCGGCGCGCTCATCGTCCCGATCCTGAAGCCATGGGCACGACCTTGAGGCAGACGGGCATGGAGATGCTGGCCTCGTGGCCGGTGTAGCTCAACTTGCCGGTGTCCGGATCGATGCGGAAGGTGACAATATTATCGCTGTCCTGGTTGGCCGCCAGCAGAAACGTGCCGGTGGGGTCGATGGCGAAATTGCGCGGGTTCTTGCCTCGGGTGGGCTCGAGCCCCACCAGGGTCATGCGACCTGCGGCGTCCAGGGCATAGATGACGATGCTATCGTGGCCGCGGTTGGAGCCATAGAGGAAGCGTCCCGAGGGTGCCACGTGCACGTCGGCGCAGTGGCTCACGCCCTCATAGCCCGCCGGGAGCGTGGACAGAGTCTGCTGCTCATGAAGCGTCCCGCGGGTCTCGTCGTAGGCCAGGGCAGCCATGGTGGAGCCGATCTCGTTGATGAGATAGACGAACCGGCGACTGGGGTGAAAGTCCAAGTGGCGTGGCCCCGAGCCCGCCTTGATGGCGATGTGGGGTGGGTCGGCGGCGCGGAGTTGGCCCGCCGCCAGGTCCATCCGGTAGACCAGCACCTGATCCAGGCCCAGGTCCGCCGCCAGCGCGTAGCGATTTCCGGGGTCGGGCGTGATGGAATGGGCGTGCGGCCCGGCCTGGCGCTGGGGATGGACGCTGGAGCCCTCGTGCTGCACCGCGTGGCTGGCGGGGCCGAGCCGCCCATCGGACAGGATCGGCAGCATGGCAACGCGCCCGTCGCGATAGTTGGCGACCAGCGCATGGCGCCCCGTGGCCTCCACGCTGATGTGGCACGGCCACGTCCCGCCGGAGCCGACCCGGTTCAGCGGGGTCAGCGCGCCGGTGTCGGGCGCGATGGCATAGGCGCCGACGCCGCCGCCCGGCTGTCCCTCGAACTGATCCACCTCGCTGACGGCGTATAAGCGCCGCCGCCGTGGATCGAGGGCCAGGAAAGAGGGGTCAGACAACCCGCCCGTGGCCGCCAGCGGCCGCAGGGCCCCGGTGGACATGTCCAGGGTGCAGGTGTAGATGCCCTCCGAGCCACGGCGGGTGTAGGTTCCCACATAGACCAGGACCTGGCGCATCATGATCTCCTTTCTGCTCAGCGCGAGGTGGCTTCTAGGAACAGACGAGCATCCGGCGCATTGTCGCCGAAATGGGCCGATCTGGCAAGCGGGCACGAGAAAAGGGCTCGCCGAAGCGAGCCCTTTGCGCGCACCAACGATGCCCGCCCCCATGGGCGCGCGCTCCCAGTGGGCTATGGCGCCGCTACCGTCTGGCGCGCTGGTTCGAGTAGGCCAGGCAGATCCCCAGGCCCAGGCAACCCACGGCCGTGAGGATGATCCCCGGCACGACGATGAAAAGCTCGCTGGTGGTGCCTCCCCAGAACAGCGCAGCGAGCCCCGTCGCGAGCACCAACCACCACTCCTTGATGCTCGCCCAGCCATCTTGTTGAGCAGGGTCCATCTCGCTCCTTTGCAAGATTGTTGAGGACCTGCCAATCCCGCTGGTTAGGCCATGACATCCGCAGGGCAACTGCTACTCACCGGCTCCGGCCAGGTCAGACTGGCCCGTTGCTGACGCATGCCCGCCAGGGGATAGCATTCCCTGCCCCTATTATACCACGTTTTCGCTCGCCGTGGGCAAGCAAATATCGGTTCCGAATCAGATGGGTATATAGGCAGCGACCAGCGCGGGCTCCCCCTGGCGCGCCACTGCAAACGTGTGCAGCCTCATTTGACATGGTCAATGAAGCGTGGTATATTATGCTCGTGCCGTGGCTGCACGCCTTTACCGGTTGGTTCTCTTTACCGCGGGAGGTGATCGACATGCCCTAGGCTCCCTCTTTCCTGCTGTATGGGGACAGGCAGGCTCTCTGCCGATTTCCCCTGGCTGGCTCATGACCCTATCATCGGGCTTGGTACGCAGTTGCTTTCGCTCTCTCGGTTGTTGTTCGGTGGCGCTCACCCAGAGCGCGCACGTTCCCAAAAGAGGCACCTATTGTCATCGCCATACCAAGGAGGTACAAGATGGCCAGGAAGCTAACTCGTCGGGAATTCCTATTGACCACGGCCGCCACGACGGCCGGCATCGCCGCAATCACGAGCTGCAAAAAGGCCCCCGCTCTGGTGACATCCCTCGGCGAATTCGACCTCACCAAAACCGACCAGGTGCGCTCGGCGCTGGAGAAGGAAGGCGCCGCGGTCCATATCACCACCTGGGGTTTCGAGGGCCTGCGGGCCGAGGTCATCCCCGCCAAGTTCGCCGAGTACACCCAGAAGAAATACGGCATCCCCGTCACCTACACCTTTGAGACCGAGAGCTTTTCCAAGATGATGACCGAGCTGCCTATCGCGGGCAAGACCGCAGCAGATGCGGGCCTTGACGTGATCGACAAAGAGGAAGAGTACTATCCTCGGCTCATGGCTCTGGAATGGCTGGAGCCCATCGACCAGGAAGGATACGCGCCCATCCTGGAGAACGTGAAAAAGGTGGAGGAGTCCTACAAGCTCCGCGACGAGCCCAAGGTTGGCGGCAGCGACCTCTACGGCACGATGTACCAGGGCTTCGAGTGGCTCCAGGCCCTCATCCGCAAAGACAAGGTGGACATCAACAACTATAAGGACTGGACCGACCTGGCCCGCGCCGAGCTGAAGGGTCGGGGCGTGTGCTACCCCATGGACGGCGATTCGCGCGGCCACTTTGTCTTCGCCGGCTTCCTCAACTCGCTGATCAAGCAGGGGACCATCAAGGGCAACCTCTGGGACGAGGCGACCTGGGAAGCGGGCTTCAAGTGGTGGAAGGATAACATGGAGGACAAGGTCCACAAGTGGGGCGACATCGGCAATAACCCCGACTTGCGCCTGCTGCTGGAGACCGGCGAGGTCTGGTGGGGCGCCACCTGGGGCGTCTACACCCGCGCCATGCTGGCCCTGCCCTGGAACCGGCGCGATAATGCCCTGTGGGCGTTCTACCCCAAGTCCGGCATCCTGACCAACCGCGAGACCTGCCACGTCGCCAAGGGCACCAAGCACCCCGTAGGGGCCCGCATCCTCATCGACTGGATGATGAGCAACGAGTTCGTCCACGCCGGCTGGTACAAGGATGAGAAGGGCGTGGAGCAGAACCGCTGGAACATCACCGAGGACAAGTACCTGGCGCTCTATACCGGCGGCGTCTTCGATGACCAGCGCAAGGTGATGCCCGAGTTTGCCAAGCCCTACTATCCGGAGAATCCTGGCAGCCTGATCCTGCCCTGCGACTGGAACTGGTATTCGTCCCGGGGAGAGTGGATCTCCAAGGCCTACCAGCGTATCGTGCTGGGCTCCTAAGCCCGACGCCTGCCTTTGGCTCTAGCAACTGATCGAGATCCAGGCCTCCGAGGTGCGCACGCCCAAGAGGCGCAGCGAGCCTCGGAGGCCGACTAGGGAGGCTCACCCGACCATGGATCGCGTCAAGTTGTTCCTCCTCTTGCTGGTCGTGGTGACAATCGTACTTGCGGAGGCTAACCCGATCATGAACCGCGTCAAGCAGTTCCTTCGGCGTCACGGCAGCACGCTCCTGCTGCTTTCACCCTTGGTGATTTACATGGCCCTGGTCTTTGCGGTGCCCGTGGGCTTTCAGGTCGCCTTTGCCTTCTGGCGGCGCGAGTTGTACAAGGGCGTGCTGTGGAGGCCCGTGCCCGCCTTCACTCTGGAAAACTTTGTCCGGGCCTTCACAGAGCTCGAGTATGTGAAAAGCCTGGGCTGGACGGTAGGCGTGGCCCTTTTCACCTCGGTTGTGGCGCTGGCCCTGGCCCTGCCAGTGGCCTATTTTCTCGCCCGCTACAAACCCTGGGGCGGCGCCTTTATCGAGCTATCGTTCCTCCTGCCGATCTTTGGCGACATCTTTACCATCTATGCCCTGTCCTACGCCTTCACTCCAACAGGGCCCGTCAACTGGGTGCTGATGAACCTTGGCTTGATTTCGGAGCCCCTGCGACTCCAGCAGTCGCCGGCCATGGTGATTGTCTGGATGTGCCTCCCCACCTTGATGGTGCTGCTGATCCGCAGCGCCATCGCCGGCGTGGACGTGATGTACGAGGAGGCGTCGCAGGTCATGGGCGCGAGCTGGCTTAGAACCTTCTTCAAGGTCACCATCCCGCTGGCCAAGAAGGGCATCATGGGCGCCTTGCTGTTGACTGTATCGAGCGCGGTGGGCGCCTACACCCTGCCGCTGATCCTGGTCGGCCCCTACAATATCTGGCTGGCCAACAAGATCACCAAAGAGGTGGACCCCTACTTTAACTATCCCATGGCCTCAGCCCTGGGCGTGATCCTGACCGCCCTCTGCGCAGTGCTGATGTACCTGTACCTGCGCACGCAAGAAGAAAGGAGGGCAGCATGAAACTACCTCGCGCGCTGCGGATCATCCTCAATATCTATGCGCTGGCTCTGGCCGTGATCCTGCTCTGGCCCGTGTTGCAGATGGTGATGACCGCCTTTTCCACCGATCCCACCTTTCCGCCCCAGCATTTCTCGCTGTACGGCTTCCGGGAGGTGCTGTGGTCCAGCTTTTTCAAGACGTTGCGGTTTAGCCTCAAGCTGGCCTTGTGGGTATCTCTGCTGTTGCTGGTGATCTGCTTGCCGGCGGCTTATGCCATGGAGCGGCGCTATTTCGCCGGGCGCAGCCTGATGGCGGTGCTCATCTTTGTGCCCACGATCTTTCCGGCCGTGACCTATGTCTCGGCCATCGCCGTATACGTGTTCGTCTTTTTCCTCAGGCAGCGCGGCTCCTTTCCCGTCGTCGTGGTGGCCACGGCCATGAGCGCCATCCCGCTGGTGGTGCGCTCCATCCAAGCCTCCATCGCCACCACCGATCCGGTCTATGAGGAGGCCGCGCTGATCATGGGCGCAAACCCCTTGAAGGCGTTCGCCAAGATCACCCTGCCGCTCATCGCGCCGGGCCTGCTCACGGCGGCCATGATCGCCTTCACCTCCGCCACCATGGCCTTCACCGGCCCCCAGCTCTTGGGATCGAAAGAGCAGACGGTCTCCATGTTCGTCTACGACGACATGGGCAAGGTCGGCTTTACGAGCTATATCGCCGTAGAGATCCTGGTCATGCAAGCGGTGGTGCTGGGCGTGGTGCAAACGCTATATTTCGTCTTCCGCAAGCAATTCCGCGGCCTATTCGTCTAGGGGAGTGGAGCGATGGCAAACGTACGAGTCGAAGGCCTGACCAAACGCTACGGCCAGGTGGTGGCCGTGAACAATGTGGACGTGGAGATCAAGGAAGGCTCGCTGACCGCCATCCTGGGGCCCTCGGGGTGCGGCAAGACCACCTTGCTGCGCTGCATCGCTGGCCTGCTCACGCCGGACGCCGGGAAGGTGTTCATCGGCAAGGAGGACGTCACCAACGTGCCGCCCTTCAAGCGCAACCTGGGCATGGTCTTTCAGCGCCCCTCCATGTTCCCGCACATGACCGCCTACAAGAACATCGCCTGGGCGCTGCAACTGCGCGGCTGGCCCAAGGACAAGATCAGCAGCCGGGTCACCGAGATGCTCAAGTTGGTGCACCTGGAGGGCATGGAGGAACGCGCCTTTAGCCAGCTTTCCGGCGGGCAAGCCCAGCGCGTGGTGATCGCCCGCGCCCTGGCCCCCCAGCCGGACATCCTCTTGCTGGACGAGCCGCTCAGCTCGCTGGACGCCAAGCTGCGCGACCAGTTGAAGTTTGAAATCGCCGAGATCCACCGCAAGACCGGCTGCACCACCATCATGGTGACCCACGACCAGTCCGAGGCGCTCACCGTCGCCAACAACGTCTTGCTCATGTTCGAGGGCAAGATCGTCCAAGAGGGCGACCCGTTGGATGTCTATCGCAACCCCAAGACGCTCTTTAGCGCCGATTTCATCGGCACCAACAACATGATGCCCGCCAAGGTCGTGGAAGTGGGCGCTGATAAAGCCATCGTCCAATTGGACGGGGCGACCACGCGGCTGGAGGCCGTCAGCTTTCCAGCAGATATCCGCGAGGGCACGCCGGTGTGGGCTTGCGTGCGCGCCGACGACGTGGATATCGTCGACGCGAACGAACGGAATCGCTATAGCAACGTGGCCGAAGTGGACGTGCAGCGCTCCTCCCTCACCGGCGGCATGGTCATCGTGGAAGGCAAGCTCAAGGGCATCCCCTTCCGCATCCACGCCGGCGGCAGTGGCCGTTTCGAGCTACTGGACGTGGCGGGCTCCACCATCTCTTGCGCCATGCCCAACGTCTCGCTGATCCATCGCGATCAGGACGATTCGGTGCTCAAGGCACAATAGGCGCTGCAGAAAGCAAGACCCTAAAGGTTTCAGAAACCTTTAGGGTCTTTTTCGTCTCTAGGACAAGTAGATCGGGTTGGTCCAGGCCTTGTTGCCCTCGGCGTCCATGCACTCGCCGCGGAGGTAACGCTCCTTGCCGTTGAGGCGATATTCGGCCTCGGTGACCGTTTGGCCGGGAGCGGCGCGGCGCTGGGTGCCCCATTGGGTGTGCCCCACAAAGTTGATCACTTGCGCCGGGGAGCACTTGAGGTAGGCCACGCCGTTCTCGATGCGATAGTCGAGGATCTCGGGGCCGCTGGAGGAGTAGAACTGGCCCTGTCGCAGCGCGGCCAGGATGCTGGCTTCGTCCAGCTTTTGTGACTTGACCATGACCCAGCCGCCAAAGGTATCGTAATAGGGCCGCCCGGGCTCGCTGATCCAATGGGTGTCGTCCACCGCCAGGCCCCACCAGCGCTTCCCGCGGACCAGCACGTCGTCCCAATGCACCGCGGCCAGCCCCTTGCCGTGATCGGTCATGGAGCTGGTGTTATAAACCTCCAGCCCAATGAGCTTGTCCAGCGGCAGCAGCTCGCTATAGACCATCCCCGACCAGTAGGTGTGCGCGACAAAGATGGTCGCCCCGGCCGCCGCCCAGGCGTCGATGGCCTCCTGGATCGGCGTCTCGTGGGAGAGCGTCAGGTTTTGGCGCACGCCCAGCACCACGATGTGGTAGCTCTGGCCCAGCTCGTTGCGATCGTAGGTCCATTCCACCGAGGGGATGTTGAGAAAGGTCTTGTCGCTGAGGGCCGAGAGGTCCGTGATGACGTTGTGATCGGTGAGGGCGAGAAAGTCATAGCCCCGCTCGCGGTGGGCCTTCATCACCTCTTCGGGCGAGAGCTTGCCGTCGGAGCGGGTGCTATGCACATGCACGGCCCCCTTGTACCACTGGCCCGGCGCGGCGAAGGGATTGGCCTGGACGTCTGCGGCCGGCTTCTGACCCGGCGAAACCGCCCGCCAGCAGCTCAACAACAGCGACCCGGCGGCCAGGGCCGCGCTTCCCAACAGGCATTGACGACGACTGATGCGCTTCACGGCACTCTCCTTTATAGACAAGATTGCAGGGCGCGGTTCATCCACGCCCAACCCTCGGCCAAGAGCCTGGTCTGCTCCGGCAAATCGGTCAACTCGAGCATCAGGCAGCCAGCGAAGCGACGGCGGCGCAACAGGGCAAAGAGGCTCTCCCAGTGAATGCTCCCCTGCGGCGGCGGCAGGTGCTGATCGCCGCTGCGGTCGTTATCGGAGAGGTGGACCAGCACCACCTCCTTGGGCACGTCGCTGACGGCGGCCATGTCCTCCGGCTGGATGTGGGCGTGACCCGTATCGAAGCAGGCCTGTAACGTCGGTTCGCCGGCGAAATGGCGGTAGAGCGCGCGCATGGCGGGGTTATTGCCGCCGAGCTCGTAGGGCGGCGGGTTCTCCAGCGCCACGGTGATCCCGCGCGGCGCGGCGTAGGCGATCACCTGGGCGAGGCTCTCCCGGGAGAGGCGCAACTGCTCCTCCTCGGCCAGGCCCCGCGCCGGGTCGGCGCCGGGGTGCACCACCAAGACGCGCCCGCCCAACGCCAGCAGGGCGTCGGCGGCGCGGCAGGCCGCTTCCACCGAGGCGCGGCGCTGCACCTCATCCACGGCGGCGATGTCCTGCCCCGGCGCCCAAGGGGCGTGCACGGAATAGACGCTCAGCCCCAGCCCGCGGGCCGCCGCGGCGATCTCGCCCACATGGCGCTGGTCCTGCCACTCGAAATGCCCCGGCGCCGCAAAGACCTCCAGCACACGGAAACCCGCCGCCCGGATCAGGCGCAATGGCGCCGCCGAGAGGAGCTGGTTGCCAAAGAGCTGGGTGGAGACGCCGATCTGGATCATGGCTACGCCCCTTCCGCCAGCACCTGCCGCAGCAGGTCCGGCCGGTCGGTCATGATGCCGTCCGGGCGCAGGGCGGCGACGCGGCGCATCTCGGTCGGGTCGTTCACCGTCCAGGCCCAGACGTTAAAGCCGTGTTCGCGCGCCTCGTCCAGGATCTCGGGGGCCAGGGCGCGATAGTTGTGGAGCATAAAGTTCGCCCCGCAGCGCAAGACCTGCTGGCAGAGCTCCCAAGGGGTATAGGTGCCATCTTGCTTGTCCGGGTCCAGGGCGATGGAGAGGCAAGGCTCCATGACCTTGACGGCCTGCACGCACTCTGGGCTAAAGGAGGTGATCACGGCGGGCCGGATATAGTCGAGGCGCTGCAAGAGGTCCACCGTGCCCACGGCCGTGCGACGATACTCGCGTACCGAATCGCCCTTGATCTCGATGCACAGGCGGATGGGCTGCTGGCGCGCCCAGAGAACGGTCTCTTCCAGCGTGGGGATGCGCTGCCCGGCGAACTGCGGGCCAAAGCGGGCGCCGGCATCCAGCGCCTTCACCTGCGCCAGCGACATCTCGATGATGGCGCCGTGGCCGTTGGTGTAGCGGTCCACGGTGGTATCATGGCTGACCACCGCCACGCCGTCGGCGGTGGTGACGACGTCGATCTCGATCCAATCGGCGCCCTCCGCCACGGCGCGCTCAAAGGCGGCCAGCGTGTTGGAGGGGGCCAGGCCCGAGGCCCCTTGGTGCGCGATGTTGTACGGTCGTCGCATGGCGTCCTCCCTCAGGCGCTGGGCGGCGTGGCCGCGGCCGTGGCCACCAGCGCCGTGCCTTGCCCATCGATATCCGCCACCACCACCTGGCCCGGCTCCACCCGGTGATCAATGACCAGAGCGGCCAGTCGCGCCGGAACCTCGCGCAGCAGCTTTTTGTCGATGGGCGCGGCGGAGCGCACCGGCAGCGGGCGGCCCCAGGCCGTGGCCAGGGTCGTGGTCAGCACCCGGCGCGGCGCGGTGGCCTCCTGCAGCGCATAGTCGCGCCCGCGCTTGCAAGAGACGCCCTCGATCTTGAGATCGCCGCTATCCTCTCGGCAGACCTGGGCGCGGCAGCCCAGCGGGCAAACGATGCAAAGATACTCGGCCAAAGCGGCCTCCTTTCCAAGATCAGGCGCAGAACGGCTCGCCCGCGGCAGTCAGGCGCAGGGGCGCGGTTTCCTGAGCGAACACCTCGCGCTGCACCGTCCATTTGACCATCTCGCCGGGGACCAACACGCGCTCGCGGCGGCGCAGCAGGCGGCGCTCGCCGCTCCAGAGCCCCAGCTCCACGTCGCGCATCGGCTCGCGGACGCGGCAGGAAAAGGTCACCGGCCCCGGCTCGCCGCGGGGGTCCACCTGCTGGGGCACCGCATAGCGCACGCCGTCGCCGGGGAGGACGTCCAGCGCCGCCACCGGCTCCTGCTGCTCGCCCAAGGCATACGCCGCCGCCTGCTTGCCGACGTCGTGAGCCTCCAGGCTCACCCAGTCGGCCAGGTCGGAGACGTGGAGGCTATTGCCGGCGGCGTAGACGCCGGGCTGCGAGGTCTGGAAGCGGTCGTTCACCCGCGGCCCGCCGGTGAGCGGGTCCAAGGTGACGCCGGAGGAGCGGGCCAGCTCGTTTTCGGGGATCAGTCCGACGGCCAGCATCAGCAGGTCGCACTCGACGATCTCGGTCTGGCCCGAGTCCAGGTGGGTCACCTCGACGGCCTCCAGGCGCGGGCTGCCGATGATGCGCGTCACGGTGCTGCGCAATTGCAGCGGGATATCATAGTCGTGCAGGCACTGCACCACGTTGCGGGGCAATCCGGCGGCGTAGGGCAGGATCTCGGCCACCCGCAGCACCTCGGCCCCTTCCAGGGTCAGGCGGCGCGCCATGATCAGGCCGATATCGCCGGAGCCCAGCACCACCACCCGCCGCCCGGGGAGGTAGCCGTTGATGTTGACCAACCGCTGCGCCGTGCCGGCGGTGAGGATGCCGGCGGGCCGGGCCCCGGGGATCGCCAGGTTGCCCCGCGTGCGCTCGCGGCAGCCGTTGGTGAGAACGGTGGCTTTCGGCTTGAGCTGCTGGCGGCCGGCGCTGGCGTTAAAGCAGGTGAGGGCGCCATCGGCCGAGATCGCGGTCACCATGCTGCGCGGCTGATAGTCGATGCCCGTCGCCATCACCTGCCGCCAGAAGCGGTCGGCGTACTCCGGGCCGGTCAGATCGGTATCAAAGTATTGCAGGCCAAAGCCGTTGTGGATGCACTGCTTGAGGATGCCGCCGGGCTCCTCCTCGCGGTCTAGCAAGAGCACGTGCTTGGCGCCGCGCTCCCAGGCGCCCAGTGCGGCCGCCAAACCACCAGGCCCAGCCCCAATCACGGCCACGTCGATGTCGTCTCGAATCACGGGAATCCCTCCGCTAGTTGTCCTGAGGCTTGCTGGTCCAGGCCGCCTTGTTGCGCTGCGTCACGATCTCGGCGCCAGGGCCCGATTTGGCGATGCCGGAGAGGTCGCGGCCCAGCTCGCGCGCCAGGATCTCGAGCACCCGCGGGCCGCAAAAGCCGCCCTGGCAGCGCCCCGCGCCAGGGCGCAGGCGGCGCTTGATGCCGTCCAGCGTGGTGGCCGGGATCGGCGCGTGGATCGCCTGCACGATCTCGGCCTCGCTCACCTGCTCGCAGCGGCAGACCAGGTGGCCATAGCGAGGGTCGTGGCGGCATAGCTCCTCGGCCTCCGCCGGCGTGGCCTCGCGGATGAGGCGGATCGCCGGGCGACGGGGCTGGTAGCCGGGGCGCGGGCGCAGGGCCAGCCCGCCCTCGGCCAGCATCTCGCCCACGCGGCGCGCGATCTCGGGCGATCCGGAAAGGCCGGTGGAGCGGATGCCCGCCGCGTGGATCAGGCGGGGGCAGCGCTCCGAGGGATGGACCTCCCAATGGCCGGTGCTGCACACGGCGCGCAGGCCGGCGTACTGGGTGATGGTGGTGCGGTAGGGGTCCAGGGCGGGGACCAGCTTGCGGGTGGCCTCCGCCACGCGCTTCATCCCGTCGGCGGTGGTGCGCGTGTCCGTCTTGTCCTGGATGTCGTCGGCGGTCGGCCCCAAGATCAGGTTGCCCTCCACCGTCGGGGCGACAAGGATGCCTTTGGAGATGGGCGTGGGCACCGGCAGAATGATGTGCCGAACCAGGGGGCCCACGGACTTGTCCAGCACAAAGAACTCGCCCTTGCGCGGCGTGATGGCAAAGCTGTCATCGCCCACCAGCGCGGCGATGGCGTCGGACGCCAGGCCCGCCGCGTTGATCACCCAGCGCGCGCGGAAGGTGCGCTGGGGCGTGGTGACCAGCATCCCGCCCTCCACCGGCTGCAGCGCGGTCACGGAGTGCTGCAAAAAGACCTCGGCGCCATTCAGCACCGCGCTTTCGGCATAGGCGATGGTCAGCAAGGCGGAGGAGGTAAAGCTTTCGCGGGGGACCAGCAAGCCGCCGCAGGTCGCAGGGTTGAGGTTGGGCTCCAGCGCGCGCACCTCGTCCACCGTGAGGCGGCGCACATCGTGGACGCCGTTGGCGTGGGCCTCGGCGAGGATGCCCTCCAAGCTGTGCAGGTCGTCGTCGCTGAGCGCCACCATGATCGCCCCGCAGCGCTGGAGGGGAACCTCCAACACGTTGCAGATCTCGTCCCAGCGGGGGTTGGAGGCCACGATGGAGGCCGACTCGAGCGTGCCCGGCTTGGAGTCAAAGCCAGTGTGGGCGATGCCGCTGTTGGCCTTGCTGGTGGCATCCGCCACATCGCTCCGCTTTTCCAGCAGGGCGAGGCGCAGATCGTACTTGGCCAGCTCCCACAGGATCGCCGCGCCAACCACCCCGCCGCCGATGACCAGGACATCGTAATCGTTCGCCATATCTGCCATGATCGCCTCGAAAAGCCTGGATTGGGGAAGCACAGGCATTATAGCACGGTCCCGGCGCCATGGCAAACGCGACCGCACACGTGTGCAATGCGCACGAGCCTAGCCAAAGGCCCGCGCCGCGCCCAGCGCCTCCTCCCAGCGATGGAAAGACTCCAGAGGAGCGGTCGCCCGCGGCCCCGGCAGGAAGCGGTCGGTCTCAACGGGCTGGGATAGGGCCACGCGATCCCATAGGCCGATGGCCAGCCCGGCCAGCCGCGCCGCGCCCAGCGCGGTCATGCCCGCCAGGCGCGACCGCTGCACGGGCACGCCCAGGATGTCGGCCTGGAACTGCATCAGGAAATCGTTGCGCGCCACCCCGCCATCGGCGCGCAGCTCGCCGATCGCCGCGCCGGCGTCGGCCCCCATGCTGCGCACCACCTGCAGCACCCGGTAGGCGATGGACTCGAGGACAGCGCGCGCCAGATGGGCCCGGGTGGTGGCGGAGGTCAAGCCCAGGAACGCCGCCCTGGCCTGGCGATCCCAGAGGGGCGCCGCCAACCCCGCCAGCGCTGGGACGAAATAGACGCCCTCGTTATCAGGAAGTGACTCCGCCAGCGCGGCGGTCTCGCCGGCCTCAGCGACCAGGCCCAGGTTATCCCGCAGCCAATCCAGCGCCGCGCCCACGCTATAGATGCCGCCATCGAGATAGTACTGGACAGGCTCGCCCTCGCCCGTGGCCGCTAGGCTGGTCAGCAGCCCGTGCTGCGACAGACGAAAACGCTGGCCGATGTTCATCAGCAAAAAGGCGCCGGTGCCATAGGTGATCTTGAGCGCGCCCTCCCGGCAGCAGCCATGGGCGAACAAGGCGGCAGGCTGGTCCACCGCGGAGCCGGCGATGGGCAGGCCCAGCCCCAAAAAGGCCGCGGGGGCGGTCTCGCCCAGGAGGCAGGCGGAGGGACGCGGCTGGGGCAGCGCCCAGCGGGGGACGCCGAACAGCGCCAGCAGGCCATCGTCCCAATCCAGCGCATGGAGGTCGAAGAGCAAGGTGCGCGAGGCGGTGGTATAGTCGGTGACAAAGGCCCGCCCGCCGCTCAAGCGCCAGATCATCCAGCTATCCAGCGTGCCCAACCGCAGCGAGCCGCGCCGTCGGGCCGCCTGCACGGCGGGAACCCGCTCCAGGAGCCACTGCAGCTTGGTGGCGGAAAAGTAAGGGTCCAGCAGCAGGCCGGTCTTGGCGCGGAGCGCCGCCACGTCCACCGTCGCCGCCAGCTCGGCGCAGCGCTCGGCCGTGCGGGCGCACTGCCAGGTGATGACGTGGTGAAGCGCCTCGCCGGTCTCGGCGTCCCAGGCGACCACCGACTCGCCCTGGTTGGCCAGCCCCACCGCCCGGATACGGTCGCCCCGCGCCTGCGCCAGGTCCACGGCCTCGGCGGCGGCGGAGAGGAGCGAGCGCCAGATGGCCGCCGGGTCCATCTCGACCCAGCCGGGTTGGGGGTAGAGGTGGTCCAGCGCGCGGGGCGCCGTGGCGAGGGCCGCGCGTCCTTCCCCCACCAGGACGGCCTTGGTAGCGGTGGTCCCTTGGTCGATGCCGAGGATGACGTCCATGATTGCCTCCTGGAGGGATTATAGGGCCAAAAGCAGGCAGGGGGAAAAGGGCGTTCCCCCCGGACTGCACCCGCTAGCATGATGCAGCACACGATAACATCGCAGAGTTGGGACAAATGATTGGCTACTTGGCAGCACCTCCTGGCCATGGTATGGTGGGGCCATCCGTTGGAGAGTACGCCGCCAACGGCAACACGATCACGCGGAACTTGCCGGCCGGCATGGAACACCAGGGCGGAGACGGCATCGTCCGCGACTCGGTCTTTGGGTCAGCGTATAGCGAGACGCGCAGCTTTTTCGGCGGGATCTATGGCCTCGAGCCCTGGATCAATGAGCAGTACGAGCACCCCGATCACTTTGCCAAGTTGGTGGAGGCGCTGGAGCGGCGCAACGAGCGGATGCTGCCGCTGATCCTCGCCTCGCCAGCCGAGTTCGTCGGCGGCGGCAGCCTGAACGGCGATATCAGCCCCGCGTGGTGGGAAAAGTGGATCCTGCCCTTCTATGAGAAATATATCCCGCAGCTCCACGCCAAGGGCAAGATCTGGGCGCTGCACGCCCACGCCTCCAACCTGAAGGCTTTCGCCAAGCTCGTGCCCCGCACCGGCGTCGATGTGCTTGAGGCCTTCACGCCGCCTCCCGTCGGTGATCTCTCCCTGGCGGAAGCACGGGCGGCATGGGGGCCCGAGACGGTGATCTGGGTGAACTTTCCCGAGACGATCTTTTATCGCGGCGCGGAGGAAACCAGGCGGTACACCTCCGAGCTTTTGAGGAGCGACCCGCCCGGGGGTGCGCTGGTGATCGGCTTTACCGAGATGGGGCAATCCGGCGTGCATGACGATGAAAGCGAGCGGATCTTTACGGCCGGGATCAGGGCCATCATGGAGGCGATCGAGGAACACGGGAATTACCCCATCACCGCCTAGCCTCGCGATCGAGCAAGAACGCTGGGCTTCCGGTGACACAAGGTGATTAGGTAGCATCCAAAAGCGGCCCTTCCATCTCTCAGCCACCATAGCTGGTGGGCAAGAGGTGGCAGGGCTGCTGTTCGTTGCACGGATTTGCCGTCTGGGCGAGACAGGATATCATGACGCTGCCTAACCCAGCCAGCCGCACCCCTGACGCGGCTGCAGCCTCACCAAGAGAATGCCAAAACCGAAAAAGCGGGACCTCGCGCTGCTTTGGGAGGAGCCATGAGAAAGCCTCTCGTCGTTTCGCTGCTGGCCACCCTTCTGCTGATCGTGTTTCTCCATTCTCCCGCCCCGGCACGGGCCGACTCACCGCAAGCCGTCCCTGCCGAACGGGGGACGCTGAGTTGGAGCGTGCCC
>JAAYEA010000523.1 GCA_012689325.1 Chloroflexota bacterium
GGTGGCCGCGCACGGTGGGGTAGGCCGTGGAGAGGGCCGGGCGATGGATGCCCCTGATCCGCCCCAGGTTAAAGAGCGCCGCCGCCATCACCGCGCCCGAGTTGCCCGCCGAGACAAAGGCGTCGGCTTGGCCCTGCCGGACCATCTTCATGCCGACCACCATGGACGAGTCCTTTTTCTCCTTGACGGCCAGCGTGTGCTCCTCCATGCTGACCACCTCGGAGGCGTGGACCACGGTGATCTGGGCGCCCGTCAGGTCGTGCTTGGCCAGCTCGGCCTTGACCGTCTCCTCTGGGCCGACGAGGATGATCTCGGCCCCGGTCTCTTTGGCGGCCATCACGGCCCCGGCCACGTCGGGCTCGGGCGCGTGGTCGCTGCCCATGGCGTCAACGACGATCTTCATGCGGTCTCTCCTGTGCTCCACGGTGTGAGGTGCGCAAACACTGCTCCGGATTCTACATCGTTTCTGCGCCCAAGTCAAAGCAGGCGCACCGCTGGCTGCTTTGACTTTTGCCCGAAAGGGGATATAGTACGAGGATAACACATGGCGGCACGCCATGGTGAGGAGTCGGTTCTATGGGGCAATTAGGCGACCTCCTGCGTGAGGCCCGCGAGGCCAAGGGGATCTCGCTGGAGCAGGTCGAAAAGATCACCAATATCCGCGTCAAGCTGCTGCAGGCCCTGGAGCAGGAGGCCTATGAAGAGCTTCCCGCTCCAGTTTTTGTCAAGGGCTTCTTGCGTAACTATGCGCGCGCGCTGGGCCTTGATCCCGAGCAAGCTGTCGCGCTCTATAAAGAGACCGTCGGGGATGCTGACCGGCCTTATGAACTCAAGGCCCTCTCCGAGCCGCTGGAGGACCCGGCCAGCCGTGCGCCCTGGTTCCTGGCGGCATTCGTGGTGATCGCCCTCGGCCTTCTGGCCTGGTGGGGATATCGTCAGGGGCTGCTCAAGCTGCCGGCCTGGCCCTGGGCCGCGCGCCCGGCAACCACGGCCACGGCGCCGGCCACCGCGACGCTGGCCCAAGCGGCGGCGCCAACCGGCGCTTTGCCGACCGACACGGCCCAGCCGACGCTCACGGCTTCCTCCACGCACACCAGCCAGCCGACCGACGCGCCGACGACGCCGGCCCCGCCGACCGCCACCTTGACCCTGACCCTCGCGCCCACCGGCACGGCGACGGTCTCCCCGACGCCGACCGTGGCCGAGACCATCACGCCCGCGCTCAGCCCGACCGCCACCTTGCCGCCCTCCGATGCGCCGATCCAGGTCACGCTGATCTCGCAGATGAGCGTCTGGCTGCGCGTCTATGCCGATGGCGCCAAGGTCTTTGAGGGCATGATGGACCAGGGCGCGGCCCAGACCTGGACGGCGGAGCGGCAGCTCTATGTGCATTGCGGCTATGCCAATGGCGTCCGCGCCGTGGTCAATGGCCAGGAATATGGCGTGTTGGGCCCGCAGGCTGACACGGTGCGCGTCGAGTGGGCGCTGGCCGCGGGCACGCCCTCGGTCTCCAGCGTGGTTAGCCCGACGCAGGTCGTGATCACCCCCAACCCGACCCGCGCGCCATAGGGAGGGCTGGCCCCCAGGAGGGGCGGAGAGCAGCGTGAGCAAGCGTTTTCACATCGTCTCCCTGGGCTGCCCCAAAAACGCCGTGGACGCGGAGGGGATCGGCCAATTGCTGCGCCAGCAGGGCTACGAGGAGGCCGACGAGCCTCGCCAGGCCGATGTCCTCATCGTCAACACCTGCGGCTTTATCGCTCCCGCCCGCGAGGAATCGCTGGCCGCCTTGCGCGAGCTGGCCCAGGGCAAGCGCCGCCGCCAATGGCTCGTCGCCGCCGGGTGCCTGCCCGAGCGCCGGGACCTGGACCTGAGCGCCCTCGTCCCCGGCCTGGACGGCATCATCAGCACGCGCCAGTGGTCCCAGTTCCCCGCCTTTCTTTCCCGCCTGGTCGCGTCACAACGCGCGCCCGCGAGCCCCTGTTACACCTGGCCGGCCCCCGCTGGGGAAGGCAGCTCGCTGGTGGCCCGGGTGGATCGCCGCGCGACCACGGGGCGCAGCGCCTACCTCAAGATCGCCGATGGCTGCGACGCTGCTTGCGCCTTTTGCGCCATCCCGCAGATCAAGGGGCCGCAACAGAGCAAGCCCGCCGCCTGGGTGGTGGACGAGGCGCGGCAACTGGCCGAGCAGGGCGTGATGGAGTTGATCCTGGTGGCCCAGGATACCACCGCCTACGGCCGCGACCTGGGCCTCTCCGACGCCCTCCCCGACCTTATCAGCCAGGTGCTGGACGCCGCGCCCGCCGTGCGCTGGCTGCGCGTGATGTATACCTATCCGCAGCATATTTCCCCTCGGCTGGTCGAGCTGATGGCCCGGGAGCCGCGCTTTTGCCACTACCTGGATCTGCCGCTGCAACACAGCCATCCCGACGTGTTGCGCCGCATGGGCCGCTCGCCCGATATTGACCGCGTGCGGCGGCTGGTCGGCGGCCTGCGCGAGGCGGTGCCCGACGTGGCCATCCGCACCACCTTTATCGTCGGCTACCCCGGCGAGACGGAGGCCGAGTTCGAGCACCTCCTCGATTTCATGGACGAGATGGCCTTCGACAAAGTGGGGGTGTTCCCCTATTCCCGCGAGGAGGGGACGCGCGCGGCCGAGCTGCCGGGCCAGGTGCCGGACGAGATCAAGCAAGCGCGCCACGAGGAGGCCATGCTCTTGCAGCAAGAGATCTCGTTGGACCGCAACGGCGAGCAGGTGGGGCGCACCCTGGACGTCTTGTTCGAGGGGCAAGGCGACGGCCTCTCCATCGGCCGCTCCTATCGCGACGCGCCCGAGATCGATGGGCTGGTGCTGGTCCATGGCGATGCGCCCCTGGGCGAGATGGCGCCGGTGCGCATCACCGAGGCCATGGAGTACGACCTGACGGGGGAATTGGCGTGAAGCTGGCTGGCGACCTCGCTTGGCTTCTGGCCGGGGCTATGCTATAATGGGCGGCAGTGTGGCCGGCGCGAAGCGGCTCCGGGATCGTTGGGGCGAAGCCCTGCTGGTCGTCGCCATCACCCTGGTGGCGGCGGCTTTGCGCTTCTACGCCCTGGATCGCTGGCCGCCGGGCCTCTATCATGACGAGGCCCATAACGGGCTGGACGCGCTGCGGGTGCTGGCCGGCGAGCGCCCGGTCTTTTTCGAGGCCAACAATGGCCGGGAGCCTCTTTACATCTATATCGTGGCGGCGGCGGTGGCCGCGTTGGGCCGCAGCCCCGGGGCGATCCGCGTCGTCTCGGCGATCTTGGGAACGCTGACCATCCCGGCCACGTACTTGATGGCCAGGGAGCTATTGGGGCGCCGCGTGGCGGTGTGGGCGGCGGCGCTGGCGGCGACCACCTTTTGGACGCTGAACCTGAGCCGGATCGGCTTTCGCGCCGTGTCGCTGCCGCTGGTCTCGGCGCTGGCGATCTGGAGCCTGACCCGCGCCCTGCGTCGCGGCGTGTGGTGGGATTGGCTGGCGGCGGGGCTGTTCGTGGGGCTCAGCCTATATACCTATTTGGCGGCGCGATTCGCCTTGCTCATCTGGGCGCTGGTCGCCGGGTATGCCCTGTTCGTGCGCCGCCCGCGGGCGGCTTGGCCCAAGGTGGCCCTCTTTGCGGCGGCGGCCTTGGCGGTGGCGGCGCCTCTGCTGGCCTACGCCGGGGGCCACCCCGACGCCTTTTTGCGGCGGGCGGGGCAGCTCTCCGTCTGGTCGCCCGAGATCAGCGGAGGCGACCCCTGGGGGACGCTGGCGCGCCATGCGCTCAAGACGGCGGGGATGTTTTTCGTGCGCGGCGATTTCATCCCGCGCCACAACCTACCCTACCGGCCAGTGTTCGACCCGCTCATGGGCGCCTTTTTCCTGGTCGGCGCAGCCTGGTGCGCGCTGAGGCGGCGCCCGGCCCATTGGTTTGCCCTGGGCTGGGTAGGCATCATGGCGCTGCCCACCGTGCTGGCCGAGGACGCGCCGCACTTTTTGCGCGCGGTGGGCGTTTTGCCGGTGCTGTTCCTGCTCCCGGCCCTGGGGCTGGAGCGCGGCTATGCCTTCCTGCGCCAGCGTCGCGCCGGGGGCCTGGCGGCAGTCGCGCTGGGTCTGTTGCTCGCCATCAGCGCCGCGTGGACCGTCCGCGACTATGGGCGGCACGTGCGCAGCGAGGCGGCCTACTACAACCTGGAGGCGGGCGCGACCGAGGCGGCGGCGGAGATCAACCGCTTCCTGGGGCGCGGCTGGGAGGGGAGCGGCCTGCGCGCCGCGGCGGGCGAGGCCCGGCTGGGGGCGCGGGTCTATGTGGAGCGCCGCCTGTGGGACGGCTGGACGGCCCTGCCTTTTCTGGCGCCGCAGGATGGCGTCGCGCTGTGGTCCGCCGCCGAGATGCCGCAGCCGGATGCCGCAGCCAGCGACGTTTTGCTGCTGGCCTGGCCCTATGGCGACTATCGCCAGGCCCTGAGCCTGCTGCCCTCCAACGCGCTGATCCGCGTGGCCGAGGGGAGCCGGGAGCGCGGCGACCTGGAGCAGGAGTCTCGCCTGCTCTACGTGGCCTTCCAGGCAGAGGCCCGGCCCGACGTGGACACCTGGGCGCGTTTTGAGCAGAGCATCGCCTTGGTGCGGTACGAATGCGATCTGGTGGCGCCGGACGCGCTCCGGCTGCGCCTCTATTGGCAGGCTCTGGAGGCCGCGGGCGAACCCCTGACGGTCTTTGTCCACGTCCGGCGCGGCGAGGCGATGTTGGGGCAGGAAGATGCGCCGGCGGCCAGGGGTTATTACCCGACGGAGGCCTGGCGCGCGGGCGATGTGGTGGTGGATGAGCGCCGCATCCAGCTTGGCGCGCCCTATGACCCGGCCCAGGATGTCATCTGGGTGGGGCTATATCGTTATCCCAGCCTGGAGAGGCTGTTGGCGACGGATGATCTGGGCCAGCCCTTGGGCGACCATGTCATTATAACGGCGCCGTGCGCGGCGGAATCCGACTAGGAGGAAAGGCACATGCGTTTACGTTCTATCGCGAGCGCGATCTTGATCGTTGTGGTGCTGGGGTTTGCGGCGCTCCCGGTGGGCGCGGAGCCGCTGGCCCAGGGCTGCGAGGGGTTGGTCAACGCGGGTTTCGAGGATGGTTTTAGCGATCGCGGCGCCGGCGAGGTCACGGTGGCCAATGGCTGGCACCCCTGGTGGCAGGATGGCCCGTTCCAGCAGGATGGTTTCAACCGCCGGCCTGAGTACAAGCCAGAGGACGCCAACCGCTTTGGCACCCGCCGCATCCACTCCGGGACCTTTGCGCAAAAGTTCTTTACCACCTTTTCCACCCATAACGCCGGCTTTTTGCAGCAGGTGGCCGTGCCCGTGGGGAGCAAGGTGACCTTTAGCATCTGGGTCCAGGTCTGGAGCAGCACCTTTTACGACGTCGACTCGGTCAAGGACCCGGGCAACTATCGCGTCTACGTGGGCATCGACCCCACCGGCGGCACCGATTGGTCCTCGGGCAACATCGTCTGGTCCGAGCCGCAGGTCCAGTACAACACCTGGATCAACCTCTCGGTCTCCACCACGGCCAAGGCGGGGACCGTCACCGTTTACACCCGCGGCCAGCCCGAGTTCCGCGTGCAGTACAACGACTCCTATTGGGATGACGCGTGCTTGACCCTCGTGCGCCCGGCGCCGACCCGCACCAACACGCCCAAAGCTACCAACACACCCACGGATACCGCCACCCCGGAGAACTCGCCGACTCCCACCGATACGCTGACCCTGACGCCCGCGCCCACGCCGGAAGTGGCCTCCCTCTGCGCGCGCGCGATCCTCGACGCCAACAGCAACGGCGCCGCGGACGCTGGCGAGGGCTCCCTCCCTGGTGTGGCCTTCAAGTTCGCCAACCCGCAAGGGCAGCCGGTGGAGAGCTATACCACCACCGACCAGGCCGAGCCGCATTGCTTCACCACGGCCCAGGAGGGCACCTATCAGCTCTCGGTGGCGGTTCCCGAGGGGTACGTCGCCACCGCGGCGGATAGCTGGGGCGTGTACCTGGTGCCGGGCAAGACCGTGAACCTGGATTTCGCCGCCAAGTACGCGCCGACGCCCACGCCGAGCTGGACGCCCTCGCCGACCAATACCTTTACGCCGCAGCCCACCAACACGCCCAGACCCACTCGGACGCCGTCCTTCACGCCTACGCCCTGGCCGACCGACACGCCGGTGCCCGCCGGGGTGGCCGTGGCCCGTTCGATCAACGAGGCCAGCGGCATCATCGTGCTGGCGGTGGGCCTGCTGCTGATCGTCGGCCTGCGGCTGTTCCGCCCGCGCTAACCACAAGACTGGCTCGCCATGATGGAAACGAGGAGCGCCAAGGGACCAGGCCCGGATATCGCACGCTGGGCGCTTCCCGCGGCGCTCCTTTTCGCTTTGCTCGCCGCCTGGCCCCTGGTGAATGGGCCGGGGCTGGTCAACACCCGAGCCGGCGGCGATAGCCCTTTCCTGCTGGTGCGCGTGCAGCAATTGGTGGAGGTCCTCCGGGCGGGGGGCTTCCCGCCGCGCTGGATGCCCGATGCGGCCTATGGGCTGGGCTATCCCTTCTTTAACCACTATGCGGCCTTGCCCTATTACCTGGCCGCCGCCCTCAAGTTCTTGGGCCTGGGCTACCTCGCCGCGATCCAACTGACCCAGGCGTTTGGCTTTCTGGCGGCGGCGCTGGGCATGTACGCCCTGGTGCGCCACCTGACGCACAGCCCGGCCAGCGCCTTCCTCGCCGCCGTGGCCTACACCTATGCACCGTTTCACCTGGTGAACGTCTATGTGCGCGGCGACTCGCTCTCCGAGTTCTATGCCTTTGCCTTCTACCCGCTGATCTTGTGGTGCCTGGCGCGGCTCCACGACAAGCTGGCCTGGCGGCGGGCGGCCTGGGTGGCGCTGGCCTATGCGGGGCTGATCCTGACCCATAACGTCTCGGCGCTGATCTTTAGCCCCTTCATCGCCCTGTTTATCCTGATCCTGTTCATCACCCAAGCCGAACGGCGCTGGCGCTGGGCGCTCTATGGCGCCGCGGCGCTGGCCGGCGGCGTGGTCCTGAGCGCCTGGTTCTGGTGGCCGGCGTTGATGGAGCGCGGCCTGGGCCACATGGCTGACATGACCACGGGCTACTTCCACTACTCCGGCCACTTTCGCGGCTGGGACCTGCTCCAGCGCAGCCTGGGGTTCGATTACGCCATCACCGCCGACCGGACGCCCTTTGTCATGGGGCTGGCCCAAGCGCTGCTGATCCTCGGCGGGGTGGCGGCCACGGTCTGGCTGGCCTGGCGCCGCCGGTCTGGCGGCGAGGGCCGCCCCGGCTATGCCGCGTTCGCCCTGTTGGCCTTTGCCGCGGCGACGTGGATGATCACGCCCCTCTCGCGCCCCTTGTGGGAGCATATCCCGCTCTTGCCCATGATCCAGTTTCCCTGGCGCTTCCTCTCGGTGCAGTCGCTGGGCGGCGCGCTGCTCATCGGACAGTTGGCGCGACCGTGGCCCCGCCGCCCCTGGCTCGCGCTGCTGGTGGGCGGGGCGATCCTGTGGGCGGGCCTGGCTCATCTGCAGCCGGAGCGCCTGCACATCCAGGAAAGCGACGTGACGCCGGAGCGGCTGGCCCTCTACGAGCTGTTCACCGGCAATATCGGCACCACGGTGCGCTACGAATACCTGCCCCAGTGGGTCGAGGCGCGCCCCATGACCTCCGAGGCGCTGGCACGCGACCTGCCCAAGGGCGCGCCGCTGGTGGTCGATGGCATGCTGGCGGGGGCGACGCTGGTCTCCCACGGCCCCGGGCGGGAGACTTGGGACATTCAGGTGACCTCGCCGGCGGCCACGCTGGCCTTCCAGACCTACTATTTCCCCTGCTGGCGCGCCACAGTGGATGGGCAAGCCGTGGAGGTTCGCGCCCAGGAGGGGCTGGGCTACCTCCGGCTCGACGTGCCGCAGGGCGCGCATCGGGTGGCGCTTGCTTTCGGCGGGACGCGCAGCCGGCGGCTGGTGGAGGCGGCGTCGCTGCTGGCGGCCCTGGCCGCGGCGATGATCATCGTCTGGCGGCATCCGATCCCCCCGCGGTTGCTGCGCGCGGCGGGCGGGACGCTGGCGGCGCTGCTATTGGCGGCGCTGGCGCTGCGGCTGTGGCCGGCGGCCTCGGCGCCGGAGCGGACATGGTCCGACCTGAGCATGGACTTTGCCCGGCAGCCCTATCTGCACCATAACCCGACGGGCCTCTCGTTCGGGGGGGAGGCTACCCTGGCCGGGTATCGCCTGTCCAGCGCCGAGGTGGCGCCGGGCGAGACCATCGAGGTCGCGCTGGAGTGGGAAGGCGCAACCGCCGCGGGGCTGGAGGCCGAGCTGCGGCTCGTCTCCTTCGCCGAGCCGCTCTTCCAGGTGAGCGACCCGCTGGCCCAGCAGCGGCTTCCCCTGGGCAACGTCACCCCGTATGCCCTGACGGTGCCCGAGCGGGCGGTCCCTGGGCTCTACCTGCTCAGCCTGCGCGTCTGGGATGGGGAGGGCGAGCTGCCGCCGCTCAACGACCGCGGCGAGACCCTGGGCGTGACCTACTTGCAGCCCGTGCGCGTCCGCGGCGGCGCGGCCCCGGCGCCCACGGGTAGCCCAGTAGCCGAGTTCGGCGCGTGCATCGCGCTGACGGAGGCCCAGGCCAGCCAGCAGGGGGCCCAGCTTGCCGTGGACCTGCGCTGGACCGCGCGCTGCCCGGCGCTGCGCAATTACGCCCTGTCCGTGCGGCTCAAGGACGCCGAGGGGCGGCAGGTGGCGGCGCGAGATATCCAGCCCCATGGCGGCTTTTATCCCACGAGCTATTGGCAGCCGGGCGAGGTGGTCCGCGACCGGGTGCTCTTGGACCTGCCGCCGGGGACGCCTCCCGCTTCGGACTATGCCCTGGAGCTGGTGCTCTACCAGAGCGACACGCTGCAAGCCCTCGGCGTCGCCACGGTTCCGGGGATCGCCCTGACACAGCCCAGCGTCACGTCGGATTACGCGGCGGTCCATCGCTTTGCGCTGGACATGGAGTTGGCCGCCGCGGCGCTCTTGGCCGCCGAGATCGAGGAGGGGCAGCCGGTCGTGCTGCAGGCCACCTGGGCCGCGCCCGAGGCGCCAGCGCGCGACTATGCCTGCCGCCTGGCGGCGCGCCCGGCGGCGGGCGAGGCCCTGACAGGGCCCGCGCAGCGCTTGGCCCCGGCCTATGCCACGCCGCAATGGCCGCCGCACGCTTTGGTGAGTGGGACCTACCGGCTGGCGGACCTGGCCGCGGGGAGCTATTCCGTGGCGCTGGAGCTGCTGGACGCGCAGACCGGGGAGAGCTTGGGCGCGTACACCTTGCCGCAAGCGCTGACGGTAAAGGCCCGGGCCCGCGCCTTCGAGCCGCCGCCCATGCAGACCGCGCTGGCCGTCGCGTTGGGCGGCAAGGCCAGGCTGCTGGGCTACGACCTGGAGCAATCGGCGGAGGCGCTGCGCTTGACCCTCTATTGGCAGGGGCTGGCGCGCATGGAAACCGACTATACCGTCTTTATCCATCTTTTGGACCCGGCCCAGGACAAGATCGTGGCGCAGCGCGACGCCGCCCCTGGCGCGGGCGCCTATCCCACCACGTTGTGGGCGGAGGGCGAGGTGGTGCGGGATGAGCACATCCTCCCGTTGGCGGGGGTTCCCTCCGGCGCCTACCGGCTCGTCGTGGGCCTGTACCATCCGCAGACGTGGGAGCGGCTGGCCCCGCAGGCGGAGGGCGAGGTGACGATCAGCGACGGGCGGTTCTTTTTGCCCGCCGAGGTTCGGGTGCCCTGATGAAGGCGCGATGGCGCGTCGCTGCCCTGCTGGGCCGCCTGGCCTATGCCCTGAGCCGTTACCGGTTCCTGGCGATGCGCCTGGACGTCTGGCTGCTGCTGGCGCTGGCCCTGGCGTTGTCCTGGCTGGCCTGGCGCGCTGGGCGGCAGGGCTTTACCTTCGGGCAGGCGGCGATCCTGCTGGCTGGGGCCTTGGCGTGGGGCGGGCTGTGGTACGTCCGGCGCCGCGGCTATGCCTTCTTTCAGCCCTTGCCGCTCCCGGAGGGGGTGCGTGTCTCCGGGCTGGCCGCCGAGGAGAGGCTGCGGCTCTGGGGCACGGGCTTGTTCGAGGTGAGCGAGATGCGCCGGCGCTTCGTCGGCTTGCCGGCGGCCCTCTGGCGGACCGAATTGGGCGAATACGTCCTGATGGCGCAGCATCGCGTTCGCGCTCTGCCGTTCCTGGATCGCGTGGACGAAGAGCAGGGCATGTGGTACGTCTTTTTCCGGCCCGAGGATATCCGCGAGGTCAAGACGGGGCGCTGGGGCTTTGGGCTAGCGCAGCGATGGGCGATTCGGCTGCGCTACCGGAGCGCGGGAGTTGAAAAGCCCGCCGAGCTTGATCTGGCCGGCGAAGGTCCGGAGGTGATTCAGCGCCTTGTGGTGGAGCTGGACCGGCGGCTGGTGGCTGGGACGCACGACTAGCGAGCCGAGGGCCGGCCGTGCGCTGGGAAGCACCACATGCCAGCTCTGCGCTGGCTGCGCCTCGTTTCCATCGCCCTTCTCCATCCACATCCTCCCCCCATGCAGCTCGATGATCCCCTTGGCGATGGCGAGCTGGGTGGCGGAATGGCGCGGGTCCGCGCTGGCCGCTGGCGGCGGCTCCAGCGGTTCTCCCCCGCCGTCGCTGATCGTCAGCTCGGCAAAGCCATTTGGCTTGCCCTGGGTCGTGAGCGGCCCATCGTCCTGCCAGGAGCGCATGGTGATCCGGGCGCGGTCGCTGGGGAGGTTGGCGATGACGTGGGCGATCAGATGCTGGAGCGCCTGGCGCAAGCGCAGCGGATCGCCCACGACCTTGGGCCCCTTCGGCGTCCGCTCCATGGAGAGGACCAAGCCCCGGCCGAGGATCTCCTGGCGCAGGTCCTGCAAGATGGCGCAGACGATCTTGGAGAGGTCGACGGGCCGGGGGAGCAGCTCCAGCGCCCGCGCCTCGATCATGGTGATCTCGAGCGTCTCCTCCACGGCCTGGCGGAGCTGACAGGTCCCCTTGGCGATGCGCCCGACGAGGGAAGCAACCTGCTGCGCATCCAGATGGCTGTTCTGTGATACCTCGGCCAGCATGGTGGCATACCCTTGCAGAAGAAGAAGCGGGGCGTGCAGGTCGCGAGAGGCCGTGGCCAGCAGGTGTTGCTGGGCGCTTTCCAGTCGCGTCTGCTCAGCGGACAAGGTGGAGGGCGCCCTGTCCTGCTCGCCGGGATCGGCGGTCCCCAGAGCTAGAGTCCGGTCATAGGTTGGGGCGGCCCAGTTTTCCATGGTGGGCATTGCGCGAGGCGCGCTGATCGGCCAACGGCCGAGCGCATCCTGCGTCCTTTCGTGCTCTTTAGGACGCAAAGCCAGGGCGCAGGATACGCCGAACTGTGAAAACGACCTAGGAACGTTGGCCCTGGCGCTCTCGCCACTGCTCCCGCGAGAGCTCCATGTCGTAAAAGAGCATCATCTGCTGCCCGAAGCGCCGCTTGAGGAACTCGGGGTGCTCGGCATACTCGGGCATGCGCATGAAGGCGCGCGCATCCGAGGTGGTCACGCTGCGAAAGCTCTCCCCCGTCCGGACAAAGCCGACTTTTTCGTAGCAGCGGACCGCGCGCTGGTTCGGCGCGGCCACGTCCAAGCGCAGCACCTGAAACCCGAGCGTATCGAAATAGTAGGGCATGAACCCCCGCAGTATCTCGGTCCCATAGCCCTGGTTGACCCAGGCGGCGCCAAAGGCGATGCCCAGCACCGCCGATAGGCCGGTGCGTATCTGCCGCAGCGATAGCCGCCCGATGATCTGCCCGTCGTGCAGGGCGATGGCGAACATGCGGCGACTGGGATCGTGCTGGTACCCCTCGATCCAATGATCCATGTCGGATTCGCCATACCAGCGCGTGTTCCAGGTGGCGCTGAGCGGGTTGGCGAAGGGCAGCCAGTCCTGGATCTGGTCCAGATCGGCGCGAACCATGTCGCGCAAGACGAGGCGCGCCGTGCGGAAGCCAATCGGCGCGTCGTCGGCGGCATTGCCTTGGCCGGACCGGATCAGCGCGATCTTCATCTGTCGATCGCCTAGTGGGTGAACACCGGCAGGTTGCCCAAGGCGATGATGTCCTTCCACTTGGCAGGATCGCCCTCGGTAAACACGGCCGCCTCGGCGATGACCTTGCCCCCGGCCTTGCTCATCAGGTCGCGCAACCCCACCAGGGTGCTGCCGGTGCTGATCACGTCATCCACCAGGATGACCTTCTTCCCCCGGATCAAGTCCCGGTCCTTGCCGTCCAGCCAGAGCGTCTGCGGCTTGCCGGTGGTGATCGAGACGACCTCGCTGCTGATGCAATCCAGCATATAGGGCTTGCGCTCTTTGCGCACAACCACGTAGGGCAGGCCGGTCTGCACGGAGAGCTCGTAGGCCAGGGGGATGCTCTTTTCCGCGGGGGTGACGATCACCTGGCCGCTGGCGGGCAGGCGCTCCGCGAGTGCCTTGGCCGCCGCCTTGACGATCTCGGTATCGCCGAGCATGTTAAAGATGGCGATCCGGACGCCCGGCGCGACCTCCAGCAGGGGAAAGTGGCGGGTCAGGCCGCAGATGCTGACGGTGTAGGTCTTTTGCTCCGACATGTTGGTGCCTCCCTGAAGAGATGAATCTGGGCCACCCGCGCCAAGCCAGCGCTTGCGAGCGCGCTGTGGGAAGGGATGAATCAGCCGCGCGCGGCCTCCCATTCGGCCTTGAGCCGCCTGTAAAAGTCCACGCTTTCGGAGAGCATGTCCCGGATCGGCAGTTGGTAGGGGCATTTGGTCTCGCACTCGCCACATTCGATGCAGGTCTCCGCCGTCGCCATGGTCTGGGCAAAGTTGCCGGCGAAAATCCGCTCCGCGGGCATGCGCTTCCAAAAGCTGCGAATGTTGAGCGCCGTGGAGATGGCGATCTCTTGCGGGCAGGTGGGCTGGCAGTATTGGCAGCGGCGGCAAAAGCGCGTGCCCAGCTCGGCGCGCATGCGCTCCATCTCGCGCCGGTCTGCTTCGGTCATGCGCCAGTCGCCATTGGCGAGGCTGACGATCTCTTCGATCTCGCGTTCCTTTTCGATGCCGGGGTCCAGCACCACGCCGTCGAACTGCAAAAGGTACCGGATGGCAAAGGTGGCGTCGTCCAGCAGCCCGCCGGCCATGGGCTTCATGGCGATAAAGCCGACCTCGTGCTGGATGGCCAAGGGGAGCAGGGTGGTGGCGGGCTCGTTGGTGATAAAGTTGAAGGGGAATTGGACCGTCTCGAAATACCCCGTGGGGACCAGCTCCAGGGCCATGTCCATGGAGTGGCTGGAAAAGCCGATGTGCCGGATCTTGCCCGCCTGCAGGGCCTGTTGGGCGGCCTCCATGGCCCCGTCGGGGCCCATGATGCGCTGGTAGCCCTCGGGGTTGTTGATGCCGTGGAACTGCCAGATGTCGATATAGTCGGTCTGCAGCCGCTTGAGGCTCAGCTCCAGGTGCCCCTGCGCGGTGGCCCGGTCGTGGGCGCCGCTTTTGGTGGCCAAGATAACCTGATCGCGCCGACCGGCGATGGCCTTGCCGATGCGCTCCTCGCTGGTGGTGTAGCCGTTGGCGGTGTCGATAAAGGTCACGCCCAGGTCCAGGCAGCGCTGCACCACCCGGACCGCCTCGGGCTCGGTCAGGCGCTGGATCGGGATGCCGCCAAAGCCGATGATGGGCGCCTGGATGCCCGTCCTGCCCAGCCTAACGATCTTCATCCTGCCTGCCTCCACGGAGCCCGCGCCGGCGCCCCGGATAAATGTCTGGCGGATTGTAACACAATCCGCGGCAAAGCAAAAAGCCGCCCAGCGGGCGGCTCGGTGGCCGTCGTCTCGGTCAGGCGGCGTCGCTGGTGCCCGGGGCGCGCCGTCGCGGCGACTGGCGGCGCAGGAAGCGGCAGGTGGGGCAGCGGACCGGGTCGTGTAGATAGCCCCGCTCCTGAAAACGCCGCTGTTCCGCGCGGGTAAAGATGAACCAGATGCCGCAATCGCGGCAGCGCAGGTACTTGTCTTCCCCGACCAAAGGCTCCACGATCTCGTCTGTCACGCTTATGGCCCCCTGAGGATGAGCGGAAGGTGGCGCAGGCGATACCATAGGCCAAAGTCGACCTGGCGGATATCGCCGGCGCTCAGGAAGAGCGTCGCCTGCCGGATTCCGGAGGAGCGATACTCCTGGGGAAAGACGACCGACAGGATGTAACGATTTGGCGCGATGTCGTCCATCGCGTAGCGCCCTTCGGCATCGGCGACGGCGGTGCGATAGGCCGCCGCCCCATTTCCGCCAACCTCATCGATATCCAGCCGGACCACCATGCCCGCCATGGGGCGTTCGTTCCGGTCATAGGTGGCGTTGCGGTTGCGATCCTCATAGACCACGCCGTGCACCCGCGCGCCGCCTGGGGTGGCCGTCGGCGTCGTGGTCGGCGTCTGGGTCACGGTGGCTGTCGGCGTCACGGTGTGGGTCTCGGTCGGCGTGGCCGTCCAGGTGGGCGTGGGCGAGGGCGTGTCCGTCGGCGTGACGGTGGGCGTATCCGTCGGCGTCCAGGTGGCCGTCGGCGTGCCGGTCTCAGTTGGCGTGGCCGTGGCCGTCGCGGTGGCCGTGGTGGTCGGTGTGGCTGTCCAGGTAGGCGTGGCGGTAGCGGTGGCCGTGGGCGTGGGGAGCGCATAGCGGACGGTCAGTTTGGGATGGTATTGGGGAAACCAATAGTCCGCGGAAGCGATCTTGAACAGGGAAAAGGTGGTGCTGCTGCCCACCAGGAGCATCCCCTGGTTGTCTCGCGGGTTGGCCCACCACTGCTGCGCCAGGGCGGTGACGTCGAAGTCATACCAGCGTTTGGCCTGCAGGATGCGCTGGGTATCGGTCGCGGTGGCGGCGCGGTCGGTGATGAGGCTATCGCAGCCGCGGACGCCCCACGGCGCATCCTGGGCCGCCTGGTCCCAGGTGGCCTGGTTCACCGCCCACAGCCGCTTGACCGCATAGATGGCGATATCCTGGCCCTCCTGCTCGGAGGAGACGCGGCGCTCGTCCACCCACAGGCTGAGCGTGGCCGAGATGATCGCCGAGCCCGCCGGCAGCCCGGTGAGGGTGAAGCGGATCAGAGGGCGTTGCTTGCCCTCGGCGGTGGTTTGCAGGAAATAGTATTTGCCATAGTTGGCCGTGGCGTCCCACTCGCTGATATAGGTGTCCTCGTTGCCGGAATAGCTGGCGCCGTTCTGCAACACGACGGTAAGCGTGTCCTCTTGGGCCAGCGCCGAACCCGGCCCGCTGGCGGCCACAGCCAGCGGCGCCAGCAGCGCCAGGGCCAGCAGGCCGCTCACCAGCCACGCCATCCGCGCGCAGCGCAAAGCGTGGGGACCATTCAATGGATGCCGATGCACGTTTCCTCCGGGTATAGGGATCGGCGCTTGCCGATCGCCTGGGGATCAGTCGGGGCAAGGCGATGCTCGCTGGCGGGCCTGGGGCAGAAGGGTTTCCTGCGCGAGCGAGGCCATTATAGCGGAAAGGGGCGGCGCTGTCAATCGCGGCGCGTCATGCTGCCGGCGCCCCGCCTCCCGCGCAGGGTGACGACCAGCAGCGCGATGGCCAGGGCGGCTAGCGCCAGCCCGATGATCAACAGCGCGCCATCCGGCAGCGCGAAGGGCTGATCTGACACCGGGATGCTGAAGGCGATCTCTTTGACCAGCAGGTCCGTGGCGGCGTCGCTGCCATCCCCCTGCCGCACAAAGATCTGCAGGGTGGCA
>JAAYEA010000524.1 GCA_012689325.1 Chloroflexota bacterium
ACCGGATCGTCCCTGCCGGGATGGGCAGGTGGTTGGCCGCCACCGCGGAAGACGCCCCTTCCCAACTCGTCGGCTGGCTATAGATGTACAGGTACGGCACCCCGCCGACCACCTTCACCGCCGCGATCCCGCTGGTCCCGTCCCCGTCGTGGTCCAGCCCGAACATCCACCGCACGTCCCCGCCCGGGATCGGCGTCTTGTTCGAACCCTGGCTCACCACCGGAGACCAGAACTCGTAAGGCGAGTTGTACAGGTACAGCCACGGCACACCACTGGTCATCTTACGCACGGCGATCAAGGAGGAAGCCTCGCCATCAACGATGTTTAGCTCGGTATTGGCGCCCTCGGACCAGTATGCCAACGCGTCGGTCATTCGCTCGCCGACCTTGAACCGCAGCTCCTGGCCATTCACGGTGACGCCATCCACTGCGGGCGTGTCCGGATTATCCCAGAGCGCCTCGACCGTATATCTGGAGACGCCCCCGAGCGAAGTGATGGTCGCGCGCCCGACCTGAACGCTGCCTGCCCACACGGTGAGAACAGACCCGGCCGGCGGCGCTACGCGGTTGATCAGCACGGACCCGTAGAGCGTATGGGGCACCTTATTGGTCCCGGACTGCGAGAAGGGTTGATAGACGTGGGCCCAGCTCATCCAGGGCGCGCCGACGATGACATCCGCAAGGCCGTCGTTATTCACGTCCCCGGCCGTTCCCACGGCGTGTCCGAACTGAGCGCCCTCGGGGCCTTCGGCTGACCATGCCGGGGCGGCGCCCAGGCCCGTGGCCGACCCGCGGTAGACGAACACGCGCCCGACGCCCACCTCGCTCTCGACAAAGGGCGCGCCGACGACGATGTCAGCAAAGCCATCGCCATCCGCGTCGCCCGCCGTGCCGACTGACCTGCCAAACTGCACGTTCTCCAGGTTGCCTTCGCCTGCCCACGCAGCGGTAGAGCCGAGGCCGAGGGCTGAGCCCAGATACACGCTGGCGCGCCCCTCCAGGCTCTGCCCGGGGGTGCTATCGCCATAGTCGCTAGGGCTAAAGTAGGGCGCGCCAATGATCACGTCGGCGTAGCCGTCGCCATTCACATCGCCGGCCGTGCCCACGGCATCGCCGAACCCCTCGGCATAGTCCTCCACCGTCCAGGCGGGCGTGACGCCCAGGCCAGAGGCCGAGCCATGATAGACGCGGACCTCGCCAGCGGAGGCCACGCCGATGATCACATCGTCATAGTAATCGCCATTCACATCGCCAGCGGTGCCGACCGCATCGCCCAGGTCGGTTCCCGCGGCGCCCTGTATCCTCCAGGCGTGAGTGGCGCCGATGCCGGACGCCGAGCCGTGGTAGACGCTCGCCGTGCCCCCATTCGCCAGCGGGGCGCCGACGATCACGTCGCTGAATCCATCGTTGTTAACGTCGCCCGCCGTCCCGACGGAGAGGCCGAAACCGGCGTTCGCCACGCTGCCCTCGATCACCCGGGCGGGACTGCTGGCCAGGCCCAATGCGGAGCCAAGGAAGATGCTCACGCGTCCCGCATCCACCAGACCTGCTGCCGTGGTAAAGTGCGGTTCGCCAACGATCACGTCATCGTAGCCATCGCCATTCACATCGCCCGCGGTGCCCACCGACCAGCCCAGGCTCGTGTGAATGGCCCCGGTCACCGACCAAGCGGGAGTGGTTTTCAGCCCCGTGGCCGATCCATGGTAGACGAAGGCCTGCCCCACGGCGGTCTGCGGGTTCACCATTGGCGCGCCAATGATCACATCGGCATAGCCATCCCCGTTGACATCGCCCGCGGTCCCAACCGCATACCCATAGTCTCCCCCGGGGTTCTGGATCACCCAATCCAGATCCGCCGGGCCCTCCACCCGTACGTCAGAGGTTTCATCAGAACCTATGGCCGCTGCCGCAGAAACCTGGGCTAAGGGCATCAATAGAGAGCCCAGGATACTGAGCAACATGGCTACCCGGAACAAACCCACAAGCCGATTCCTGAAGCCCATACTGACCTCCTAACGCGAACGATCCATTCTTGCCTGCACCGCTGCCCGCCTCTGTGCTGCCGCATACCCGGTAGCGCTTCCAAAGCGCCACTGGTACACGGCCCCGACCCTCATTATAGCACGGAACCCAGGCCCTAGACGACGGTTCTGGTGGGCAACCCGTTGGGCAGTGGTTGGCCCGAGTTGGAGTATGGTTGGATGGCTTGGCCAAAACCAAGTCCCGCCTGACGTTCGAGTTGACGCTTGGCCCAGTGGCCGCGGAGTGGCGCTGGCCGCAGCCTGGCCCGAGCAAGGAATGACCAAGGTGGCCTGCCACGCCGCAATGTAATTGTACACCAAAGGCCAAATCGTGGCAATAGGACATGCGTACTCCCAGCGCCAAGGCAAGAGCAGGCGCAGTCCTACGGGCCTCGGGCCCCGCTCTTGACGGGCAGGATGTTCAGCAGTTGCCCGCTCACGATGGGCGCCCGGTTCGCGGCAACCCGGCTCACCCCGGTCCACGGCCCCGTGGGGCAGGTATAGATGTACAGGTACCTGGTCCCCCCGACGGTCTTGACCACCGCGATCTCATCCGGCCCGTCGTCATCGATATCGATGGCAAAGAGGCCGTGCAACTCCCCGCTGGGTATGGGTGCCGCGTTGGCGGCAACCTGCTGCACGCCCGTCCACATCCCCTTCGGACAGGTATAGATGTACAGGTAGGGCACACCCTCCAACACCTTGACCACCGCGATCTCGGTCACCCCATCCCCATCATAGTCTACCGGGCACATCCACCGCACGTCGCCGCTGGGGATCGGCGCGGCGTTCGCCGCCACCATCGCCGCCTCCGCCCCTGGCCCCGTCGGAGCCGTATAGATGTACAGGTAGGAGGTTCCCCCCACCACCTTGACCGCGGCAACTTCCTCTACCCCATCCCCATCCCGGTCCACGCCAAACATGAAGCGAACGTCCCCCGCCGGAATGGGTTGGCGGTTGCTCGCCAGCACGACCGCCGGCTCCTCTGGGCCGGCCGGCTGCGCGTAGATCAAGAGCACCGAGGCGCCATCCACGATCTTGAGCGTCGCGATCTCGCTCACACCGTCGCCGTCGTGGTCCAGACCAAACATGAAACGGACCTCCCCTGCGGCGATGGCGGATCGGTGCGCGCCCGCGCTCGCCACCGGCGTCCACAAGCCGGCGGGTGCATGGTAAAAGATCAGCCGGGGCTCCCCCTCCACCGCCTTGAGCGTCGCAATCAGGGCGTGGGAGCTTGGTGCGGCGGCGGGCTCGGTTGCCCCGCTGGCCGCCTGACCATAGATCACCCCGTCCGGGAAGGCCCGCAGGACAGGCAACTCGGCCATCTCGAGATCCTGAGCCGAGGGCAGGTACCAGCGATAGGCCACCGCGTCCACGGACACGATCAGCGATTTCTGCTCCTTGCACTCTTCAACCATGCGCCGCAATTGCTCGGCATAGCCCGGATTGGGCTTCAGCGTGACGTGATCCACCTTGGCCGGGAACATGAGCGCGCGCTTGCCCGTGAGGTAACCGATTGCGTCGTAAGCATTGGAGTAGACCAGGCCATCCGGGAGCTCCTTGAGGTAGCTGATAACCTTGGATTCCCGCCAGAAACGTGAAGTGTATTCCCGCCCGTTCGCGTGGATGTCGGCCGCTTCGGCAAGAGCGCTGCGGCCATTGACCAGGGCGCCACAAGCCAGCAAGAGCACAAAAACGGGCCAAAGGGCTCTCCGGTGGAGGGCCTGCGCCAGCGCCGAGGCCAGGGCGATGCCGGCCATGGCCAGCACCAACATGGCCGGCAACAGGATGCGCGCGTCGAGGGCAGTCGCGGCATCCCACAACGAGATGGAAGCGAGGGTGAACGCGAGGTACATGCCCACGAACAGGAGGCCGAGGCAAGCGCTCGCGATCTGGGGGGAGAGGGCCTGCTTACGCAAGCAGCCCTTTCGGCCCAGGATGAGCAGGGCTCCGACCAGGCTCGCCCCGACCCCGATCGCGTAGAGCCCTTGGGCCCAAGCGGGCATCGAGACGGAGAGGCCAAAACCCTGCACCGTCTTGGCCAAGTCGCGTAGGTGGCTCATCCCAAAGAGATGCACCTGCAGGCTCCGGCCGGTGGCGGTCCCGCCCACGGCGAGATTGCGCAGCAACCACAGGGATAAGGGCAGAAACGCCACCGCCGCGCTCAACCACGCATCGCCAAGGCGGCGCCGCGCGTTCCCCTGGCCGAAGGCCACGGGCGCGGCCACCAGCGGCGCCAACAGCGCCACTCCAACATAGCGGGTACACAGGGCAGCGGCGACGAGCAACGCCGTCGCCAGGAGCAGGCGCCTGTCGGGCCGCAGGGCGTAGGCGGCGAGGGCAAGCAGAGCCGCCAGGGCAAAGGTGATGAAGGGCCCTTCCGACCAGGCCATCGCGTGCGCCGCCAGCACGTGCGTGGACGGCAAAAAGACCCCCAGCGCCCCCACTATCGCGGACAAGCGCCGCCTTGCCCCCAGCCCAACCGCGAGGCCAAAAAGAACCGTGTTGGCCCCGTACACCAACGCGCCAAGCCAGCGCGCCCCCTCGAGGGGATCGCCGTGGCGCAAGGTCCCGGCAGCGGCAAGCAAAAGGGGGTACAGCGGCGGGAAGCGCACCATCGGTGCGCCTGCGACCGCGAACCCCCTTCCCGCCAACAAGCTCTGTGCTGTTCCCAGATAGACCGTCGAGTCAGGGCTGACCCCTGGCCCCAGCGCGGTGGTCCGGAACATGAACAGCGCGGCGCACGCGCCCATGAGGACGAGGAGCGCGACACCCCAGCGGGGGTTCGCATCCATGACGGCAGAGCCCGGACCTCTCTGGCGAACGAACGCTGACCTCCGGACCGATCCGGACGACCATGGGCTGGCGATCCTGGGCCTCCCTGGTGTTCTCACGGCTCGCGCTTGGGGCTGCGTAGGCCAAGCTCACCTGGATAGTAGCTGCGGAATCCACCCGAATCCCGCCACGACATGGGCAATGGGCCCTGGTGGCCTAGAAGGCGCCGCGGCCCCGAAACACCGCCCCCACCGTGCGCAACATGATCCTCAGATCAAGAAGCAACGAGTAGTTCTGGATGTAGTAGAGGTCATATTCGGTGTTCAGGTGCATGGGTTTCTCGCTGCGTTCGTTGACCTGCCACCAACCGGTCAATCCCTGTGGCACAGCGAACCGCGCTCGCTGCCAGGGCTCGTAGAGGTCGACCAAGAACGGCATTTCCGGACGCGGCCCCACCAGGCTCATTTCCCCTTTGAGGATGTTGATGAGCTGGGGCAGCTCGTCAATGCTCCACCGCCGCAGGCGCCGCCCGATTCGCGTGATCCGCGGATCATCCGGACGCTTCTCATAGACCAGGCGCCCGTCCCGGGCCGCGTGCAGGAGCGAAGGCTGCTTCCCATCCGAGCCGACATACATGGTGCGGAATTTGGAGATGCGAAAAATGCGCCCATTCTCCCCCACCCTGTCCTGCAGGAACAGAACTGGCCCTTTGGAGTCCAGCTTGATCAGCAAGGCGACGAATAGCATCAGTGGAGAGAGGACCACCAGGCCCGCACTGCTAATGACAATGTCCATGACCCGCTTCAGCAGCCGTATATGATCCGGGATCACTGGTCCCTTGATGCCCACTAGGGGAATGCCGTCCAGCTCCTC
>JAAYEA010000525.1 GCA_012689325.1 Chloroflexota bacterium
AAAACCTCCGAGGCCGGGCCAGCCGCAAACTGACCTGCGACCTCGGAGGTCTCTCGCGCCAGGAACTGGGCATGGCCCGGCGGCACCGCCAAGCAAAGGCCGGAACCCCGCACATCGAGCCAAAACCCCAGACCGGCCACGCGCAAACCCAAACAGGCGGTCTCCACGGCCGCTATCTTGTCAACCCACATGACCAGGGGCTCCGTCGCCCGCCTCGCGCCATCCCCTGGCGATCAACCGATCCGCCCGTCGGGGCGCTGGGCCGGATCGGCTCGCCAACCATCCTCGCATCGCTCACGGCGTCGGCGGGATATTGCAGCCGGCTGTGACTGTGCAAGGCGTCGCGCCCTTTGGATCGAGGTTCGGGCTGCTATGGCAGACGGACAGGATCGCGTGCTTGACCACCAGGCGCACCCTCTTGACGGCCGGAGCTTCGTACCTCTGTTTGCTCATGCGTTCTCCTCTCTTTCGCTACGGGCACAGGAACTGCGCGGCGCGCAGCTTGCCCAGCTTGCACACGAATTCCACCGGCGTCTCGTCGTCGCCGTGGACGGCCTGCGACCAGCCGGGGCACTGGGTGCACAGCGCGCCAACCGCGCAGGTGCGGCAGGGCGTGTCCAACTGCCGCTTCAACTGGCGCAACTCGCCCAGGCGTTCCCAGGCCTCCTGGAAGCCCATGCTCAGCAGGTCATAGGCAGGCCGGCGGGACATGGTGCAGATGCTCATCCTGCCGGCGCTATCCACATGAAACGTTTGCAGGCCGGCGCCACAGCTATAGACCCGCTCGGCGCGGACGAATTGCCCGCTGAAAGCTGCGGCCGTCTTCTCCCATTGCCGCCGCCGCTCCGGATCCTCGAGATCCAGGGCCAGCATCTCTTCCAGGGAGAGCCGCTGGTCGTAGGGCTGCTCTCCCCCATCCAGCCGGGGCCAGAGCGTGCCATCGTAGCGGAACTTGACCCCCAGCTCGGCGGCCAATTCGCGCATGGCGGGCAGCTCGTGGCGGTTGGCCCGCAACAGGACGGACTTGAGCGTCAGCGGCAGCCCGCGCTCCAGCAGCAGCTCGATGCCCCGCCGGCAGCGGGCATAGGAGCCGGGCGCCCGCGTCACCGCCTCGTACGTCTGCGGAGTGGCCCCATAGAGCGTGATCTCGATGCCAAAGGGCCGCGAATCAGCCAGCACGTCGGCGATCCGCGGCGTGAGCAAACTGCCGTTGGTAAAGAGCGAAACCACCATCCCGCGCTGGCGGGCCATCTGGTAGATCTCGGCAAAATCAAGCCGCAGCAGCGGCTCCCCGCCGGTAAGCAGCAGGAACAGGGTGCCCGCCTCGGCCATCTGGTCCAGCAGCCCCGCGATCTGGGCAGCGCTCAACTCGCGGGTTTGCGCCGCCCGGCTCGCCGCCGGCTGGTTGATGTAGCAATGGACGCAGCTCAGGTTGCAGCGGTCCGTCACCTCCAGGGTGCCCCCCAGGGGATAGCGCCGCCCCTGCAGCCGCTGGTGGAGCTCCTCGCCCCACTCGCCGAGGTCCATCTCGGGACAGGATGTGCAGCCCATGGCCTAGGCCTCGCGCACGGCGCCGATGGCCGCCATCTCGCCGAGAAACGCCGCCAGGTCGGCGGCGATCACCGCCGGCTCGGCGTCGTACTCGGCCTCCAGCGCCGCCTGGAGCTCGGCCACGCTGGCCGGCCCCTCCAGATGCTGCCAGACGGAGGCGCCCACGCCGTTCAGCGTATAGATGCAGTCCATGTCCGCCACGTCCTGGCGGATCGGCACCAGCACGGCCTCGTCCACGATCTTGCGAAAGATGAAATCCGGGTTGCGTTCGTACCGCGCCTCTTGCTGCGCCAAACCGCATCCTCCATCGTCAACTGCCGGGCCGCTGCGGCCCCTCGCGAGACCGCAGCGGCGGCATCCACATCTCTCTCGATCCTACTTCTTTTTCGGGTTCTTTAGCGTCGTCGCCTGCACCGGACCGTGGAGCACGGTCTGGCCGTTGCTGTCCAGGTCCTCCAGCCAATAGAAGAAGGTCTTGTTCGGGGCGAGAGGCTCATCCGTGTACTCATACGTCCTGCCAGTGGGGCTCCCAAGCAGACCGGGAATGATCTCCTTGTTGACCTTGGTCTTTTTCCCCTTGAGGCTGGGCGCGCGATAGATGTTAAAGCCCAGGTTGTCGGTCTCGCTGTACGTCTCCCAGTGGAGCACCACGGACCGCACCGCTCCCGTCGCCGTGAATGGGCCCAGCTCAACCTCGGTCGGCGTGCAGGTGACCCAGGGCGACGTGTTGTTGGCCGTGACGGGGTCCACCGACGTGGTGGTCAGGGTGGCCTGGTTCTCAAAAGACGGGTTCGTCACCTGCGCATAGTCCACGTTGATGTCCACCACCCACTTGGCCGTGTCATCCGTCGTCGTCGCGGGCAACACCGCGTTCAGGTTGCAGGTCACCGTCTGCCCCGACACCGTGCAGGTGCCCTGGTTGCTGGTCACGCCGCCCACCGTCCGCTGGGAGGTGTAGCTGGCGTAGGTGACGCCGTTGGGCAGGACATCCACGATCTGGGCGCCCAGCGCCACGCCCGGCCCCAGGTTGTCCACCGTCACCACATAGTGCGGGTCCTGGGTCGCAAAGCCGTTGCAGTCCTTGAGCACCCGGGCGTCCGCGGTGGGCGCGGCGATGTTGGCCCACAGGCAGGCGTTGTTGGTGGCCTGCTCCTTGGTCACGAACTCGGTTTTGGCCGCGCTCGCGTCGTACACCGTGGCGCAGTCGGCGTTGGTGGTGAAGCCCAGGATGTTCACCGTGTACTGCACGCCCGAGCAGGTAAAGGTCGGGTTCGGCGGCTGCACGATGGTCACCTTGTCGGCGCACCCATTGTCGTTGACCGGGTCCCCTGGCAGATAGGGGCATGGATTCGTTGGAGTGTCGTCATTGTTGGGCGTCTCGTCCAGGCCGAACCGCGGGTAGAAGAGGAAGGTGGTATCCGCGGTCCCGTTGTCGTCGCAGTCCACCGGCACCGTCACCGCCAGGTCAACCCACGCCAGAGGGTTAGCGGGACTAGATTGATAGACCGGGTTGTTATAGTGCGTAAAGCTGCCCAGGTAGAAGGGAGCATCCATGCCCACGCTGATGGGGCCGTTGATGCCGTCAAAGCCGAACCCGCTCTGCCGCCCAAACCCGTAGCTCCCGCTCGGGCAGTTGCTAAGCCCTTCTGGTCTGCCATACCGCACCTGATTCTCATCCGTATTGCTTCCGGTCTGGATGGCTGGATCACTGGAGCTAAAAGCCGTGACCGTCCCGCCGGCAACCGTGGCCCACCCGTCGCAGTAGGCCCCCTCATCTGCTCCAGAGTCTTCGACGTACTCCCACACCCCGTCCACGTTACCCACCCCGAAGGCGTAGGCGACGCCCACGACCACCAGGGACAGGGCCACCATGGCCCCCACGATCCTCAAGATCCTGCGCGTATTCACTTTTTAAACCTCCTT
>JAAYEA010000526.1 GCA_012689325.1 Chloroflexota bacterium
AAGACGCCGCCGCTGGGCGAGGCGGTCCCGGTCTGCGGGTCGGCGTCGTTGGTGAACTGGGCATACTTGACGCCGAACTTGGTCAGGACGTCCTCATCCCACTCGGCGAGGGAGCCGTTGTAGCCGCCCGGCTCCGGATAGGGCGGGACGTTGAGGCTGAACCAGTTCCAGGCCTGCACCATGCGGTAGCCATCGGCGGGGAGGCCGAGGCTAAAGCTGGTGGTCCCCAGCAGGTAGCGGAAGGTGGCGTCCATGAAGGCCAGGACCGCGTCATCGCCGCCGGCGAGCAGGATGCTGGGGTACAGCACGCCGTACTCGGTGACCATCAGCGGCTTGTTCTGCTGGCCGTGGTCCTTCATCCACTGGCGGAAGCGCTGGATGTGCTCGATGAACAGGGTCGAGCTGGCGTTATCGGCGATGGCGTACATCATCCCCTGGGTCCAGGTTTGGCCGGGGAGGAGCTCCGCCGCCTCGTTATACTGGCAATAGCCGATGGCGCCGGTGCTGGTGTTGGTGCAATAGATCGGCTTGGGGACCGAATAGATGACGCCGTTATAGAGCCGCGGGATATACGCCTGCGGCACAAAGCAGCCATAGACGTTGGGGTTGGAGGGGTCGTATTCCTCGCGGAGGATCTGCTCGTGGGTGGTCCAGACGTCCACGGGCATGGTCTCGCCATAGAGCGACTGGTACTCGTGGAAAACGTCGTCCAGGTAGCGCATACGCAGCGGCGTCCCCTGCACGATGGGGCCGTTGGCGAGCCGCGCCGTGGGGTCCAGCCCCTTGATAAAGGTATAGAACTCGCGGTAGCGCTGGGCATAGGCCCGCGGGTGCAGCGGCTCCTGGCGGTCCGGCTCGTTGCCGACGATCCAAAGGGCGCCGGGGTTGTTGGTCACCGCGGCGGTCAGGCCCGTCCAGTTGGTGAAGGGCTCGCGGACCGAGAGCACCTGCACGAACTCGATGCCGTTGGGACGCAGCGGCGTGACCTGCCAGGTGAAATCGGTGTACCAGCCGGCCTTGAGCGCGGCGGCGCTGATCGGATAGCTGGCGATGCTGGTGTTCCAGCCCCAGGTGACGCCATAGCCGAAGCGCAGGCGGCTCTCGGGATAGAGGCTGGTGGCCTGCGCCGGGGCAGGCCGCGCCGCCGCGATCCCCACCAGCAGCGCCAGGGCCAAAAGGACCTGGGCTATCTTGATAAAACGCCTTGACAACATGCTTACCCCCAATAATCCAGGATACAGCTCGCCAGGCAGGGGATAGGGAGTCCCCGCGCTACTAGTTCCCCGTTCCACGGCCTGGAAAACAGGTCGGCGCCCATTCCGCTGCGGCTCAAGAGTTGATGAGCAGCAGGGGCAGATGGATGATGGGCGGCCTCGTCGCGGTGGATGTCGGGGTGGTCGTGGGCGTCGCGGTATCGGTCTCGGTCGAACTAGGTGTCGCCGTCGCCGTGTGGGTGGGCGACTCGGTCGCGCTGGGCGTGGCCGTGGGCGTGGCGGGGGCCGGCCCGATCGCCAGCGCGTAATCCACCACGGTCACGATCTCGCCGCCGGCATGGGCGGCGCGGTAGGGCTCCAGCGCCGCGCCGAAATTGAGCCCGGCCCAGGCGGCGACATCGGCATAGGCGGGGGCATAGCCCGTCAGGCCCCAGCGATCCCCCACCCCGGCGCTGGCCAGGACCGCATAGAGGTCCCAGGAGACGAATGTGGCGTCGTTGTGGACGGCATCGGGCGGGAGCGTCGGGTGGCCGTGGGGCGCCGGCGGCTGGACCAGGCCGGGCCAGCCGGACTCGGCGCGGTCGAACCAGGGGTCGCTGAGCGAGACGCGCTCGCCCAGCCCGCCCGCGCAGTCGACGCAGGCGAGCGCCACATAATGCCCGCCCAGCCGGGCCCATTCGCCGTCCTGCCGCTCCCAGAAGCCCAGGAGCAGCACGATGGCCTGCCCCTCCTGGAAGCGCTGGCGCACGGCGGCATAGGCGGGCCGCTCCAGGAGCGTCGCCTCCAGCCCCACGGCAGCCACCCAATCGGCGGCGGCGGCGTGCAGCGCCTCGATGGCGGTCCCCTGGAGCGTCTCGGCGGTCCCCTGCCCGTCGGTGGCGGCCAGGTAGGCCAGGTCGCCCACCAGCAGGCGCACGTTGCCGGGGGCGTGGTCGTCCCAGGTGGCGCCGTGCAGCGCGCGGACGAGCGGGTACGAGTCGCTCACGGCGGGGGGCGGCACGGCGCCCGTCTCGTAGCGGGAATCGAGCCACCAGAGCGCGTCGGCCAGGGCCACGGGCCCGTCATAGGACCAGGCGCTGGTCTGCGGGTTCTGCCAGCCGACCTGGCGCTGGCCGAAATCGGGCAGCCCCGCCGGGGCGTAATCGGGATAGCCCGGCAGGCAGCACATCCCCGCCACCGGCGTCGAGGTCGGAAGCGGGGTGAGCGTGAGCGATGGGGTAGCCGTCTCGGTAGGCGTCGCCGTCGTCGTCCCCGTCTCGGTGGGCGATGGCGTGAGCGTCGGCTTGCGCGTGGCGGTTCGGGTCGCCGTGGCAGGGACTGACCCGGTCGCGGTGGCCGTAGCCGA
>JAAYEA010000527.1 GCA_012689325.1 Chloroflexota bacterium
CGCTGTAGCTACCATCCATTATACAGAACACAGAGGAAATCCCCAAGTTGCTGGCCCGCTTTCATCGCGAGGATGGGCGCCGGCGGCGAAAGCACCAAGGCCCAGCTCCATGGCGAGCCGGGCCTTGGCAGTGGGCGACCAATCGATCCTGCCTACTTCCACTTGTCCACGGAGGCGCTCTTGCGGTAACCGCATCCCATGATCCGCCAGTAGCCGTTCGTCTCGCCGCCGACCACCACGACCTGGATTTCATCGCGCCGGTACATCTTGATGAGCGCGTCAGGGCGCGCCTTCAGGTGCGTGGCGTAGGGCTCCACCCCCTGCAGTGCCTTGGGCAGCACATAGTTTACGATGAGCTGGTAGTCCCAGTACTCGCCGGCAGGCATGGTGGCGTTCTCGTAGACCCAGTCGATGAGCTTTTCCTTGGAGTCAAACCCGCCGCGGACGACGAACAAGTTGGCGGTGATGGGATCCAGGATAAAGGTGGGAGCGTTGTGCGGGTCCAGGCCTCGCAGCAGGTTGCGCAGATGCTCTCGCCAGTACTTTTCGCGCACGCCCAGGGTGAACGCCGTGGAGCGGCAGCCGGTGAAGGCGCTCACCACGCTCTCGTCGGCTTGGAAGCCCTTCTGCACATGGAAGGGTTCCCAAGGGCTGCGTTCCTCGTTCTCGGCAAAGCAGATGTTGGTGTAGGCATAGTTGTTGCCCTGCGAGCCCAGGTAGGTGTGGCCCGGGACAGACCCGCCCTGCAGGTTCTGGGAGAAGAGGCCGTAGGCCCGGCCGATGGTGGCGTTGGCGTGGTTATAGGGGCCCATGGCGCCGGTGCCGCAGTTCATCTGGATCTCGCGGCGCACGGGACCATTGACCACCACCATGGCCGCAGCCGAGCTGGTGGTGGAGCCGCGCGCCGAGGCGCCCGTGGAAGCCAAGGCCAAGATCACGGGGAAAAACTCGGGCTTGGCCCCCGCCATCACGGCATTCACGGCCACTTTCTCCACGGTGAACTCCCACGCTTCGCGGGTGGAGGTGGGGCGCAGGCGGCCCACGATCTCGGCGGGGCGGTGGCTGGTGGCGCGCAGCATCGCCTCCACGCGCTCCTCGGTGGGAAGGACAATCGGCAGATAGTCGGTCCAGTGGTTATCCATGAACAACTGTTGCAGGTTCGCTTCGGTGTCTGGCTCCACAAAGCGCGGCGTGGAACGGTCAAAGCTCACCTGCTTCTGGTCGTCCTCGCTCAGCGGCCGGGTGAGGGCGTCGATGACCTCGCGCATCACCGGTATCCCCGTGACGGGATCGAGACCATCCACGTAGGCGCGCAGCTCGGCTGGGGACTTGCCCATGGTGGGCTGGGGGACATAGACAAAGCGGACGTTGGGCATGCCCAGCGCCCAGACCGTTTGGGTGACGGCGTCCACGAACGAGTCGGTGTGCACCGAGGCCGTGGGGATGCCATACTTGGACTCGAGGGTGACGCAATGCACGGCGACCGCCGGCGCGCAGGTGCTTCAGTGGCCGACCGCAACAACCGCGGCGTCGCCCTTGGCCTGGATCTCCTGCCAGAGGGCTGGGTCGTCCTCGGGGTGCGTCCCGGCTTTGCTGCGGAGCACCGTCCGCACTGAGGGCATGTGCTGGGCAAACCACGCGGCCATCTGCTGCATGAGCAGGTCGCCATCATCGAAGCGGCAGTCCACCAGATAGACGGTCTTGCCCTCCAGCGTGTCCAGGCGGGGCGCCATGCGCACCGGCGTGACCTTGGGTGGGTAGCCCATGGGGTTATAGACGCGAATCTTGGCGCTCATCGTGACCTCCCTGTCGATCTCTCCAAGCCGCAGCTGCCAGGATGCCTGACTCCAGTGGGGGCAGCATACTCGGAGGCGCAAGAATGTCAAGCGGGCCCAGCACCGCCATGGGACGCGACTTGCCATCTGTGGCGCATCCGACTAGTATGCAGCAAATCACTGCTGCAAAGCAGGCATAGGAGGAACCCATGTCCAAGATGACGGTGCAGGAAATGCTCGAAGAGCTGAAGAACTATGACACCCCCACCGTGACCAACGTCGTCGCCACCTACCCGACGAACCCGCTCTGCCTGGGGCTCTACAACCCCTGGTCCCAGAACTGGTATACCGACACTTCCATTCGATGCATGTACCCGGAGCTGGGCCGCCTGGTTGGCTATGCGGTGACCTGCGTTTATGGGCTGCCCGACCCCAACTATAACCGGCTCTCCTGGATGGATGTGCTGGAGGCGCTGGATGCCTCACCCAAGCCGACGATTCTGGTCTTGGAGCAGCGCTTCCCACCCGAGATCGCCAAAAAGGTTGGACTATCCGGGGGCAACATGACCTCCCAGATGAAGGTCGTGGGCTGCCTCGGCTGCATCTCCAATGGACCCTCGCGCGATATCGACGAGATCCGGCCGATGAAGTTCCAGTACATGCTGAGCGGCATCACCCCGGGGCACGGCGCGCAGGCGGTGCATGCGGTGAACGTGCCGGTGAGCGTGGCGGGGATGGACGTGGTTCCGGGCGAGATCATCCACATGGACGAGAACGGCGCCGTCAAGTTCCCGGCGGACAAGCTCGAGCAGGTGGTCACCAACCTGCGCGCTTTCAAAGAGGACGAGGATGCGCGCATCGCCAAGATGCTCAAGGCGACGTCGCTGGCCGAGATGAAGGCGATCCTGGGCGGCAAGGCCTACGAGGGGGAGAAGAAGAAGTAGCCCGGCGCGGTGCCGATAGCGAA
>JAAYEA010000528.1 GCA_012689325.1 Chloroflexota bacterium
TGCGCAACCAGCGGGTGCGCCCCGCGCGCGACGACAAGGCGCTGGCCGCCTGGAACGGCCTCATGCTGCGCAGCTTTGCCCAGGCCGCCGGGGCCCTGGGCCGCGCCGACTATCGCGAGACGGCCCTATCCAGCGGCATGTTCATCATGACCCGCCTCTACCACGACGGGCGCCTATACCGCACCTACCGGGACGGCCAGGCCAAGCTCAACGGCTATCTGGCCGACTATGGCGCGGTGGGCAACGGGCTGCTGGACCTCTGGGAGTTGACCTTCGACCCCTTCTGGTTCATGGCCGCCCGCGAGATGGCCCAGGCCATCATGACGCATTTCGTCGACGAGGAGCACGGCGGCTTTTTCGATACCAGCGACGACCACGAAAAGCTGGTCGTCCGCCCCAAAGAGCTGCAAGATAACGCCGTGCCGTCCGGCGGCGCGCTGGCCACCGAGTTGCTCTTGAGGCTGGCGCTCCTCTGCGGCGCGCCCGATTATCACGGCTGGGCCGTGGGCACGCTGCAGCTCCTCGTCCCGCAGTTAGCGGAAAACCCGCAGACCCTGGGGCACTGGCTCGGCGCACTCGAGTTCGAGCTATCCTCACCGCGGGGCATCGCCATCAGCGGCGATCCGGAGGCTGCGGACACCCGCGCGCTGCTGGAGGCCGTCCGCCGGAACTATGTGCCAGGCGCCGCGCTGGCCGTGGGGCTCCCCAATAGCGAGGCCGCGGCCCTCGTTGCCCTCTTGGCGGATCGTCCGCAGGTCGAGGGCCGGGCCACGGCCTATGTTTGCCACGATTTCATTTGCGAGGAGCCGGTCACCGCGCCAGCCGCGCTGCGCGAGCAGTTGAGACTGGATTAGCTGGGGATCGAATAGTCGCAATAGCCGTCGCCGTTGGTGTCGCGATAGAGCCTGCAGCGGCCCGGATAGCGGTCGTAGGTGAGCCCCTTGGGGCACTTGACCGTCAGCTTTTTCGCGGCGGCAGGGGTGCTGGTGGCTACGGGTTGGGCCGGCGCCGCCTTGGTGTTGGTGGCTGCCACGGTCGCCGTAGCCAGGGCCGCTGGCGCCAGCGCCGGCTGGGCCGTGTCGGTCGGGAGCACGACGATGGCTTGCTCGCTGGCGGACTCGGCGCTCACGTCAGGCTCCTCCGGCGCCGCTTCCGCCACGGTCTCGTCGCCGGAGAGCACCTTGACCGCGGCTGCGGTTCCCGCCAGTGTCGCCAGGCCGGCCAGGCCCATGCAGATAAAGTTGCGGCGGTTCACCCCGCCCCCCCGAGCATCGCCATCGCGCGCCTCGACGCAGACCACCACCGGCTCCAGCTTGGTCCGTGCTGGCGGCCTCTTGAAGAGTCGCTTGGTCATGGAGACCAGCCACTTCCAGTGCAGCGCCAGATGGAGCCCCACCCCGACGATCATCGCCAGGCTACTCCAGGTGTGCAGCGCGTTCCACGCCTGATAACTCACCCACAGCACGCCGGTTTCGATGTCGCCTGGCAGAAGGAAAACCAGGCCGCTGATGGCGCTCAACACGAACGCGACCCCGATCAACATATCCACCCAGTAATTCGCCGTTGCCTTGTTCATCTATGTCTCCTGCCGCGTCGGTCATCCCCAATCCACGCTGCTATCTTTATACGGATATCGCCGCTTTTGCCTATGACTATCGTCATCCGTGCCGCTTTGGAGCTCCCAGCCTGGTTGCCCTGCTGGCGTCCGCCGAAGCCTCCACCGGCCCGGTAGGGGGAAAGCCTTCGAAGGGCGTCAGATTGGCCGCTCCGCGCTCCTGACGTGGGGCGGCGGGCCGCCAGGGGATACGGCCCGCCGCGTCGCTTGGGTAAGGTTCATTCGTCAGTAAGGTATCCCTCAAGGTCCCCCAGGCCCTCAGGGTCTCGCCGCCCTTACAGCCCGCTCTGCCCGGCTGTGCCAGCGGGTCCGGAGGTCTCGGGGGCCGCTTCCGGCTGGGTCTGGGCATCGGGAGCCAGCCCGCGCATGCCGCCGCGGCCCATGCCCCGGCCCATACGCCCCATGTCCGGCCGCCCCATCTCGGGCCACGCGCCGTTCAGCCGCTCCGTCGCCTGCTCCGCGGCCTGCGCCAGCGCCGCGTCCATCTGCTCCTGGGTCAGCTTGCCGTCGGTCACCCGCTGGGCCAGCGCCTCGGTGAGCTCGGCCACGTAGGCGTCCACGATGGCCTGCGTCTCGACGCCCTTATCCGCCGCCAGGTCAGCGATGCTCTGGCCTTCCTGCAGCGCGGCCCAAAGTTCGTCCACGGTGAGGCCTAGCTTGTCCGCCGCGATGGAGGTCAGGCTGGCCTCGTGGCCGATCAGGCCGCGGTCCATCTTGACAGGGGGCCGCCCGCCCCGCATGGGGCCGGCAAAGCCATCCTCCAGCCGGGACTGGAGCTTTTCGGCCTGTTCCCCGGTTAGCCAACCTTCGGCCACGCCATCGGCCACCACCTCGTCCCGGGCCTGCTCCACGGCAGATTCATACTCTTCTGGCGTGATACCCAAGATACCGGCGATGGCGGTTCGGAACCTCTCCCGCAAGCCAAAGGTGCCGGTCGAGCTCTCCTCGCCTTGGGCCAAGGCCACGCTTCCCAGGGTCACCACGCCGATCACCGTGACCAGCGCGGCCACCCCCACATACCTGAATACTCGTTTCATCTGCAGCCTCCTTTTTGGTCCTTTTCGGCGGGACCACCCCGCTACTCACTATATTACCGTCGGCTTGTGGAGAAGCAGCGCAGAGATTCTAAAGAAAATGTAAAGGAGGCCAGTTTTGACTACTCGATCAAGTGAGGTTACAATCACCCGCAAGTGACCGGGCCAAGGTGGACGCCTTGGCTCCGGCGGCGCCACAAGGAGCACGACGATCAAACAGATCATCGCCAAGTACGAGCTAACGACCCTGATTCGCGACGATGAGCGCATCCTCACCTACCTGGCGAGCGAGGCCCAGGCAGAGCGCACCGTGCTGCTCAAGCTCGTGCCGCCCCATCGCGCCACCCCGGAAAGCATCGCCCAGTTGGAGCGCGAGGCGCAGGTCACGGCCTCGCTGGATCACCCGCGCATCGGCAAGGTCCTGGATAGCGGCGAGTTCGACGGCTTTCGCTACGTGGCCTACGAGCTAGGCCCCGGCAAGCCGCTCGCCCAGGCGCTGGAGGAGCGGCGGCGGCAGCCCTTCGAGCTGGCGGAGATACAGGCCATCCTGGACGCCATCGCGGAGGCGCTGGACGCGGCCCACGAGCGCGGCATCGTCCACGGCAGCCTGAACCCCCAGGATATCTGGCTCACCGAGGGCGGCGACGTCCGCCTTTACGGCTTTGGGCAGGTGGAGCCCCGGCCCGGCAGCGCGCTGGACCTGCCCGTGGAGACGGCCCGCTACCTGGCCCCGGAGCAGTTCGAGCGGCAAGGCGAGGTGGACGCCTCCGCCGACGTCTATGCCCTGGGCGTGATCCTCTACGAGATGGCCACCGGCTCGCCGCCCTTTGCCTCCAACATGATGGCCACGCTCACCTATTCCGTGTTGCGGGGGCGGCCACGCGTGCCCACCCTGCTCAATCCGCAGATCCCCGAGAACGTCGAGGCGATCATTCTGAGCGGCATGGCGCGGGAAAAGCCGCAGCGCTACACCTCTTGCACCGCGCTGGCCGACGCGCTCCGCCGGGGGGTGGCCCGCGCGGGCTCCACCGAGCGGCGCGGCGTCACCGTGTTGCCCGCCTCCGCCGCCGCCTCGCGCCCGGCGTCACCGCTGGCGCGGGCCGTGACCGCCACGGCGACGGCCGGCGCGCCGAGGACGGCGGGCGCCCCGCGATCGGGCGGCGCCGCCAGTTCGCTGGCCACGGGCAGCCGGCTTGGCACGGCGGGAGCCGCCTTGGGCGCCTCCCCGGCCTCCACCGAGCTGCCGCGCCAGGGCGCCCGCGCCCGGCGGGGCCCGCTGAGCCGGGAGGCCCAACAGACGTTGCTGCTGCTGATCGCCGCCGGGGCGACGCTGGTGGCCATCGTGCTGGGCGTGCTGGCCAGCGGCTATCCCATGCCCTCGTGGCTGGTCAAGCCCACGCCCACCGCCACCGCCACGGCCACGCCCACCGCCACGGCGACGGACACGGCGACCTGGACGCCGACGGCCACCCATACCTTCACGCCGGTGCCCACCCACACGCCCACGCCCACCCACACCGTGACCTACACGCCGACGGAGACGGCCACGGCGACGCACACGGTCCATCCCAAGAGGACGCTGAAAGCGGTCGGCACGCGCACGCACACGCTGGTGCCCACCCGCACCAAAGAGGTGATCATCCCCACCAACACGCCGGTGCCGACCCGCACGCCGACGCAGACGCCGACGCCGCCCAATTACCCCAGCGGAAACCTGCTGGAGAACGCCACGTTCGAGCTGGTCTTTTCCGAGCGCGGCGCGCCGGAGGTGGTGGTGGCCGAGGGCTGGGACGCCTGGTGGCAGGATGGCCCCGGCCAGTTGGAGGGCTATAACCGCCGGCCCGAGTTCAAGCCGGAGAACAAGTGGCTCTACGGCACGCGCCGCATCCGGGAGGGCACCTACGCCCAAAAGTTCTTTACCACCTACGGCACCCACAACGCCGGATTCTGGCAGCGCGTGCCCGTGGTGCCCGGCGGGCGGTGCGTCTTTTCCATCTGGGTCCAGGTCTGGAGCTCGCAGGGCGACAACCCCGACGAGATCGTGGAGCCCGGCTATTATCGCGTGCAAATCGGCATCGACCCCAACGGCGGGACCGATTGGACCTCGCCCAACATCGTCTGGTCGGCGCCGCGAATGGAGTATAATACCTGGATGCAGCTCTCGGTGGCCGCCGTCGCCAAGGACGATGTGGTGACGGTCTTTACCCGGGGATATCCCGAATACCGCGTCAAACACAACGACTCGTATTGGGATGACGCCGATTTGCGCGAAGTCGCACCATAATGTATAAAGGAGAGGATCACATGGATGTCGTTCGAATTGGGATCATTGGCGTGGGCGGCATGGGCACGGGGCATGCCCGGAACTTGCCCAAGGTCCAGGAGGTCAAGCTCACCGCCGTGGCCGACGTGGACCCCACGGCGCTCAAGACGGCCACCGACGCCTTCGATGTCCCGGGCTTTCCCACGGCCACCGCGCTGATCCATAGCGGCCTGGTGGATGCCGTGCTTATCGCGACGCCGCACTATTTCCATGCGCCCATCGCCATCGAGGCCATGCGCGCGGGGCTGCACGTCTATTGCGAAAAGCCCATGGCGGTGCAAGCTTCCGAGGCCGACAAGATGATCCAGGTCGCCAAAGAGACGGGCAAGACCCTGGCCATCGGCTTCCAGATGCACACCGACCCCGAGCTGCAGGCCGCCTACAAGCTGGTCGCCGAGGGCAAGCTGGGCGAGATCTATCGCACGCTGCTGGTGGAGGGGCGCTTCCGCAGCCAGGCCTACTATGATTCGGCGAGCTGGCGCGCCACCTGGAAGGGCGAGGGCGGCGGCGTGCTGATGAACCAGGCGCCGCATTTCATGGACGTGTTCATCTGGCTGGGCGGCCTGCCCAAGCGGGTCTGGGCCAAGTGCAACACCCGCCAGCACGACATCGAGGTGGAAGACGAGGCCATGGCCATGCTCGAGTATGCCAACGGCGCGGTCGGCCTGTTCCACGAGAGCGTCAACGAGCTCCCCACCAGCAGCCGCCTGGAGCTGTTGGGCGAGTATGGCAAGATCGTGCTGGACGATGGCAAGCTGCGCTTCTGGGAGGTCCCCGCGGGCGTCAAGGGCTTTACGCGCGGCGCCAAGAACATGTGGGACAAGGTGCAGGCCCGCGAGGTGGAGGTCGAGGTCGGGACGGGCGAAGGCGGCCAGGCCGACCTGGTGCGCAACATGGCGCGGCACATCATGCACGGCGAGCCGCTCTTGACCCCCGCCGAGGCGTGCCTGGGCCAGGTCGAGCTGACCAACGCCATCATGCTCTCCAGCGAGACGGGGCAGCCGGTGGATATCCCGGTGGATCGCGCCGCCTTCGACGCGCTGATCCAGCGCAAGATCGCCGAGTCCAAGTTCACCAAGAGCGTTTCCGACGCGTCCAAGCGGGTCACGGACCCCAACCTGCGCTAGGTTGTGCGGCCAGGTGGACGATGGCAGGTTGGCAGGCGTCCGGCGCCAGTTAGTGCCGGACGCCTGGCCCCGACAAGAAGAGCAGGGCGTTTTTTCGACTTGACAACTTCCTTCTTTCATCCTATAATGTGCTCGTCTGGAGCGCGCACGAGCCTGCATTCGTGCCGGGTTTTGGCTTTTGTCCTCGCTTGTAGCATAATGTGGCCCAGTGGCCGCCCCCTGGGGGCGCGTTCGGGCCACTGGGCAGCTATCCGCTAGCCAAACGGCTCGTCTCGAGCCGCGTTCGACTTGGTCGCCGACTGATGCCAGGGCGGGCAAATTTCGTCAAGGTGGAGACATTGCATCCCTCGTCAGTGATTGGTCTCGCAGTCCTATTCCTCACAGCCAGCGCGCTGCTCTTTCCTGCTGGCTCGCTTTCTCCTCTCTTGGCCGAATTTCCCACCGGCGACCGTTCCTCTGGCAGACTGGAGCTCGATCGTTCGGGCTCCCGGGCATTTTTGTGGATCATCCTGCATCACCGCATCAGAGCTGGTTTGCGTCAAGCATCGGATCCATATTCGAGATAGGAGCAAACGATGACAGAAAGAGACCTGCTGATCGAAGTGAAGGATGTGAAGACGTACTTCTTCCTGGACGAGGGGACCGTGCGGGCGGTGGACGGCTGCTCGTTCGACA
>JAAYEA010000070.1 GCA_012689325.1 Chloroflexota bacterium
CTTGCCGCTGGCGCTGACCTTGAGGTCCTGCTCAAAGCTGGCGTTGCGCTCGAGCTTGATCTCCTGGAAGGCCTCGACGCGAGCGCCGAGCTTGGTCTCGTCCGTCTTGGTGTCGCCAGTCTCGTTCTTGATCTTTTGCTGGGCGGCGCCGATAAAGACGGCCTTGCCGGCCTTGTTCGCGTCGGAGCTGGTGATGGCCTCAAGGCTGGCGCTGGTGTTGTCGATGAGGTCCTTCTTGAACTTGGCGACCTTGTTGTAGACATCGAGCCTGCCGGCGGCGTTGACCTTGACGTCCTGCTCAAAGCTGGCGTCCTTCTCCAGCCGGAGCGAGTGGAAGGCCTCGACGCGGGCGCCGATCTTGGTCTCGTCGGCCTTGCCGCCGTCGGTCGTAATCCGCTGCTCGGCAGCGCCCTCGAAGCGGACCTTGCCGCTGGCGGGGCTGGAGCTGGTGATGGCCGTAGCGCCAGTGTTGCTGTTGTCAATGAGATGCTTGCGCAGCGTCAGGGTCTTGTCTGCGACGTTCACCTGCCCGTTGGGGCCGACCTTGAGCGTCTGCGCCTCTGCGTGGTTGCTCAGGGTCACCAGGTGCCGCACCTCCACGCTATCGGCGGAGGTTGGCGCAACGCCTCCTTGCCACGTCGCCGCGTCGCTCCAGTTTCCAGACTGCGCGCTGATGATGGGAGCGGCGCTGGCGTACAGATCGACCGCGTTGTTGGGCGTGTCCGCCACAAGGATTTGGCTGCCGTCCGGCGATGCAGCCACCACCGGCGACCCATAGGAGCCCCAGTACCCCAGCGAAACGCCGGCCGGAGTAAAGACCTCCGCCTTGCCGTTGGCCGAATCGCCGGCATAGATGTAGCCGGCGGCGTCCACGCTCACGTTGCGGTACCGCGGCGACACGGCCGCGGGATCGCCGCCGGCCACACAGCCGTTCGATCCCCACGAGGTCACCAGCGCCAGGCTGGCGTTCAGCTTGCAGATGCCGGTGTCGCTCGTCGCTCGATAGGCGGAGCCCGTCGCGTCGATCGCCACGTCGCAGGAGGGATCGATACAGGAGACGTTCCCCCCTGGCGGCGCTATGGGAATCTGTGAGGCGGTCAGGGTCAGGTTCCCGCCGGAAAGGGCGAATTGCGCCACATTGCTGCAGGTCGTGACGTCGACCTGGGTGCCGGCCCCATTCACGGAGAGGTTCCACCAGTGCGTCGCGGTTCCCGGCAGATCCGGGTCGGCGACCCATTGAGCCCACTGGCTGACCCCCGTGCCGAGCACCACAACGACCTCTTCCCAGTCGGGCACGTTGGCATCCGTGCTACTGACGGTATGCAGCACGTACACGTTCCCCGCCGCGTCGACGGCCACGCTGCGCGGCGAACGCCACGGCTCGGTCCACAGCGGCACCCCATTGCTGAACTGCCCGGCGTATGCTGTCCAGGTCTCCAGAAGCGCTCCGGCCGCATTGAACTTGGTGATGCGGTTGTTGCTGGTCTCGGCGACATAAAAGTTGCCGGAGGCGTCCACGGCTATATCATTGGGCGCGCCCAGGCTGTCAATCGTCATCTGGTACGCTGGCGGCACGGTGGGCTCTGCTAGCGCCGCCAATGGGGCCAGCAGCCACAGCGCCGCGACCGCCACGATGATTCCCAACCACCTGCAGATGTGACTCTTCATCAGATCATTCTCCTTGCGCGCACAGGGGCGGGGCCGGAGCCAACCCTCTCGGCGTTCCCCGCCAGCGAATCCCGACCGATTTCAGAGCGTTCCGTCCCGTCTGGGGCGATCAACCGCTTCATGATCCGCGTCCCTCCTCGGCTCTCGGCCTGGCCGCTCCGTGGCGGCCGCCGGGCTTTCTGGCTCGGGGAGGCGTGCCCCGGCCCTCAGGTAATCGCACAGCTCGTCCAGCGTGGCGAACCCCTGGCGCTCCCCGGTGGCCGAATCTTGCAGCCAGGCCCGCCAGACCGGCCCGGCCTCCGTTTGGGCTTCCCATAGGCTCAGGATGTATACTGCGTGCGGGCGTCTCTCGGGCATCAGAACACCTCGATGGGGCAAGCACCATGACATCCTCTGGCCCCATTCTAGGCGGCGACCGTGAATAGATCGTTGAATAACGGCCCCAAAACGGCTTGGTGGGACAAGTTCCACCATAAGTGGGAGGGCGGTCTACCACAAAAGGATGAGGAAATCGCTCCACAGGGCAAGGAGATCCCCCCTCCCCCTTAGAAGGGGGGGCAAGGGGGGATCTCCACCGCGATTTGGGGCTAACGGGATTATGGTGATATACTGGCGCACGAAGGATGGGTCGCGCAGGCCAGGCCCTTTGGTGAACCGTGGGGCCAGGCGCGCCTGCGTCTGCAAGCATCGTCCGGCCGGCCGGACGAAAGGAGGCCAGCAAGCCAGCAAACGGTTTCCGGTGCGTTCGCTCGAATTCGGATTCAGCGGCCCCCATCGCCCAGAGGGACCGGCGCGACCAGCGGCCCAGTCGGACTGCCGGGAGGCCGGGGCCTTGCGAGGCCGAGACACCAACCAGGAGGACAAGATGAAGAGGACCATTGCCCTGACCCTAGCGTTCATCGTGATCGCCGCCATGGTGGCCGGCTGCGCTCCGGCGCCCACCGCGACCCCCGTGCCGCCGACCGCGACCACCGCGGCCGCGCAGCCCACCGCCGCCGCGGCCCCGACCAAGGAGCCCACCGCCACGCCGCCGCCGGCCGTCTGCGCCCCGCTGCCCAACATGCCCACCGTCAAGGCGGGCGAGCTGGGCTCGGCGGAGAACCCGATCATCATCACCTTTGTGCCGTCCGGCGACGTGCCGACCATCACCAAGGCCGGCAACGAGACCGTCGATTGCCTCAAAAAGATCACCGGCCTGACCTACAAGATCGAGGTGGGCACCTCCTATGCCGTGTCCATCGAGGCCATGGGCGCGGGCAAGGCCCACGCCGGGTTCCTGGCCACCTTTGCGGCGATCCTGGCCCGGGAAAAGTATGCCATCGAGCCGGCGCTGGCCTCCACCCGCGCTTACTCGACCAATGACCTGGACCCGGACAAGGGCCTCAAGGGCACCCAGCAGATGTTCTACAAGGGGCAGTTCATCACCAAGAAGGGCTCCGGCATCAAGAGCGTCGCCGACCTCAAGGGCAAGACCTTCTGCGGCGTGGACGCCACCTCCACCTCCGGCTGGATCATCCCCAGCCTCAACCTGAAGGCCAACGGGATCGATCCGGACAAGGACCTGAAGGCGGTCACCTTCGCCGGGTCCCATGACAACGTCGTGATCGCCGTCTACAAGGGCGACTGCGACGCCGGCGCGAGCTATATCGACGCGCGCACCTCGCCCGCGGTGGCCAAGGCCTACGCGGACGTGCTGGACGTGGTCGAGCCGTTCTTTGTCAGCATCCGCATCCCCAACGACGGCCTGCAGTTCATCAAGGGCTTCGATCCGAAGCTCAAGGCCGCGACGGTGCAGGGGCTCCTCTCCATGATGGCGGACCCCGGCGGCAAGGCCGTGGTCAAGCGCGCCTACACCTACGACAACCTGGTCGAGGTGCCTGTCGAGTTCTATGACGAGTTCCGCGACCTGCTCAAGACCGCGGGCGTCGATGCGGCCAGCTTGGTGAAATAACCAACCAGTATGTGAACGGGAGGAAGGCCCGGCGCCTTCCTCCCGCCATTAGGGAACTGACGATGCTAAAAGTCGAGAACCTGACCAAAGTCTACCCCAACGGCACGGTGGCGCTGCGCGACGTGAGCTTCCAGGTCCCGGACGGCGAGTTCCTGGCCGTCATCGGCCTGAGCGGGTCGGGCAAGTCCACCTTGCTGCGCTGCATCAACCGGATCATCGAGCCCACCTCGGGGCGGATCATCCTGGACGGCGTCGATCTCACCGCGCTGCCGCCCTCCGAGATGCGCAAACAGCGCCGCCAGATCGGCATGGTCTTTCAGCAGTTCAACCTGGTCAAGCGCTCCTCGGTGCTGACCAACGTGCTGGCCGGCCGCCTGGGCTATCTGCCCTCGTACATGAGCCTGGCCAACCACTTTCCCGCTGCCGACCACGAGACGGCGCTCAAGACGCTGGCGCGGCTGGGGCTGGAGGACAAGGCCCACGTGCGCGCGGACTCGCTTTCCGGCGGGCAACAGCAGCGGGTGGGCATCGCGCGCGCCTTGATGCAGGACCCCAAGCTGATCCTGGCGGACGAGCCGGTGGCGTCGCTGGATCCGGTGCTTTCGCACTCGATCATGAAGCACCTGGAGGCGTGCAACAAGGAGGATGGGATCACCATCCTGTGCAGCCTGCACTTTCTCGACCTGGTGCATCGCTATGCCACCTCGGCCATCGGCCTCAAGGGGGGGCAACTGGTCTTTCAGGGCCTGCCCCAAGAGATCGACGATGCCCAGTTCAAAGAGATCTTTGGGCAAGAGGCCGAGCGGGTCACCATCCTCTAGACTGATGAATTAGGTAACACGATGAATATGCTTACCGCCAAACCGACCAAGGCTCCGAGAAACGCCGGGGTGGCCGCCGCGCTATCGCTGGTGGTCCCGGGCGCCGGGCAGTTCTATCTGGGCATGCGGCAACGCGCCGCCGCCATCTTGGGCGTCGTCCTGGGCCTCGGCGTGCTGATCCAATGGGTTTTTGCCGATCTCGGGGTCGGCGAGGTGACCTGGGGCTCGCTCACGACCAGTTGGCTCTGGGCGCTGCTGGCGCTGCTCTGGCTGTGGAACGTCGCCGACGCCTATGGGCGCGCGCGCGGGCGGCGGTCCGCGGACGCGGTGGGGGTGCTGCTGGCGCTGGTGATCGTCTACTATATCGGCTGGCAGGTCACCGACGCCAACCTGGAGCGGCTCTTTAGCCGCTTTGAGGATGTCAAGGGCGTGCTGAACGCGCTGGTGCATCCGGACCTGGTGGCGCGGGACGAGCTGGGCGCGTGGCGCCCCAGCGAGAACTTTGGCGACCTGGTCGGCAAGATCGTGCATAAGCCCGCCTCCGGCCTCCTGGTCGCGCTGGGGCTGGTGCGGGAGGGCGCGTTGGTGCCCGCGCTGGTCCCCGGCAAGCTGTTGGAGACCATCGCCATCGGGCTGATGGCCACGCTCTTTTCGGCGGTGCTGGCGCTGCCGCTGAGCTTTGCCGCGGCGCACAACATCATGTCCCGCGTCCCCGGCGGCGCGGTGATCTATCAGGTCATGCGCGGCGTGCTGAACGTCGTCCGCGCCATCGACACGCTGATCTGGGGCATCCTGATCGTGGTGTGGGTGGGGCTGGGGTCGTTCGCCGGCGTGCTCGCCCTGACCATCCACTCCATCGCCGCGCTGGGCAAGCTCTATTCGGAAGAGATCGAGCACATCGACCCCGGGCCGGTGGAGGCGCTGACCGCGACCGGCGCCGGCCTCTTGCAGACCATCCGCTACGCCGTGATCCCGCAGATCGTTCCGCCGTTTCTGGCCTTTACCCTGCTGCGCTGGGACATCAACATGCGCATGGCCACGGTGGTGGGCGTGGTGGCCGGGGGCGGCATCGGCTTTTTCGTGGTGGAGACCATCCGCAAGGGCGGGTATGAGCAATACGCCGCGGCGCTCTGGCTGGTGGCGCTGGTCATCATCCTGGTGGACTATGTGAGCGCGCGGTGGCGCGAGCGCATCCTGGTGGGGGAGGTCCTCACGGACAAGCGGGCCCCGCGGCCGCTGGCGCGGGCGGCGCGCACCGCGCTCATGGCCGCGCTGCTGCTGGCCTTTTTCGCGGCCAGTTGGTCGCTCTCGCAGATCGACCTGCGCAAGCTGTTCGAGCCGGCGCCCACCTTTTGGCAGGTGGTAGGCGACTTTGTGACCATCGACGTCTCGCCCGCCGTGCTGCAGGTGGTGTCGCGGCAGATGCTGATCACCGTCTTTCAGGCGCTCATCGCGACGACGCTGGGGGCGCTGGCGGCGATCCCCTTTAGCTTTCTCGCCGCGCGCAACCTGCTGGGCGATAGCCCCGTCGGCAAAGCGGCCTACTATGCCACCCGCGCCCTGCTCAACTTTCTCCGCTCCATCGAGGCGCTCCTCTACGTCGCCATTTTCGTCTTTTGGGTCGGCATCGGCCCCTTTGCCGGGATGCTCTCGCTGGCGATCACCAGCTTTGCGCTGGTCGGCAAGCTCTTTTCGGAGGCGATCGAGAACATCGACCCCGGCCCGCTGGAGGCGATCACCGCCGCCGGCGGCACGCGCCTGCAGTCGGTCATGTATGCCATCCTCCCGCAGATCATCCCGCCGTTCATCTCGTACGTGATCTACCAATGGGACATCAACGTGCGGGTCTCCACCATCGTGGGCTTTGCCGGGGGCGGCGGCGTCGGCCTGCTGCTCAACAACTATTTCGGCATGTTGCAGTACCACAAGGCGGGGACCGTGGTGGCCATGATCGTCATCGTCGTGACGGTGATGGATTTCGCCAGCGCCAAGATTCGGGAGCGCCTGGTGTAACCCCGCGCTCCAACCCAATTCCAACCGTTCCAACCGAGCCCGCCCGCAGCACAAAACATCCCCGGCGGTCCAAACACCCCAGCCCGGCTATACTCGACCTTGGATAGCGACAGCGCCGCCACGGCAACCCCCATCGGATGGGGGCTCCGCCGTGGCGCGAGCGTATGGCGGGGCGAGGCGTCTCCTCTCCCCGGCCCGTCCCCGGAGGTCGTATGCTCCGCCGAATGGTTCGCATCGCAGCGGTTTTGACCCTGGTCGTGCTGATCTGGTGGGGCGCCTCCGCCGCGCAGGCGGCGCCGCCCGTGGTGGTCTATCAGCAGCCCCCGCGCCCCAGCGGCGGGCTCTTGCCCTCCTCCCTGCGCGACCCCGACGGCAGCAACACCGACCAGTGGGTCTGGGATGGCTTTCGCTTCGGCTGGGACCAGCCCATCACCGAGGTGCGCTGGCGCGGCGGCTATAACCCCGCCATGCTCGGCTCGGGCGGCCCGGTGTTCGACTTCACCGTCGAGATCCATGCCTCCACCCCGAACGGGGCCATGCCGGACCTCGCGGTCCCGCCGCTGGCGCGCTACGAGGTGGGCGGCAACGCGATGGAGACCCCCGCCGAGACGCTGGGCGGCGCGCTCACCTACGATTACGCCTTTGTCCTGCCGGCGCCGTTCCTGGCCGCCGCCGGGACCAAGTACTGGGTCCAGATCGAGGCGTACCAGCCCGGCCTGCCCGATTGGGGCATCTCGGCGGGCCTGGGCGGCGACGGCCGCTACTTCCGCCGCATCCCGCTGCAAGGGCCCACCTACCAGATCGTGAACGGCGACGCGGCGTTCAGCCTGCTGGCGCCCGAGCTGCAAGGCCACCGGTCGTATCTCCCGATGATCTCGGGCGGCGGGGGCGGCTAGCAGCCGTGTCCCACATGCAAGGAGACCCCATGCTCTCAAGATTCGTGCGGCTGGCTTGCCTGTTGTTGGTGGCGGGGATCGTCTCGTGCGAGGCCAAGACGGCGACGCCGACGCCCCGCACCCGGCTGGAGCCCGCCATCCGCACCGCCGCGCCCCAGGCCGAGCCGGTGGCCGTGGTGATCTATAGCCAGCCGCCCAAGCCCACCGGCGGCCTGCTCCCCACCTCCTGGCGCGACCCGGAGGGCAGCGAGTTCGACCGGGCGGTCTGGGAGAACTTTGGCTTTGGGCAGGAAAAGACCATCCACGAGGTGCGCTGGCGCGGCGGGTACGACCCGGCCCGGGGCGGCTCCGGCGGGCCGGTGCACGAGTTCACCGTGGACATCTATCAATCCATCCCCGCCGGCTCCGAGCCGGACCTCTCGCTGGCGCCCCTGGTCCATTACCGGGTGGGGGGCAACGCCGAGGAGACCCCCGCCGAGGTGCTGGGCGGCGTGCAGACCTACACCTATCGTTTCGCCTTGCCCGTTCCCTTCCAGGCCGCCGCGGCCACCACCTACTGGGTCCAGATTCAGGCGTTCCAGTCCGGCGACCCCGACTGGGGGCTGGTGGTGGGGTCGGGCACGCTGGGCGACGGGCGGCACTTTCGCGGCACCGCGGACGGCTACTTTTACCAACTGATCCTGGAGGACGCGGCCATCGAGTTCGCGGCCCTGGCCACCGATGGCGAGGCGCCCGTCCCCGAGATCGCCGCGTCGCTGGCGGACATCCAGGCGATGCTGGCCAACCTGCCGCCCGCGGAAGAGATCCCCGTGAACGCCGACGGCGTCCAAGAGGTCATGCTGGTGGTCTCGCGCAGCGGCTATACGCCGCTCCACTTTGCCGTCAAGGCTGGCGTCCCCGTGCGGCTGACCTTCCGGCAGTTGGGGTACGTCCCCGGCGGGAACGAGCTCTTCGTCCGCTGGGGCGAGCGGAAGGAGACTTATCTCATCCTCAGCTCGCCGCAGGACAAAAAGACGCTGGAATTCACGCCCGAGGAGCCGGGCGAATTCAGGTTCAGTTGCCCGCACGATTGGTATGAGGGCGTGATGACCGTGCGGGAATAGGACGGATCGGATCACAAGGAGGAGAAGTGAGCAAGGTCTTGGGTGCGGTGATGGTGGTGGCGGCTCTGGTGCTGGCGATTGCGCCAGTGTTCACCGATTGCCAGTCGGACGGCAAGTGGCTGACCACGGCGAACGGCAAGCAGGTCTCCATGAAGTGCCATTGGACGGGCATCGCCGAGATCGCGGCGGCGATCCCGCTGGCCATTGGCGGGCTCTATGCGCTCTTGGGCGGGCGCCGCAAAGAGACGACGCGGCTCGCCGCCATCGTCGGCGTGGCCTCGGGGGCGGTGGCCATCCTGCTGCCGACGTTTCTGATCGGGACGTGCGGCAGCGCGACGATGACCTGCAACCTGCTCATGCGGCCGATCCTGCTTTCCGCGGGGATCGTGGCCATCGTGGCCAGCACCGCGCTGTTCTTTGTCGCGCGTGACCAGGAAATGCCGGTCGCGCCGGCGGCGGCTGCATGAACCTGCTGCGGTTGGCCTGGAAGAACATCTCGGGCAACAGCCTGCGGAGCTGGGTGGTGGCGCTCTGCGCCCTGGTGGTGGCGGCGTTCGCGCTCTTTTCGACGCTCCTCTTGCGCGGGGCCGCCGCCAGCCTGGAGCTGGCCGCGGATCGGCTGGGCGCCGACATCATCGTGGTCCCCGAAGGCGCCCAGACCGAGATGGAGGGCGCCCTGCTGATGGGCGTCCCCGCCCATTTCTGGATGCCCGAGGAGAACGTGGCCAAGCTGGCGGCCATCCCCGGCGTGGAGGCCGTCACCCCGCAGGTCTACCTGGCCACGCTGATCGGCGCCTCGTGCTGCTCCGTCTCCGAGATGTTCATGATCGCCTACGACCCGGCGACGGATTTCACCGTGCGGCCCTGGCTGGAGGCGCGGCTCCCCGCCGGGCTGGCCCTGGGCGAGGTGATCGGCGGCGACTATATCTCGGCGACCGAGGAGGATAACGGCATCCTGGTCTATGGCGCCTTGGTGACGCTCAGGGGCAACCTGGAGCCGACCGGCACCGGGCTGGACCAGAGCCTCTTTTTCACCCTGGAGACGGCGCACGAGCTGGCGCGCGTCTCCGAGATCGCGGCGGAGGAGCCCCTGGTGATCCCGCCGGGCCAGGTCTCGGCGGTCCTGCTCAAGACCAAGCCCGGGCTGGATACCGAGGCCCTCGCCGTGGAGATCTATCGCACCGTGCCGGGGGTCTATCCGATCCAGAGCGCCAACCTCTTTCAGTCGTCGCGCACGCAGCTCAAGAGCCTGCTCAACACCGTCGTGATCATCATGGCGCTGATCTGGCCGCTGGCGATCCTGCTGATCGGGATGATCTACCTGATGGCGGCCAACGAGCGCCGCCGCGAGCTGGGGGTGTTGCGGGCGCTGGGCGCCACCCGCCGCTTCGTCTGCGAGTCGCTGCTGGCCGAGGCGAGCCTGCTGGCCTTTTGCGGCGCGTCCGTGGGGGTCTTTATCGCCGTGCTGGCGATTTATCTCTTCCGAAGGCTGATCATGGTGTCGTTGGGCGTGCCGTTCCTGTTGCCGTCGGCGGGCTCGCTGGCGCTGCAGATCGGGATCGGCGTGCTCCTCTCCATGCTCAGCGTCTTTTTGGCGGCCCTGTTCCCGGCGCTCAAGATCAGCCGGCAGGACCCCGCCATTGCCATGCGGGAGTAGGGCGATGATTCGATTGCAGGACGTGACCAAGGTCTATCCGCTGGCCAAGGGGCATTCCGTCACGGCGGTGCGCGGCGTCAGCGTCGAGATCGGCGCGGGCGAGTTCGCCGTCATCGTGGGGCGGTCGGGCTCGGGCAAGACCACGCTGCTCAACCTGGCCGCCGGGCTCACCCGCCCCACGGCCGGCCGCGTGACGCTGGACGGGGTCGACCTGTGGAAGCTGTCGGATCAGGAGCAATCCTACACCCGCAACCGCAAGATCGGTTTCGTCTTCCAGTTCCCCAGCCTGCTGCCGACCCTGACGGCGCACGAGAACGTCATCCTGCCCACCATCTTTGGGCGCAACGGCGCCGAGCCCGACGCCCGCGACCGCGCGGCGGCGATGCTGGAGCGGGTGGGGCTGGGCGACAAGCTGAGCTCGTACCCCCGCCAGCTTTCCGGCGGGCAGCAGCAGCGCGTGGTGATCGCGCGCTCGCTCATCAACAACCCCGAACTGCTCATGGCCGACGAGCCCACCAGCAACCTCGACGAGCGGACCGAGGGCGAGATCGTGGGCCTCTTTCGCGAGCTGCACTCCAGCCTCGGGCTCACCGTGGTGCTGGTGACGCACACCCGCCAGCTCATCCAGCCGGGGATGCGGTCCATCGAGATGGCCGAGGGCCGCATCGTCGAGGCGGGGTAGGA
>JAAYEA010000071.1 GCA_012689325.1 Chloroflexota bacterium
CAGCAGTCGGTTGTGTGACAGTCGTGGGCTGCGTCGCCGTGGTTGGCTGGACCGCTGCGGATGGTGGCGGCGGGGTATTCGCCTGCTCAGGCTGGCTACTACCGCAGGACACGATCAGCAGGGCTGCGACAAGCAAAGCGACGATCGGTATAGGGGATCGGTTATGTGTCTTGTTCATGGTGCTCTCCCTTTCATGCCACTGCGGCATGGCAGCGGCAATGATTCCATAATACCCGGTAGTGTTGGGGGAGCCATGATCTGGATCAGGTCAAGCCGCTCCGCCTATAGCGAGCCGGCGCGCTGCCGCGCGGCGAGCTTGGCCAGCATGTCGGCGGTCATGGCGGCGAGGTCATGCCGCGGGCGCCAGCCCCAATCGCGGCGGGCGACGCGATCGTCAATGGCGGCAGGCCAGGAATCGGCGATGGCCTGGCGGGCGTCGGGGGCGTAAGCGATCTCGAAATCGGGGAGATGCCGCTGGATTTCGGCGGCCAGGTCGCGGGGCGCGATGCTGAACCCCGTCATGTTATAGTCCGTGTGGCGGGTCAGCCGGGCCGGGTCGGCCTCGGCCAGTTGGATGGTCCCCTCGATCACGTCCGGCATGTAGATCATGGGAAGCACCGTGTCCTCGCGCAGGAAACAAGTGTAGCGGCGCTCTTGCAGCGCCGCGTAAAAGATCTCCACGGCATAGTCGGTGGTGCCGCCGCCCGGGCGGGCCTCGCTGCTGATGATCCCTGGGTAGCGGATGCCGCGCACGTCCACCCCGTAGCGCCGGAAATAGTACTCGCCCAGCAGCTCGCCCGAGACCTTGGTGACCCCGTACATGGTGGTGGGGTGCAGCAGCGTGTCCTGCGGGGTGCCCTGGCGCGGCGCGTCGGGGCCAAAGACCGCCATGGAGCTGGGGCAGATCACCCGCCGCAGGCTGTACTCCCTGGCCACCTCCAGCACGTTCAGCAGGCCGCCCACGTTCACCTGCCAGCACGCCTGGGGGTTCTTTTCGCCGTTGGCGGAGAGGATCGCGGCCAGATGGTAGATCGTGTCGATCCGGTGCGCCTGCACCACCTGCGCCAAGGCCTCGCGATCGGTCACGTCCAGGCGCACGCGCGGGGGACTGCTCTCGGAAAAAGAGGGGGGAAACTTGATATCGGCCGCCACCACGTTGGCGGGGCCATAACGCCGACCCAGGGCCGCGACCAGTGCGCAGCCTACCTGCCCCGCAGCCCCGGTCACAAGGATGCGGGCGATGTCGCTCGCGGACATGAACGAACCTCCATTGGTCCGATTTGCGGCGCTATCGTATACCCGGATGGCCCGTTTGTCAAAAGGCCCGTGCGGCTTGACGCCCCGGCACAGGCGTGTACTATGGAGCCAGCAACGAGCGCAACGGAGCCTCGCGGGCAACGAAAGGAGCCAGATGGTCGAACCGAAACTACAGTTCATCGTGGACGAGATGGAGAGCCTCCGGCAAGCGGGGCTGTTGATCAACATCCGCACCATGGAATCGCCGGCGGATGCCTGGATGATCGTGAACGGCAAGCGGGTGCTGAACCTCTGCACCAACAACTATTTGGGGCTGGCCAACCATCCGCGCCTGAAGGAGGCCGCCAAGGCAGCGGTGGACCGCTGGGGCGTGGGGCCCGCCGCCGTGCGCAGCATCGCCGGCACACAAGCGCTCCACCTGGAGCTGGAGCGCCGCCTGGCCGAGTTCAAGGGCGTGGAAGACGCCCTGTACGTGCAGTCCGGCTTTTGCGCCAACCAGGCGGCCATCGGCGCGCTGGTCGGCCCCGAGGATTGCATCATCTCGGACCGGCTGAACCACGCCTCGATCATCGATGGGTGCCGCCTCTCGCGGGCCAAGGTGCTGGTCTATGAGCACGGCGACGTGGCCGACGCCGAGCGGGTGATCGTGGAGAACGTCAAGAGCTACCGCCGGGCGCTGCTGATCACGGACGGGGTCTTTAGCATGGACGGCGACATCGCGCCGCTGGACCGGCTCGCCGCCGTGGCGCGGGCGCACGACCTGATCACCATGGTGGACGACGCCCACGGCGAGGGGGTGCTGGGCCGGGGCGGGCGCGGCATCGTGGACCATTTCGGGCTGCACGGCCAGTTCGATATCGAGATCGGGACGATGTCCAAAGCGTTCGGGGTAGTGGGCGGCGCGATCGCCGGGAAAAAGGTGATCGTGGACTATATCCGGCAAAAGGCGCGCCCCTTCCTCTTTTCCAGCGCCGTGACCCCCGCGGACACCGCCGCCTGCCTGGCGGCGGTGGAGCTCTTGGAGGAGTCCACCGAGCTGGTGGACCGGCTGTGGGAGAACACCCGCTACTTCAAGGGGGAGATGAAGGGCCTCGGCTTTGACGTGGGGCGGAGCGTGACGCCCATCACGCCGGTGATGCTGGGGGAGGCGCCGCTGGCCAAGGAACTCTCCAACCGGCTCTTTGAACGCGGGGTCTTTGCCATGGCCCTCGGCTATCCCACCGTCCCCAAGGGGCTGGCGCGCATCCGGGTGATGGTGTCGGCGATGCTCTCTCGCCAGGACCTGGACGTGGGGCTGCAGGCCTTTGCCCAAGCGGGCAAGGAGCTCGGGGTGATCTAGGGCTCGGCGAGGGCGGCCAGCAGCGCGCGAGCCTCGACGAGGTCGGGCGCGTCGAACCCTTCGACAAAGGTCGCATAGCAAGCTCCCAGGGCCGCTCGCGCCTCGGGGAGCCTGCCCGCGCGCGCCCACAGCCGCGCCAGGCTGACCGTCGCGCGCAGCTCTAGCCAGCGCGCACCCTGCTTGCGCGCGATCTCGACGGCGCGGGTGAAGCAGCGTTCGGGCTCTGGGGCAGCGGCGCGCTCGCGGAGCGCGATCTCGCCGCGCAAGCGCCACATCTCGGCCTCGTGGTAATGCGTCCCCGTTTCCGCCATGTCCGAGAGCGCCTGCTCGACGGTCTGCGCCGCCAGGCCCAGCTCCCCGCCAGCCAGATAGGCCTCGGCCAATAGGCTCAGGAAGAGATAGCGAAAGGTCAGGGTGTTCCGCTCCTGGTTGCTGCGGATGCTCGCCGCAAGGTGGGCAACGCCCTCTCGCGGCTGGCCGCTGCGGGCCTCCGCCCAACCCAGCACCCCCTCGGCCCAGGCGCGCATCTCGGGCAAGGGCTCGCCGCCAATGGTCCGCAGCCCTTCCTCGGCCAGCCGCCGGGCCTCGCGATCCTCGTGCAGCAAGGCGTGGAGCATGGCGGCCAGGCAGAGGATGATGGTCCGCTGCCCAGCATCCCAATCGTCGCTGGCGAGGAGCCGCGCCATTTGCCCCCGCGCCTGATCCAGCTTGCCGAGGCTCAGGAGCAGCAGGCACTCGGCGATATCGCAGCGGGGGCGCAGGCCCAGCGATTCCTGCGCCGAGAGCCGTCTGGGGAGCTGGCGGCCAAAGGCGGTGGCCTGCGAGACGTGCTCCCACGCCGGCGCCAGCTCGCCCTGCATGGCCAGGCAATGGGAGAGGATGGCGTGCGCGGAGGCGACGCTCAAGCGGTCCCCCGCCTGCTCGCCCGCAGCCAGCAGTTCGTTAGCCAGGCTGATGGCCCGCTGGTACTCGCCGCGAGCGGCGGCGAGGTCCGCCAGCCCCCGCAGGGCGCCCAACATCACCGGGGTGGGCCAGCCGACCTGCCGCCCCAGTTCCTGCGCGCGACCCAGGACGCGCAGCCGCTCGCTGGCCCCCCAGCCCTGGGTCCCCACCAGCGAATAGTCCATGGCCATTTGCAGCGCAAACTCGAGCTCGCTTCGCTCCGCGGTCGGCGGCAAGCGGCCCAGGAGCGCGAGCCCCCGCTCGTAGCAGCCGATCGCCTCACGGTGCGCGCCGACCCACCCCGCCCGCTGACCCGCCCTGAGCAAGTAGGCGGCGGCCTTGTCCAAGCGGCCCGCCTCCTCGAAATGCCGGGCAAGCTGGCCTGCCTGGCGTGACCCATCCTGGCCAAAGAGCGCCTCCGCCGCCTCGCCGATGGCCCCATGCAGGCGCGCCCGCGCCACGGCGTCGAGGCCCCCATAAAGATGGCTCTGAAACATCCCGTGCCGAAAGCGGTAGCGCGCCAACTGACGCTCGCCGACGCGCACGAGGCTGCCCGGCATCACGATGTGCGCCTGCCGGCCCAGGGGGCCGCTCAGGGTGGTCGCCACGGCTTCCGAGGAGAGGCCCAGCGCGCGGGCCAGCACTTCAGCGTGGAACTCGTCGCCCTCCACGCTCGCCGCCTCCAACAGCTTGACCTGCTCGGCGCTCAGTTGGCCGATGCGCTGGGAGATCGCCCCTTCCACCCGCGGCGGGAGTTGCGCCCAGGCCAGGCTGGGGCCCTCCGCCCAGCGGCCCTGCCGGTCGCGCAGCAGGTCCCCGCGTTCCTGCATGGCCCGCACCAGCTCGACGGTAAAGAGCGCGTTCCCGCCGGTGTGCCGGTAGAGCGTCTCGCGGAAGCCGTCCCCCAGCCGATTGGGCCAGCGGTCGATGTAGGCGTCCACGAAGCGGCGCCCCTCCGACTGGGCCAGGTCCAGGCGCATATCGCCCCACTGGCGCTGGAACTCGTTGGCGATCGCCGCCAGAGGATGAGGCCCGCCGGGGGAGGGAGGGTCGGCCTCGCCGGTGCGCCAGGTGCCCACGATCAGGATGCGATGGCCCTGGAGGCGGCGCCCCAAGTAGAAGAGCAGGTCCAGCGAGGGGGCGTCGGCCCACTGCAGGTCGTCGAGCAGCACCAGCACCGGTTGCTGGCGCGCCAGGGCGTGCAGGACCCGGGCCACCTGCTCGCAGAGCGCCGGAGGCTGCAAGGCGATGAGCGCTCCTGGAGCATCCGCCTTGCCCAGCGTGCTTTCCAACTCGCCGATCCAGGCCGCGCCCGGCGCGGCGCAGGCGCGGGCGCGCGCCACCAACTGCGGGTCGGTCGCCAGCAGGCGCGCCAGATCGGGCCCCTGTCGCGCCAGGGCCTCGAAGGTCAGGCACAAGGAGCCGCGCAAGCGCCGGGCATGCGCCGCCCCCAGGACGCCCTCGGCCTCGCCGGTGAGCATACGCAAAATGTCGCGGAAGGGCTGGTAAGCGTCGCCGACGCCGCCGCGCGCGCTGCAACACCCCAGCGCGACCAGCAACCCCTCCTCGGCGGCCATCGCCTGCCGGCCAAACTCTTCCACGAGCGCCGTTTTGCCGCTGCCCGCCTCGCCGGTCACCAGAGCGACCCGGCCCTCGCCCGCCAGCGCCTGGGCCAGCCAGCCTGCGAGCTTGGCCAGCTCGGACTCGCGGCCCACCAGGGCTGGAACGGCCACGCGCTCCACCAGGGGCGCCGGCGCAAGCGCGGCCTCCTCAGCGCGCGCGGGCGGCGGCGCCACCACCTCGCCGCGGCAAATACGCTCATAGAGGGCCAGGGTCTCCGGGTCGGGGCGCACGGCCAGCTCGCGCCGGACCAGTTGCTCATAGCTGCGGAACTGCTCGATGGCGGCGCTGCGCTGGCCGGAAAGCGCCAGCAAGCGCATGACCCGGCGGCGCGCCTCCTCGTGCCAGGGCTCCAGCTCGACGGCGCGGCGGGCGCAGGCCAGTGCGTCGGCAAAGGCCGCCCGCGCCTCATACAGCGCGGCCAGCGCGTTGAGCGCCAAAAGCACCTGCCGGCCCAGCTGCTCGCGCCGCAGGAGGAGCCACTCCTCGAAAGCCGGGCTATCGCCCAGGGAGAGTCCGTCCAGGAAGGGGCCGCGGTACAGGGCAATCGCCGAGCGGAGCGCCGCCTCGGCCTCCGGCCCGGCTAGGGGCTGCCGGGCGGTGCTGGCCACCAGGCCCTCAAAAGCGGCCACGTCCAGCCACAGGTCGGCCCGGGGGTCGAGCTGGATCGCTTCGCGCGAGGCGAGGAAAAGAGGCTGGGGGACAGCGTCGCCGATGGCGTGGCGCAGATCTTGCAACGCTTGCCGGAGGCTGCCGCGGGCGGCCCGATCGGGGTGGTCGGGCCAGAGCAACCCCGCGAGCGCGTCGCGGTAGTGGGGCCGCGCGCCCTCCACCGAGAGGTAGGCGAGGAGCGCTTTTGCCTTCTTGGAGGTGAGATGGATGGACTGCTCTTGGCCTCCCCGTGCCAGGAAGGGCCCAAGCAGATGGATCGAGAGCGTCATGGATGTCCCCGCGTGAACGCCTTTAGGTTCAAATGCATTATACGGCGCGAATCGCGCGGAGGCAACTGCAAGTCCGGCCGCGATTTTGACGTTTCTTTGACGCTGCAGCCACGATCCGCTGCTATACTCGGCACCTGGGAATCACTGTCTGGAGATGGGCATGGAAAAGCGGTACGAAGCGTTCATGCTGCGGCTATGGCAGGTGGGCGGCGACGACAAGCTCGGCTGGCGGGCGTCCCTGGAGTGCCCCTCCACGGGGGAGCTCTGCGGCTTTGCCACGCTGGACGAGCTTTTCGGCTACCTGCGGGCCATCACCGAGCCGGAGGAGAGCGAGCCAGGCGCCGCGACCGCTGGCGCGCCGGGCGAGTAGAAACCGTTTCGGACGTCAGGGCAAGGTGGAATGCGTCGGTAGAGCGGGTCAGTCAGCAAGGGAGGGTTGCCTCATGAGCAAGGGCCGGGTGCGTTGGATCAGCTTGGTCATTTTGACCTTGGTCGCCATCTTGGCAACGGCGAGCGGGCGATTGACCGTCCGCGCGGACGGCGCTTCACCCGCCGAAATGCTGGAGCGCGCCTGGCGCAATGCCCAGGACGCGGGGAGCTATCGCTTCATCTCGGACATCGACCAGACGCTGGTCCCGCGCCCGATCCCGCAGATGATCGGCCAGCGCGAGTCGGCGATCCACCTGGCCCTGGATGGCGCCGTCCTCCTCCCCGACCGGGCCTATGTCG